>JAJYHW010000028.1 GCA_021784535.1 bacterium
CGATGTCCCGTTTTTTGTGTTTGATAAGCTGTGTAAGTCGCCCATGTATAGAAATCTAAAGCAAGTGGTGATCTTTTCAAGGCCTTGATGATACGCATATCGACTGGTACAGGAGAAGATGTAATAGCATTAAAGAAATCTTCCCCTAGTTTAATCCAATTTTCGAACAGTGTTCCTTGTTCTGGTTTGTTTTCGTCCCACCAAAACATTCCTTTTGGAGCAATTTGCATATTAAGCCATGCCTCTCCTTTTTGAAATCTCTGGCTAAAGCTAACAGTTGATTGAAACAAACGTCTCATTTGATCTTGCATACGTCTTACATCACTTCTCTTTCCACCTCTTCTTGGATCAAGACCAAGCTCCTCCATAAATTCTGCTAAGTTATTTCCAAGCTCTATCTGTGGACTTTTTGTACGAACTGCTTCCGTTGTTATCCAAAATAACAGGAGCCGTGGAATTGTACCGTAAGGATATCCTATCACTTCCTTTTTCTTTTCATCCCATCCTGGACGAATGGTCAATGTTAAACCTCCATTTGTACGTGACCACGCGGGTACATTTCCTGGGTTTTTATGAGGCAATGTGGCCTGAACTAATTGTCGGGCCATAAAGGCAGATTCTGTTTTATCAGGATCGAGTCTAATGTCACCAGCAATAGAGATAAGATTCATTTTTTGATCTGAAATTTCAGGAAAAGCTTCTTTAATTTCCGCTTTTATTGCTGCGTTTTTCTGTACTTTCGGACTTCTTTTCTTGAGAGATTTTTTAGCCTTAGGCTTACTCTCGTTATCTATATTCTTAGATTCTGAAATGACTATGTGACTGT
Source organism: bacterium (assembly GCA_021784535.1). Lineage (GTDB taxonomy): Bacteria > Patescibacteriota > Microgenomatia > Levybacterales > UBA12049 > JACDET01. Next base: position 827 of record JAJYHW010000028.1, read on the forward strand.
CTTTTTCTCTAAATTTTTCTGCCAAGTTTTCAAACAGTATTGAAAGAAATTTTCTCATAAATGCCTACATTTTTAAAAGTTTTTAATGCGCCTCTCATGACAGAACGAAAGTCTTTTCAACTGTCATGAGAGGTGTTACTTTTAAGATTCGATATCTCTTTTCCAACTTCTATAAAGTTGATCAATAGCTATCCAAGTTCCTTGTAAATTAGAGGAAACAATTTGTGCCTGAGCCATAAGGCTGCTCAAAAAAATTATTTCTTCATTAAGACGCTTTAATAGATGTTGAGATTTTTGTATATCATGATCAGCCATGATGACTCCTTTCAAGTCGTTATGGTTAGCGGCGTGCAGATGTTTGCTCATCTGTACGTCGCGCTTAGTTTATCTTATCCATGTGCTCATGACAATCTTGTTATTTTTCTTTATTTACTTAGTAATTTATTTATAGTCTTTGGCGCCTGCACCCAAGCATCATTTACCAGAATGTATAAGCGCGCCTCGCCAAAATCATCTGATATATTTTCTTTCTGATTCAATTTCATGAAATTTTGAACTTGACTTTACACGAGTGGTAAAAGATGATTTTTGAGTAAAAATAAAAGTAAATAAAAATTAACGACAGGAGAATTTATGACTGCGTTTATAAAAAAATATATCCTTTTAACTTCTATTTATTTTTCTATCTCATCATTAAGCTTTGCAATGACACCGAACCTTGAAGGAGATATTAAAGATGAAGATGGACATCTTTCGCAATCGCCCCCCAGGCCAAAACAAGAAATCATTTATAAAGGAACTCCTGAAAAGTCAAAATCCAAGCCTTCTATTGATACTCCTTTAAAATTAGAAAGGGCTAATTTAGAAAATGCTAGATTACAACGTACAGTTAATAGTCTTGTACAAATTATAACCGATGATAGACTTGTTCGTCCCGCGTTTGCTCACTTATTTAGGGCTATTATAGATGGGCAAGATGAGCGTACAATAGGCAACTTATTAAGAAGAGTAGAAGAGGTTAGAAGGCCACCATTTCTTGAGCTTCCTGTTGATTTCGATAAAAAGATTAGACGCAGCGTCACAGAGTCTACACTCTATTTAATTAACAATGAATTGAATGTACTACATGGTACAAGAACTAACTTTCCAACAATTAATTATCTAACGTTTAAGCCTTTTCATGATGTAAGCACACGAGATGTAAGAAACTTAACAACCACTTTAAGTAGTTTATCTATTAGGAATAATGACGAAGATCAAATAACCATTGGACGTAGCGCTCTGGGACAGTTAATATCAAAGTCTTTACAAGAACCTGTTATTGATCTTGAAACAGAAGTTGATTTGGGTGCACTTCCAAAACTTGTAGTACATCAATATAATGATTTTCTTGATAACCCTGGAATTTACGAATGGTATATGGTTGGTTCTGCAATACCAGATGGTGATTGTTTCTTTCACGCTATCTTTACTCAGGATGGGGAAATAGGGAATGTTGTCAGCCAAAGAGCCTCACAGATCAGAACAAGAGTAGCAGAAGAAACTTCAAGGGAGGAAGACTCTCAAAGAACTATGAGTTTAGAAATGTTAGGTTATTATCGAGAGATGATGTATAGAGAAAGAATAGACCTAGTTCCTGAAAATATTAAAATCATGTTAGAAGAAAATGATGACTATTCTATACTTAGAAACTCACGTCTTGAGAGAGTAAATGGTGATGTTGAACAATTGCCTGAAAGGTTTAGAAATACTGTACAGTATGATGATAATGTCATTTCAGGAGCTATACGTTTGCAAGATATACAGCAATACATGGCAAAATATTTAAATCCTGAAAATGATGAATATTACATAGAAGTACCTGTCGGTAGAAATTTTCCTGCAGGAATTTCTGAACTTATAGCAAGAAAAAATAATATTACAGTTAATTACTTTGTATTAAATCGAGAAAGAGCAGCGTTAAATTATGCTGGTACCTTAGCTAAAGGCAATCCTACTATCTATAATTTGCTCATAGACGGTAGGCATTTCTACCCTCTTTATAATGGACAAGAAGGAGAAGTTAAAAAGAGTAGATTTATACAATCTTTAAATAATTTTGTAGAATTTGTGCATGATACTTATCTTGCTAAGCCATCATTATCTCAATATTCACAAGCAGCCTCAAGCGTTCCTCACAACTAAAATCAAAAATCAGCAAAACTCAAACTTCCCAAAAACACTCTCAAACGCCAACTGAGAGTGTTTTTTGTTCTTTCGGATTCCTACAAAAACTTTTTTCGCTTTTGTCTTATTATTCTAGGATGATTTATAGACATTCTAAAGTGACGCCTCACTCCAAAATTCTTTCAGACGGATATTTTTCGAAAAATGAAATCTTTCCCCACAAAATATCACCCAAGAGGATGCGCACTTATGCATGATTGGAATCTCACAATTCCAATCTGCTGTGCTTGATGGCCACTGGCGTTAAAAACCTATCTTAGACTTCATAAATTTCCTTCCTGTGTCCAACTCCGATAACGAGAACCACAAAAGCATCGTCTTCAATTCTACAGATGATTCGGTAGTTTCCGACCCTGTATCTCCATAGGCCAGATTTGTTTCCTGAGAGGCTTTGACCAAAAATACGGGGATTGTCTGATTCTACAATGCGAAGACGCAGATAGCTGAGAATTTCCTTTTGGATAGGAGAATCAAGCTTTCTTAGTTCTTTCCTCGCTCTATCGTCCCACTCAATGTTCCAAATCAACACCTTGCTCCAATTCATCAAAGGTCCATCTCTTAGTGGGTGTCTCTAACCTTGACAGAGCCAGGTATTCATCCTCCATATCTTCTAGAAAACGCAGGAGGGCTTCCCTTGCATAATAGGTTTTTGTTCGGCCTGTTTTTTGAGCTAAATGCTGTAGTCTATTCTCAATGTCATGAGAAATTCTAATCGCAAGCATGATCATATCTCCTAATGATATACAAGTATATCATTTCTGGAATTCATTGCAAGAAAAGACTTAATTTCTTTTAAAAATCTCCTCTATTCAGCCCCCCTACTTGGCAGATATCTTTTTTAAAAAGGAGACGAGATAGAAAATGGCGCTTACATCATCAAATTGTATACAATTTGACATATTGCGTATGTGTACTTAATAAAGACGTTTATGTCAGTAGACCTAATTTTTCTTGATTTTTATTTTTTTTAAATTTATATTAATTATATATTAATAAATTTATAGGTGTTTTATTATGAGATTTGCAAAAAAATTAATTTTTATCATAGCGTTAATAAGCTTTCCTTATATGAAGGCTTCTGCAATGCTTGCAGTAGAGGAAACTATTTGTGCTCATCTATGTAAAAGAATAACATCTAGAGCCTCATATGAAACATCTAAAAGGTTTTTTGGTACTATTATGGGTAAAAGTGGAAAAGAAATTCTTGAAACACCTATTATCGCAAAAGAAAAACCTCCGGAGCACATTTTACCAAGAAGTTTCTTTATGGAAAGACGACGTGGTATAACATTAAGCAATGTTAATGAAAGAATTTTTCATTTGCATCGACAGATAAAAATGGAAAAAGAGCTTTTAATACATGAGGATAAAAAGGATAAACAGTTTGCTCTTTTTAAAAGAGAAGATGAAAAGACTATTGACCGTCGTGTCAAAGTAAAAGAGCATTTAAGTCCACAATACCTTCCTATTTGTTATCTTCATGGCTCGTATAAACTAAGTGATGAGGATTCTCTTTCTTATGTGGGATCTGGATTTCGTAACTCTCTTAATCAAATAGTAACAGCAGGTCATAATCTTTTTATAGATGAAGTAGACGTAAAGAAATATTTTAAACGTAGAGAATTACCGTTCTCAAAATTTGTATTTGATAAAAGATTTTTAACGATGCAAATCATTTTTGGGTATAGAAATGAACAAGGACCTAAGTACAGTCACATTTCTGAAGTTAATGGAAAACATTGTTTTGTTCATGATAGCCGTGATCTTGGTGTTATACAATTGCCAATTACTCAAAGAGTATTGTTAGATACTACTATTGGTAGCCTCCCAACAACTTTTTTCCCAGATCAACCTCATGAATACATTGACAGGATAATCACTGTAGCTGGCTATCCTGGGGAAATAGAAGAGCCATCTTTACACCTTCACAGTGGCCCTATTAGAAGTGTTGATCCTGGAAAAACTGTTTTTTATGACATAGATACCACAAAAGGCAACAGTGGAAGTCCTGGTTTAAGCGGTATAGAAGATGGAAAAAATATTCTTCCTGTTTTTTTAACTCACACTCACGCCGTAGAGGGATATGAACTTAATGCTGGTCAAGGATATGATCAAGATTTTTACGATTTTATGCTTGGTCATGGTCGAGAAGTATTAGATACCCTGTGAATAAACTTTTTTGCGCTGAAGTAATAATTGACTACATGGTAAAGAAACACTCCCAACGGCCGTTGGGAGTGTTTCTTTACTCTTATTGGTCTTTTCCTATAAAAAGTTTTTTCGCTTCTGTACAGCGATCCTAGGAAGTTTTAGAGGCATTTTAGAGTGACTTTTCACCTCTAATTTTCCAGACATATAATTTTTCAAAAACATATGTTGTCCCCGTTAAATAGATTCTCCGAAAGAATGCAATCAGTGCCATAACTTTACGGCTACGGTAGTAGAATTCAGCGGTATGTCTCTTTGCGATCCCCTATCTTCACGACAAGGATTTGAGCGATATTGTCCTCAATGCTACTGATGATGCGATAATCCCCAACACGGTATTTCCAAAGGGTAGTGAATCTTGAGCCATTTAAGGTTTCCCCGATACTCCGTGGATCTTCCAAGTGAGCTACACGTTCAAACAAAAACCGTAAGATCCGTTTTGCTTATTGAAAATCAAGCTTGTTCAAATCCTTCTCTACGGCAGGATCAAGCTTAATGATCCATGTCACAGCGTTTCATAACGTCTTGGAGGGGAGTCATGGGAGGCTTTTTTAAAAAAGCTGACTATGCGCGCTTACACAAACTAAAAAGTTTGTGCGCTTTATCGCAAGCAACGTAGATCAAAGTACAAAACAATCTTTTGTCAAACGAGACCTCAAATGAAAACACTGAAACGAATCAAGGGTGTACGGAAAAGTTGGCGTAAGCATGGATGTGAGAAGTACATCGAAAATCGCCAAAGATGTTAGGAGGTGACGCTTTCGAAGTTATCAACTACGCAATATGCAAACTCAAAAATGAGTTTGCGCCTTTCAAGAAAAAGGATAACTCTCTTGTTAAGAGAAGACGCAAAGGCGTTTTTCTCGCCTTTGCGTCTTGGCTAGTAAAGAATTCCTAATCGAGCGCCTGTCAAGAGTGGCTAAAGGCCATCACGGAGTGACGCGGAGCTTTAGCGAAGCGCTCTTGTACAGGCATAGCGAGAGAGGAATTATAGAGATCGTTTAACTTGTGAGTGTAACGAACTAGGTTTGATTTTTTTCTTAAAAGAAGTTTTCCACATTTTATGTTCGAACAACTATAGGAAACTATATACTATATATACTATAGGTAGGGGGACCGTTTCAGCATAAAAGAGGGGACCGTTTCAGCATAAAAGAGGGGACCGTTTCAGCATAAAAGAGGGGACCGTTTCAGCGTGAATAACTTTTTTAACTCACAAATAGAAGCATATCGCTTCATCGTTAATAAATCGTTTAATTACATGGAGTTGTATGTTTTAGAGGACCGTTTCAGCGTATAAATTTTCCACATTAGGTGGAGGGATTTTTGATTATTTTTTGCTTGATCGTATCGTAATAGATGGTTTTGATGGAAGAACTTTAATACCTCCATAAACACGCTCAACAGTTAATTCAGGGTAGACAGCTTGAACTTTTGCTAAAGCCTTCCATGCTTTTTTAGAAAAGTCCTTTACATCACTATATTCTGCTCCAAACTGTTGATTTAAGATTTCCCATGAGATGGTGCGAGATTGTCCCGTTTTTTGTGTTTGATAAGCTGTGTAAGTCGCCCATGTATAGAAATCTAAAGCAAGTGGTGATCTTTTCAAGGCCTTGATGATACGCATATCGACTGGTACAGGAGAAGATGTAATAGCA
>JAJYHW010000031.1 GCA_021784535.1 bacterium
TAAGAAAGAAAAAAAAGTAAGCAACTATTGTTTGGCAATTCATTCTCCATTTTTTGTTTTCATGCCTAATTTGTTTTTAGTAAATCCTTATCAGGAATGAGATCATAAGGTTATCCCATGAGTGCCACAAAAGGTAGTAATTAGCATCATTAACATTTCCTCCTATGCTGCAAGTTTTATTTATCCAATATAATATTTGAGGCAGTTGGTACACGCCGGGTCGCCGAAATGGGCGTTCATAAATTGTGTAAATGCTTCCTGTGCTTCTTTTTCAAATTTTTCTTGATCTTTTTCAGTTACTTCCTTTTTTTGTTGGTATTGTTGTGTTGTTTTCATAATGCTACTATACAGGGCGTTTTTCTCTTATGCTTGATAGCGTACTGACTTGATCCTGACAAAATAATACTAGCATGACAAAATGTAGTTATGCTTAATGAATTGTAATGCTCAACGGGATGTTGTTATAATGAATAGGTGAAGCAGAAATATTGGTTCAATGCAAATAAGTCGGGATACGGGTGGCATCCGGCAAACTGGAAAGGGTGGGTTATCTTACTGCTTTATATAGCATTTCTTGTGCAGTCCTTTTTACAGGTTGATTCACAGTCGCATTCTGTGAGCGATACGCTAGCGAATTTCTTCCCTCGATTTTTACTTTTTTCTGCAATCCTTACGATTATTACGTATTTGAAAGGGGAGTCGATTACCTGGGGAGCAAAAGGAAAAGAGCAGCATAAAATTCCTTAAATGCCTGTTTCTTGAAGATACATCTGTTGTCGAGTTTCGACAAATTTGTCTATTGTGTTTTGTAAGAGTTTTGTTATAATCGTGTTAGAAATGAGAAAAGTTTTGTATTTTATGGCATTTTTTAAGATTTGCGTTATCAGTTAATCTGAGTTTTTTTGAGGATCCGCCACTTGGCGGATTATTTTTTTCATTATGATTACGTTACGACAAATAAAAAAGGAAATCCCTGGTATCAATCGTGTCCATCTACGTAGACCTATTGTAAACAAAATCACTCAGGATGTACCTACTCCTGAAGAATTGCAGCATACAATTAATTACGTTCGCAAAAATACAGTTACAGCAATGGAAGGCCGCAAATGTGTGGATGGCCGGTATCCACCAGATACTGCACGGGGTATGCTTGCTCGCGCAGGAGGTGACTGTGGCTATGTCATGGCGCTTATGGCAATTAACCGCAAGAAGAAATTGCAACTGACTCCTGAACAATGTTTTAATGCCGTCTATAAAGTTATTAGCCAAAAGTTGCATGGTGCATTTTGTATCCATACTGACCATCATGCTGATCCAGACCATGAAGGATCAAATCATCAAATGCATCAGACGCTTATCGGCTGCGGTCATCTTTCTCAGGCAGCCTCACCACATTTGCTTCGTCAACCGTATGATGTCCAAAGCCATGATGTCAAAAAAATTATTGCTTATGCCAAAAATCTTGCTGATATTAGTGACACCGTTGAAATGATAAACTTGAATGGTGAGCATGCAGAACGAGGAGTATTAATTATTGATGATACTACTCACACCGTAAATGCCATGGATCCTAAGGAACATAAAATGTATTTTATTTATGATAAAAAGCGCGATGAGGCATTTATGAAAAAATTGATTAAAGCGATGGCAATCCCAGGGGTTACTTTTGAAGATATGAAGAAGGAATCAGATATTCAACTTCATGCAACTCTCCATACTATCGCAAAAGGTCTCCCGATGTATACAGTCTCCTATAAAAATGCAGAACCTCAAGTACGCTACATAGCCACTATTAATTAGCCTTTATCGGGGCATACGAGTAGTATTCCTTTTCCGTTATACATTTCACATGTGCTTAGTGAATATATGCTCCTTGTGAGGCTGTCGCTGAATAGGATGCGATCGGATAGGGTTGATAAAAAGAGCTGGAGATTTTCAGCTGTATTCCTGTTGTTTTTTTAAGCATATCTCTGCCGGTAAGGCTTCGAATTGCGGTTTTAGGGAAAAAAGTGAGACTGGTTGTGTTTTTTTGCAAATACGGATTAACGGTCAATGTAATGGTTGCAACCGTAGGCAAAGTTGGATTTGTACAGTCCTGGAGTATTCTTTTTGCCGGATCGGTAGGGCAGCGCAGCGTGTATGAAATTCTTCCTGAGTTGGGGTCGATTCGGTGAAACGCAATAACCGGTCTGGTAAAAAATGTTCCGGGGTTTACGGAGTCAATCGTCACGATTTGCGGATTATAGGCAAGCTCTATCTGCACCAGTCCTGGATGAGGATTTGGATTATGGATGAGCACAGCAACGGTAATTGTCTGGCCGGTTTGAACGGATTGCTTTTCAGAGTTGAGAGAAAGCGATGTGTCAGGAGTGGTAAGCGATGTGACGGGAACATGTGGAAACGATGCGATGACAGAGTCTGGTCTGAGGCCAAATTGTACATATAAAAGAGCTCCTGTGATAAGAAGAAGAAAAAAGAGCAGAGCGATTGTCGTTTTGGACATATAGCTATTATAAAATATTCAGTGCATGTTGAGCAAAGGGAATATATGGATCTATGGAGCGACTTCCTGCGATATCGTTTGTTGTACTCTGACAAATTCAGGAAGATTGAAGAGAAAATCAAGACGTTTCGTTATCTGCAGCGTAGGGTCTATCGCGTTGAATTGACATAGATTACGGTTATTTACCAGTGTTCCTCCTGTCTGCCCCGCATTTGCGATAATTTCTCCCTGAACATTGAGCCTGAGATCAGGACATATGTTACTACTATTGATGATAAATGATTTTCCTGCGCTGAATATCCCTTCCAGATCCGGTGCAGGTGAATTGGCATTGCTTCCGACGTTGGATAAGACGATAATATTGCCTGAGGTAGCAAAAATTGCAGTTGAAGAAGTCGGGATGTTGATATTGCCATTGATGGTCAGATTCCCGTTAATGAGAAAAATATAGTTTTGATTGACTGGAAAATTGTAGCTATTTAGGATAACATTGCCATTGGCAGTATAGATTCCATGAGGCAATTTGCCCGGAAGCGTACAATTGGCGATTGTGCAGACTGTTGAGAGAGATGTTTGCATGATGCCTGCTGATTGGGCTTTGGCAGAAAGGGCAGAGTAAGAGGTATAGGTTTTGTTTTGTTCTCCAGTATAATACGTTTCAGGATATTGCGAACCGCCAACGACCTGTTTTGTTGATGAGGCATTGCCGTTACCAAATTGCGCATCAACAGAACCCGTAAAGATATCTCCTGGTGTCGTGCAGGATCCGTTTGTGATAATTGCTGATTGCCCCGCGGGTTCCTGATTGTTAAACCCACTATCATTGCGGATATCTCCACAGACTGACTGCATCCACGGCACATTATTGATGATACCGAAATTTAGATTGGTAATATTTCCATTGGAACATGATGCGCCAGGTGCTCCGTTGGTAGAACAAGGAGTGCCTGGGTGTACCACGTATGTAGGCGGAATGCTGTTCAGCGGTGTTGTCATATAATATTTTGTCGGTAGAGATGTATAAGATACGTATACATCTCCCGAGATAACATTACTAATCGTATATGTGCCTGTTTGTTGATCTATGCTAACGGTAGGCTTTACGCTGCTTACTGGAGGATACTTCTCAGAGACGGTAATCATAGAAGGGCTTAGTGTGAAATTATTTTCATTATTATCTTTCAATGTATCAGCATTTGAATCTACAAAAATATTACCACGAATAGTATATACTGGTTGACAGGTTCCTCCGAAGCATCCCCATGATGGGACAGTGCAAGTAAATAGTGTACAGGCTTGATTTGCTGCTGCTTTAGGTATGCAGGCACCCCCGCTACTCAAACTTGTATAATTGCATGTTCTATAGGCATTGTTTGCATAACAAGTTGTATTTACGCCGATATGATCACAGATGGGGCTGCAGGATTCGACATTGCACCATGGTATACATTGACCATTACGACAAACATGAGGTCCACTACAAGTATTTACTGTTCGATATTCTGTCGGGGCAGAGTGAGAAATGCAAGCACCACCTCCGGGTATCGAAGTGAAATTACAAGTTCGATGTTCATTATTGTTACTGCAGCTATTAGTAGCGATAGACCAAGCACCGCATGATATGATTGAACACCATGGTATACATTTACCATTACGACAAACATGAGGTCCACTACAATTATTTATCGTTTTGTATTGAGTTGGCGCACGGCTTCGTACACAAGGTCCTCCTCCCGGAGTCTTTGTATAGGTACACGTTCGAGACATATTATTTTTATTGCAGGTATTTGGTGGAGTAGTCCAAGGATTACATGTCTCAATGGAGCACCAAGGTTCACAATATGCGCCGTTCGCTCCGGTTCTTGGATAACATACGCCTGGACTGCCACAATTATTGGAAGTTCCATAGTTATAATAGGAATTGGTCGTGCAGTTGGAATTTGTGTGGGTGCAGTATTGATAATCATTGCCGTTAGCACAGGTATTATAAGGATAGTACCAACCCGTACAGTTTGTATGTGCGTTACATGTTATGGGTACGCAGCAGTTTGCTCCACTAACGGTACCGCAATATGTGGGTCCGTCATTTGTCGTATTGGCAGGGCATGTTGCTGCACATGTTCCTCCTATTGACCCACATGATACTTTTGCGTAGCAAATGCCCACATGGAATGGAAATTTTAAAGGAAGTACTGTATTTTGAGTAAAAAGAAGTGTTAATAGAAATATTGTTATTGCAAGAATAACTCTGATAGAACTCATATAATAAGCGTACAGAAGTAAAAGATGCGTGTCAATATGCCTAAGAAGGGTATTAGTAGAAAAAAGTAATTTTTATAGGATAATAGTATGTTGTCTATATTAGACAACAAAGTACGTAATATTGTGCAATTTTATTTTATTCTTTATATCGCAATATCAATCCAAACCCAATATGTGCATATGTCATTTTGACTCTTGACAAAAGAGCATGCTAAGGTATATAGTATCACAAGTTATTATTATGGGAAAAGAAGGAAGATCAAAATTTTTACCAAAAGCTGCTGCTCTCGTAGGAATAGGGGGGGCATTGATTGCCGCATGTGGTCCAGAGCAGCCTGAGAGGGTAGGCTCATCTGTAAAAGTTACTGCTCCAGCAACAGGTAGAAGTGAAACTCCTTCTTCGCCAACTGCAACTAAATCTCCGGATGCATGTCCATCTCCAACAACGCCATTAAAAGATGTAGATAATCTTGCTACTGGAAAAGGTTTTGTAGTTGCTCTGAAGCCAAACCAAGTGGTAATACAGCAATATTATGTACCTGCAGGAGCAAATTATGTAGGTATAGATCGAATACTAGGTGCGAGTCTTTATATAAGAAAAGGAACAGATGTAAAAAAAGGAGAAGTTTTAAGAGAACTCTTAAGAGCTAAAAAAGCAAAGCCAACGGATGTCTACCTTAGGGGTATAACAACTCGATTTGGCGGGTTTGTTGATGGTGTATGCTACCCGAAAAAATAACTATTTTCCCTCTCTATTGAAGTTTTTCCCTCTGGTTTAATTTATCGTAAGAGATAGACAATTGATTTGTATTGTGTCGCGGTTGCTACGGTGTTCCACACAAATTCTCCTTGATCGCCTTTCGGAATTTCATAAATAAGATACCGGTTTTTTATAATACTCCCATTTGTTGATGAAAGTGCGTACAGCGATGTTTTGCCGGGTATCGTAATTTTTTTATTGGCGTTTGGGATTTTTCCTTTCGTATCTGCTGTTTGAAGTGGATATCCTGATGCTTCAGTATAATAAAAATTACCCGGCAAATAAGCAGGGCTGGTTCCTGAATAGCTCTCCGCAAAATCAATTTCCAGGTACTGTGTCCCGGGATCGGGCTTATCGCCAGATACGACAGGATTTTGTATCACTTTTTCTATCCATAACGTAAACCCGTCAAAAGACGCCGCTTTTCCCAGAGGGACCTGGTAGGTGTCTCCAGATGGAGTAACGATGGGAGGGAGAGGAGCATTGGTTCCAGATACTGGTTGGAGAGTTGAATGATATGGACTTGGACTATGTTGAGGAAATGGATTTGATTTGAATTCGAGCCGGTAAAAAATAAATGCTTCAATAATAATCCAAAAAGCAATAAAAATGATAATTGCTATAGTACGGTTTGCTTTATATCCACTCAGCTGGTTACCGCTAGCATCTCTGAGATTATTGGTTAAAAGCAGTAATTGGTCAACAAACGCCCATATTCCCAGTCCTCCAAGCGTAATGAGTTTGATAATTCCTAATGTTTTATATCCCAAATAAAATCTGTCAGCTCCGAAAATCCCCAAAAATTGTGAGAGCAGATATGCAGTTAAAAAAGACTTACCGGATGCTGCCGGTGCGGAATAGGATTGATCAGATTGTGTTGAGAATTGCGGTATGGTCTCCATATATCTGTTTTAAGCATAAACTAAGTAAGCGTAAGAATACAAGATGATTTTTATTGTTACCTATTGTTTATTGCCCCTGCTGCACAGAAAGCTCGCGCAGGAAAAGATTATAGTCAAACTGATTGACTAAGCCATCGTCATTGAGGTCTGCACTTGTTTTTCCGGCTGGAGTACAAGCAACAGGTGGAGCAGGATCGCTGTAGCAATTAAGAAGCAGATTATAGTCAAGGATATTGAGCACATTATCATTGTTGATATCTCCGGCAACCAGGGCAACGGGCGCGATTGTATTGGTTTGCCCTGCGATAATTGTCTGTATGCCGCCAACTTGCTTACTTAGATGCGATGGTGTTTTGATATCGATAAGATAATTCCCAGAGGGGAAGCCAGCTGATATGGGAACATTGCCCGTATATGCACCCAATGATGGGTTATAGGTGAGAGTGCCGGGTCCGCTTGCTATTAACTGGTTTTGTGCTGTAAATATTTGCGTTTCAGCAATAATACTTGAATGTTTGGGGTTTTTATTGCTCAAAGAGTTTGCTGATGGATTTGCATTGTCACCTCGGTTACCGATGTCATCAAGATAGACAGTCATATACATCTCTGTCGATACAGGTGTAGGAGTAGGCGGCACAATCATGTTGCCAAAAATTTTATCCGTAACTGCATTTCCAGTAGTAATCGCAATTGTGTAACCAGCAGGATTAGCTGGCACTGTCTGTTTCCATCCTGTTTTCGGTATCTCTTTTAGCGTATAGGTGCCATTGCATAATTTAGGGATCATAAATGAACCGGTATTGTCAGTCGTAATTGTTTGCGTAGCAGAAGATCCTTGTCGGGTTACTTGCAATGTCCATCCTGAAAGTTTTTGTTCACCTGGATCGTATTGACCATTATTATTTGCATCATTAAAGACATAGCCGCTGATGGAGCCTTGTGCGATAATTTGTGAGATTTGGCTATAAATACTTTTAAGATTATTTGACGAAGGAGGGAAGTAATATTGTCCCCCTGTTGAGGTGGCAAGTTGCTGCAGGAATGTTTTATTGACATCTTTACCAAGTCCAATAGTAAAAATGATCGCATCATTTGCTTTCTGTGCATTAGCTGCAGCAGTGAGCGCTGCTTTTTCTGCAACCGCCTGGCTTACTTGCCGGTTTGATCCTTCAATATAATTGGCCAAGCCATCAGTAAGCAGCACAATGACGTTTTTGACAGCTGTTCTTTTCCCAATTGTGAGTGCATTGTTTGCCTGGTCGATAGCGCATTGAATACAGGTTGTTCCTGAAGCTTTAAGCTGATTTACATGGCTTTTGACACTGGTAAAATCGCTTGTGAGCGGGCTATCCAGTGTTGCATTGTTGGAGAAAGAGACTAATCCAACTTCGTTATTATTGTTTTTTGCTGTAAGGTCAACAAAATTATTTGCAGCGATTTTTGCATTAGATATTTTTGTTCCAGATGAGGCATCCTGTTCATTCATACTGCCTGAGCGGTCAATGATAAGCATGGTATTGCTTGTTGCTATCCCACAAGCTTGCTGTGCTGTCATTGTTGATGCATGTCCTTTGTTTGTTTGCTGTTTTTGCAGGTTGGAAATAATCAAAGGTGTAACGATGAGTAAATATGCAATACCGACAAGGGTTAATGATACAACTTTTCTTTTATCACGAAATCGTTTCATTTTTATTAAAAGCGAATTTATTTGCGAATTTTGTAAAAGATTATTTTTTTCATGCTTTTCGTATAGACACTAATCTCCATTTTGGACAGAAAGTTTCCGTAAGAAGAGATTGCAGTCATTACTATTGATACACTTATCGTATAGAAGAACTAAAAGAGTGTCAAGGAGCCTGTATTTCGTTTTGGGTTTCGTTTTGTCTCTTTTCAAACTCTTGTGGACGTGCTACACTTTTTGTCATGGTTCTGTCTGATCAAGATATCAAAAAAGCTCTTGCTAGCAAGCGAATTGTCATTAAGCCAACTCCTGATTTCGATCATCAACTTGGTTCCTGTTCTATTGATTTGCGGCTCGGCAATACTTTTCGGGTTTTTGACTATAGTCGCCACCCGTATATTGATCCCTCAAAAAAAGATTATAGTAATGAAATTACCAAAGTGATTAAAATACCAAAAGACGGTAGTTTTATTATGCAGCCAGGTGATTTCGTTTTGGCTGTAACGCTTGAACACGTGAAGATTCCGGCAGATTTGATGGGACGTTTGGAAGGGAGATCATCTCTTGGCCGTCTAGGGTTAGTCGTTCATTCCACTGCATCAATTTTTGATCCGGGTTGGGATGGCAAGCCTGTTTTGGAGCTGGGTAATCTGGGGAGAATGGCTATTAAATTAACAACCGGCATGCGGATTTGCGCGATGACTTTTGAAGAACTTTCTTCACCTGCAACGATCCCTTATACCAGCAAAAAATTTGCCAAATACAAATTTCAGCAAGCTCCGGAAGAATCAAGAATACATGAAGACAAGTGAGCATTTAGTGACGAGTGAATAGTAACTAGTCGCAGGAATTATTTTTCTCATAGCTAACACTCGTTCCTAGTAACGATAGTATGAAATACCACATTTCTTTTGATTTAGAATTCAAACGTAATCCCTATAAAGGTTTATATATTGCATTAGAAGGAATTGATGGAAGTGGCAAAACAAAGCAAGCAGAAGAGCTGGCAGCTTATTTTGAAAGTAAAAAAAAGAAGGTAATCCTTGTGACTGAACCGCGAAAAGATAGCAAAGTGTTTAGTGACTTAGTGCATAAAATTCTTTTAGGAAAAATTTCCTTATCGCCGATTGCCTTACAATATTTATTTAGTGCTGATAGAGTACAAAACCATATAGAGAATGTTATTCCGGCATTAAAAGCGGGAAAAATTGTTATTAGTCACAGGGCGTTTTGGTCAATTGTTCCGTATGCAATTTCTGACTTAGATCCAAAATTATATAATAATACTGCACAATTTCTCCTTGTGGCAAACAACGTGCTCTCTATGTATCATCAATTTATTCTTCCTGACATTACTTTTTATTTAAATGTTCCAGCTGATGAAGCAATGCGGCGTTTGCGGAAAAGGAAAAATAAGCAGAAGGAATTTTATGAAAAAGAAGAAAAATTGCGTAAACATATTATCGGTTACCAGTGGGAGCTGAAAACTTTCCCAAAAGAGTTTACTATAGTTGATGGAAAGCAAGATCCGGAGGAAGTGATGCATCAAATCCTCAAAAAAATGCAGGTAAAAAAGAAAAGTAAAGAAATGAAACTTGTATGAAAAAAGGAAAATTACTTGTTATTGAAGGAAATGACGGGAGTGGGAAGGCGACACAAGTAAAACTACTCCATGATTATTTGGCCTCAATAAAAGTTCCTGTAAAAATAATTGATTTTCCCCGTTATAATGAGTCATTTTATGGCAAATTTATTGCCCGTTTTTTGCAGGGAGAATTCGGGAAGCTGGAGCAAATTAATCCCTATCTTATTTCTATTGTCTATGCTGAGGATAGGGAAGAAGCAAAGGAGGAGATTGAAGAATGGCTTAATAAGGGAATAATTGTTATTGCAAATCGCTATGTTCCCTCAAATCTTGCACATCAGTCAGGAAGATTGCCAAAAGAGAAAAGAGATGCATTTGTCCAGTGGGATTTAGAGTTGGAATATAAAATTAATAAACTTCCACGAGAAGATTGTACTATTTATTTGCATGTTCCATATCTTGTTTCTCAAAAATTGCTTGCAGCAAAACCAAAGAGAAAGGATATGGTTGAAAAAAACAGCACCTATTTACGCAATTCAGAAGAAGCATATACAACACTTGCCAAACAATTTTCGCATTGGGAAACAATTGAGTGTATTGATGCAAATGATAAAATTAGATCGATAGATGAAATTCATGCAGAGATAAAAAACCTTCTTGCAAAAAAAGGAATTGTACAGTAAATTATTTACTATGGTTTTAGGTCCAAAGAAATTATTACAATTAGTTAAAAAAATAAAACTCGTTGAAGGTTTGTCTGAGCGGGAATTAAACAATCCTGAAGGTGCGGGTTTTGATCTGCGTCTTGGGGAAGTATATAAAATTTCCGGCATTGCATTTTTGGGAGAAACCCACCGTCAGACTCCGGATATTACTTCCGTTATGGTATATGATGAAAAGAAATCAACATCAATCAAAATTAAGCCAGGTGAGTATTTTTTGGTAAAAACGATTGAAAAAATAAATCTTCCAATTAATTTGTCAGCAGTTATTTTGCCCAGAACAACTACGTTTCGTTCAGGTCTTTTTTTGCGAACCGGTCCTATTCAGCCCGGCTATTCAGGAGAGCTTACTTTTGGTCTCAAAAATGAAGGGCCAATTACTGTAGAAATTGAGATGGGAGCACGCTTTGCCCACGTAATCTTTCATGAAATAAAAGGTGAAGGCAGCAAATATAGAGGGCAATGGCAAGGCGGCCGGGTTTCTGCAAAAAAGAGAGAGAAGCAAGTATGAAAATAGCAATTATTGGCAGCATGAAATTTGCTGAAGACATGGTAAAAATTCAGCAGCAATTAACTGATTTGGGACACGAAGCAGCAATTCCTGTGGGTACAGAGCCTCATTTGAAGGATAAAGAGTTTGTCGAAAATTTGGATGACAACTTAGCATTTTGCATAACGCATGACATTATGCGGCGTAATTTTCAGCAGGTAGCAAATAGCGATGCGGTTCTCGTTTTGAACTATAAAAGAAATGATATTGAAGGATATATCGGTGTATCTGCACTTTTGGAAATGGGAGTTGCTCATTTTTTGAGAAAGAAGATTTTTCTTATTCAAGAAACACCTAATTTTAACGATGCCCGCTGGGCGCATGAAGTAGCCATCATGCAGCCTATCATCATAAAGGGCGATTTAAGAAAGATTTCGTAGCACACTCGTTTGTCATGCTGAACTTGTTTCAGCATCTTTTTTAAAATAAGATCCCGAAATAAATTTGGGATGACATTTAGCTCTTGATTTATTTCCTGTGTTAGTAGTATATTGGGACATATTATAACGAGTATGTCAAAATCCACTCATCCTGAACAGCAATACCTCAATCTCTTACAAGATATCCTCGATAATGGGTCAGACAAGCCACTCTTTTTTACACCGGAAGTATTGGCAGAATATAAAAAGAAAGGCGAAAAACCTCCTTTTATCCGAAGTGTTTTTGGCCGCATGATGCGCTTTGATCTGACGAAAGGATTTCCTCTCTTAACAACGAAAAAAGTCTTTATGAGAGGAATTACTCATGAATTGTTATGGTTTCTCAAAGGGGATTCCAACATAAAATATCTGGTTGATAATGAGGTGCATATCTGGGATGAATGGGCATATAAGCGCTTCAGAAAAGCACTAAATTCGAAATTGGAAATTCGAAATTCGCAAATGGCAAAGGAAGAAAAAAATATTGCAAGTCAGGATGAATTTATCGAACATCTGAAAGCCTTGCCGGCAGATTCTGATTTCGTTAGAAATTGGGGCGATCTTATTACTATTTACGGCCGGATGTGGCGTCGCTGGCCTGCAAGTGACGGACGGGAAATTGATCAACTTGGATGGGTAATTCAAGGTCTGAAAGATAAGCCTTATCGTAAGTCCTATGTCGTTTCTGCCTGGAATCCTGATTTCATTTACGCGATGGCTTCAAAAGGTAATGCGAATGAGGTGCCGCCGTTTTGCCATACGACCTATCAGTTTGCAGTTGTTGACGGCAAACTCAATTTGGGACTTTATCAGCGCAGCGCTGACTCCTTCCTTGGTGTTCCTTTTAACATTGCCAGTTATTCGATGCTGCTTCTGATGGTTTCTCAGGTAACCGGTATCCCTGCCGGAGAGTTTGTTCATTTTTTTGGTGATGTGCATATTTATTCAAACCATTTTGCGTCCGTAAAAGAACAACTTGCACGAAAACCACGGGTGTTTCCTACACTGAAATTAAATCCAAAGATAAAAGATATCGACAAATTTACTTTTGAGGATATTACTCTCGAAGGCTACAATCCGCATCCTCCAATAAAGGCCGAGATAGCAAATATCGGGGGATACTAATTTGTAGCAAGTATCATGTAGTATGTATTATGTATGAAAATAAAATCATTTACAGATTTACATGGGTGGCAAGAAGGTCATAAATTGGTATTGGATGTTTATAAACTTACTAAAGGATTTCCATCTGAAGAGCAATTTGGTTTGACTAATCAGATGAGAAGAAGTGCAGTTTCAATCACAAGTAATATCGCTGAAGGGTTTTCGCGTAAAAGCAAAAAGGAAAAGACACAATTTTTATATATATCACTCGGTTCTATAACGGAGCTCCAAAATCAATTAGTAATAGCGAGAGATATTGGTTATTTGACTAAAAATGACTTTAAAAAAATAGCAGAAAACACAGTGGTTGTCGATAAATTGATAAATGGATTAATAAAAAGTTCAAAAATACTTGCTACATAATACATGATACATAATACAAAAATTAGCATTATTGTCGCTATTGATGAAAGACGAGGGATAGGTAAAGAGAATAAGCTTTTATTTAAAATTCCAGAAGATTTCAAGCGCATGAAAGAGCTGACTTCAGGACATGCGATTATCATGGGACGTCGTACTTTTGATTCAATCGGTCGAGTTTTGCCGGATCGGACAAATTTTATTATTTCTCGTGATCCACGTTTCAAAGTTGATGGAGCGTTTATGGCATATTCCTTGGAGGATGCAATTGAAAAAAGTATCAAGTATCAAGTATCAAGTATCAAGTATGATGGAAAAGAAAAAATACCTGATACAAAATACATGATACATAATACTGAAAACGAAGTTTTCATATTTGGCGGGGGACAGATTTTTAAAGAAGCACTTGAGAAAAGTTTGGTTGATCGTTTATATCTTACAGTTGTTAAAGGCGATTATGGAGCAGATACCTTCTTTCCGGATTATACGCAATTCGGGTTTACAAAAATAATTGAGAAAGAAGAACATGAAGAAGAGGGATACAAGTACACATTTTTGACTTTAGAGATGTGATTTTGAGATTTGCTATTTGAGTTTTGAGCTTCGTTTTTTTGGCTCTTGCAATGGGTGGAAGTATCGTTTATATTGAGTGCATCAGATGATGAAAAATCTAAAAAAGATTGACCCTCAGATTTATGAATTGGTAAAACGTGAAGAAAAGCGACAGCATGATGTCCTCGAAATGATAGCCTCGGAAAATTATACTTCTCAGGCCGTGATGGAAACGCTCGGGTCTGTTTTGACCAATAAATATTCAGAAGGATTTCCGGGCAAACGGTATTATCAGGGTAATGAAATTGCTGATGCAGTAGAGGCGCTTGCTCAGGAGCGTGCAAAAAAATTGTTTGGCGTGCCATATGTCAATGTTCAGCCGCTTTCAGGATCTCCGGCGAATTCAGCAGTCTACTTTGCGGTTCTTCAAAACGGTGAAAAAATCATGGGACTATCTCTTGCCATGGGAGGACATATCACGCATGGACATAAACTCGGATTGTCCGGAAGATTTTTTACATCAGTTCATTATGAATTAGGGAAAGGTGATGTTCTTGATTACGACGCAATTGAGAAAATGGCACTCAAGGAGAAACCTCAAATTCTTATTTGCGGATATACCGCATATCCGAGAAAAATTAACTTTAAGCGTTTCGGAGAAATCGCAGACAAGGTTGGCTGTTACTTGATGGCTGATGTTTCACATATTACCGGGCTTATCATTGCCGGAGAACATCTTTCACCTGTTCCTTATGCGCATATCGTGACGACAACGACACATAAGACGCTTCGCGGGCCAAGAGGCGCTATGATCATGGTGACAGAGAAAGGATTGAAAAAGAATCCTGATTTGCCCAAAAAACTTGAAACCGCGATTATTCCAGGGCTTCAGGGAGGGCCGCATGACAATCAAACCGCCGCAATTGCTGTTGCTTTGCAGGAAGCAGGCAGTGCGAAATTCAAAACGTATGGCAAGCAGATTGTTAAGAATGCGGCTGTTCTCGCGCAGGAATTGATGAAATACGGTTTTGATCTGGTGTCTGGGGGGACAGACAACCATCTTCTTCTTATTGATTTACGGGGGAAAAATGTAAACGGCCGCATCGCGGCGATCGCACTTGAGAAGGCAGGCATTGTGCTTAATTATAATGGTGTGCCTGGTGACATGATGCCTCCGTTGTATGCTTCAGGAATACGCCTGGGCACGCCCGCGATAACAACTCGTGGGATGAAAGAGAAAGAGATGAAAAAGATTGCGTCCTGGTATGATCGTGCTATACGAGAGGTGGAAGGGATGAGTCTGCCGTCTGATGATAAGATCAAACGCGCTGTGTTGATGAAAGCGTATACAGTGCAAATAGAGAAAAATAACAATCTTAAAGCATTGGCAAAAGAAGTGAAATCTCTTTGCGCGAAATTTCCTCTGCCATAAATTTTCTTCGACATACTCTCTTGTATTTTTACGGCGTTGGTTTTACGAATCCATTGAAATTACCATAACAGATATTGTTATTGATATTGTGTAAAATATCGCTTAAATTACTTGCGTTTGTACTGATGAAATAATGCGTGCTAATAGGTGAGGAGGAGATGTTTTTTAATAATTTGTCAAGATAAGGGAAGAGTAATTTATCGCTGGGATAGCTTGGGCTGTATACATTGATTGTGTAAATATTCACCCCCAGATTTTTGATTTCATCGGGAATATTCACTGGTATCCTCGGGTCCTGTTTTCGCGCGAAGCAACGAATGCCATTTGCAAGATTCGGATCAGGGACTGTTACTTCGCAATCATTCATGCTGTCTGGTGATTCGGGTACGCCATCAGTCATAAGAATCAGATTGTAAGCATATCCTGGGAAATCGTCGTATGTGATTGCCTGTTTTAACTGGTCATATGCTTGCTGCATCGCATCTCTTGTGACTGTCCATCCTCCTGGTGTTAAACCATCAATGACTTGGCTTACTGCATTTTTGTTGTTATTAAAATAATCCATCACGATTGCTGTTTTTACATTAGCGCTAAACGTATCAATGCCGACTACCTCTTTGCCGCCGATATTATTGATAAAATAATGCAAGGCTTTTTTTGTATTATTCATTTTTCCTGCAAAAGACATGGATCCTGAAGTATCAATAACAAAAAGTATAGCTGCATTTTGTCCGCAGTTATTAACACCAAACGTTCTTAACTGGAGGTTATTTTTTGTTGTGCTTTGCTGTCCTGATTGAGAAATGATATGCTGCGCCGGGTAATTAGCACTATTATAGTATGGTTCAATCGTGGGAGGTCCGCCCGGACCATTCGGATCAACAGGGATGCTGCCGCCGGATGCGATAATTGCTCCTGCAATAATCAGGGCCATGATAAAAACAACAGAAAGAGCGCCTGTAGCAGGACGTTTTGTTGGCGGTGGTCGTGAACCATCGTATTGCTTATTATTATTCATATCATTAAGAGCAACATGGCGGCCCTCCGCCGCCGCCACCTCCGCCACCATGACCAGGAGGAGGTGTTGTCGGCGTCGGAGTTGGGGTCGGCGTCGGAGTTGGGGTCGGCGTAAGGGTAATACCGGCTACATCCTTCATCTGGAGATTTGGATGGGTTGATTGATCAGTGGATTTTTGTATGATAACCCGTTGATTTTGATTGGGAGAAGCGATATTTGGTGAGATATTCCCCATCATCATATATGCCCCGCCTACAATAATAGCGAGCAGAAGTACACCATAGACAGTGCCCGCATCTATGACGCCTCTGAATAACTTACTTTTTTTAAGCAGGATATTTACCCTTTTTTTTGTACGGGAGCGAAGGGTTTGTTTTTTCATGAAATGGTTGATAATTCCAGAGTATCTTGAATTTTGTCTCACTGTCAAGTATAATACAGTTATCTTAACACATCTGAAGCTTACTCCCTCTGTTATGTAACAGATTTCAGATGGAAGTTAAAGGGATATATGAGAACAGTTAGTCTTGAAGAATTATTGGAAGCAGGTTGTCATTTTGGCCACCAGGTTTCACGGCAGAATTCAAAAGCCCGCGAATACATCTTTGAAGCCCGCGACGGTATCCACATTATTGATCTTGAGAAAACCAAAGAAGGTCTTGAAGATGCCGCAAAATTCATTAAGGAGATCGCAAAAAAGAACGGGACGCTTCTTGTGCTTGGTACCAAACGTCAGGCAGTGAATGTGCTTGAAGAAGAAAAGAAAAGAATACAAACAGCAGGTGTTGACGGCATTTATTTTATTACCAAACGCTGGATTGGCGGCACTTTGACAAATGCCTCTGAGGTTTCAAAAAATTACAAAAAGCTTAAAGATATAACAGCAAAATTAAAAGATGCGAAGGCGCGCTCCAGGTATACCAAAAAAGAATTAAGTGATCTGGAAAAGACACGGCAAAAACTTGAAGGCTTCTATGGAGGTGTTGCTGATATGCCCGCGACACCTGATGTACTGTTTATTATCGATACTCATCAGGAACATGTCGCGGCTGGAGAATCAAAGAGAGCAGGTATTCCGACTGTGGGAATTACTGACACCAATGCTGATCCGACAATTATTGACTATCCGATTCCGGCAAATGATGACGCGGTCGGCAGTATCAGACTTCTTGTTTCATACGTTTTTGATGCATGGATTGAAGGAAAGAAAAGTCCTGTAAAGCAGGAAAATGTAGTTTCTGAAGATAAAACGGAAGAAAAGAAAGAGACAAAAACAGAGAAGAAAAAAGAAGCGGTAAAAGAGGAAAAGGAAAAGAAAATTGAGAAAAAGGAAGAAAAACCGAAGAAAGAAGTAAAAAAAGCTGTTAAGTAAGAAGCAGTTAAGTAAGAAGGTATGGCAACTATTGACCTCATAACGCTTAAAAAACTCCGTGACGAGACTGCGGCATCAATCGCTGATTGCCGTCGCGCATTAGACGTCGCAGATGGCGATTATAAAAAAGCACTTGAGTGGCTCAAAAAAAGAGCTGGTGAAATTGCCGCAAAGAAAGCAGATCGCGAAACCGGTGAAGGATTGATTGAGGCATATATTCACGGCGGGGGAAAAGTCGGTGTACTGGTTGAGATTCTGTGCGAAACAGATTTTGTCGCAAAAACAGACGAATTCAAAAAATTAGTAAAGGAAATCGCAATGCAAATTGCTGCAATGAATCCTGCGGATGTTGATTCCTTGCTCAAACAAGAGTATATTAGAGATGGCTCGCAAACAATCGAACAGCTTGTCAAAGGCGTTATTGGAAAATTAGGAGAAAATATCACAGTCAAACGTTTTACCCGGTTTGAACTCTAATATGCGAATATATGCAAATGATTTGTGCTAATTAAATCGAATTAGATAGTTAGTTTTCCTTTTATTCGCACGTATTCGCAGTAATAATTTGCATATATTCGCATTTATGGATCCTGTTGCCACAACAACCAAAGAAAAATTACAAAAAGTCCTCGATGTTCTTAAGGATGATCTTGCAACTATCCGCACGGGTCGTGCAACTCCTTCACTGGTAGAAAATATTGTTGTCAGTGCGTATGGCGGTTCGGCGAAATTGAAAGTTATGGAACTTGCTACCATCGGCGTAATGGATAACCAGACGCTTGTTATCACACCGTATGACGCATCGGTGACGCATGATCTGCAAAAGGGGATCGAAGCAGCGAGTGCCGGATTGAATCCTATTATCGATGGCAATGTGCTTCGTATCAGTATCCCGCCGTTGTCAACAGAGCGCCGTCAGGAATTGATTAAAGCGATGAAATACAAGTTGGAGAACGGTCGTGTGATGATCCGTCAAGTGCGCCATGAGATGATGGAAGATATGAAAAAAGACTATGAAGGCCGTGAAGATGATATCAAACGTCTGGAAAAGGAAATACAAAGGCTTGTTGATGAGACAAGTGAGACAATAGAGGAGTGGGGTAAGCAAAAAGAAGAAGAGCTACTGCAGATCTAAAATAAGTTTTATTCTACTCTTCTTTGCCCTAGTCTTTTTAATCGTTTGCCTGCTCGAGTAAAGAAGCTTCCAACTTTTCCCTTAGGCTCAGTCTCAAGCCTCTCTTTTAATTGTGGCGAAATCCTCTTTCGCGTTAGCTTAGAAAAGCCATTAAGCGTATTCAGTTGCTTATCAAGCGTTTTTGCTTCATGACTTGGTAAAGTGCCATCATTGAGTGTGGCAATGTAAGCTCTGTGAAGGTCGAGTAGTCTTGTAATTGATAACCAATCATCTACGGATTCTATAACTGCACTAGGAGATTGTTTTAATGTTCTTATTAAATCTATTGCACGATCAGCATCTCCGGCTCTAATCTCATAATTATCCAGTTGCATGTGATGGAGAGCAAGACTATGTGGTCTCCCCACATATTCAGTAGGGGTGAAGTAAAATGTCTGTCCCTTCGTTGTAGCTGGTGCTCCTTGTTTGTCACCTTTATAGATAACTTTTCCATCTTGTACAATGACTGTAATATCATCAGTTATTCCTTTATGAGCGTCTTTATATTCGAGAGCTCCTTTTACTGCTGCTATTAGTGAGGCATTGTCTGTTCTGAAAGTTTTTTCCTGTGCATATAAATCTTTTCGTGCTTCTGTTATATACCCTTCTAATGTATCGAGATTGATTTTTTCGCCTTGTAGCAACGCGACGAATTCTTGAGATTTATCAGGATGGAAAACAAATTCAGGAAATGCAGGTTGTGTGTGGTCTTCCATCATTTTGTGTAACGCGGCTTCTTCTGTCGGAGGATTTGCTATGTCTTCTAAAACAGTCGGGTTTTCCAAAGCCATTTGAAAAGCTCTTAAGACCCCCTGGTTTTCTCTCGCATTTTTTTGTTCTTCGCCACCTGATGCTTGAGCTCTGTTTTTCCAAAAATTATATTGTGTGTTGATGTACTCTTCAACTTGCTTGCGATCCTCATTATCAACTTGTATTCCTGCTGCTATACTCGCTGACGTATCATGCATTTTTTTTAAAGTGTCTGTTTCTCTCTTACGAGCCTTATTATCAATAGCGTCCCTAACAGATTCATCGAAAAAATCAGTAAGATAGGAAGGCATATGTGCTCTTTTTTTAAGATCGTTCGCGTATTGATCTATCTGATCATCATTTTCTAACTGATAAGGTTGACGCTGAGTTTCTGTATTTTTAGCTCGAACATCTTCTAAAAGTTTATCTACAAAGCTGGGAGATTTGGGAGGTTTGTTTTTAATCTCGGGACCAATGGCTTCAGGCCTACTGTAGGTAAGCATTTTTTTGAGATCTGCTGGAGATATATCTCTAATTGTTTCTCCACTCATAATTTTAATCTTATCCTAATTGTCCGGTTTTAATCAAGTAAGTCGATAAACGTAAATAACTTGCCCAAACTGACTCGTCTTTTTTGTGAACTGCTTCGTTGCTGATCTCCTCAAGTATCCTTCGTGATTTTGTGCAACTTATTTTCGTTCATCGACGAAAGATGCTATAATAAGCCCTATGCTCGTTACTATCATCGTTTTTCTTCTTATATTATCCGTTTTGGTTTTGATTCACGAAGCAGGGCATTATTTCATGGCAAAACGATTCGGGATCAAAGTTGAGGAGTTTGGTTTCGGTTTTCCTCTGACTCCGCCTCTTTGGCAGATGAAGAAAGGCGAGACAGTTTATTCATTGTATCCGGTACTGATTGGCGGTTTTGTAAAACTGTATGGTGAGGATGAAGCCGGCGGCGGTAAGATTGGTACAGGAGATGAGGTCGCGAAAGTAAAAAAAACAGATGAAAAACGGGCATTCTACGCGCGTCCGTTGTGGCAGCGGATTATTGTTGTTGTTGCAGGCGTTGTCATGAACGCTCTTCTTGCTGTTGCTATTTATTATGTGTTTCTCGCCATGGGAAATTTTCAAACGACGCTTCCGATGATCGGCAATCCTCACTTTTTTGGCGTTGATCAGAAAGTAATTACACAAGTGGTTGTCAGTGGGGTTGAAAAAGGATCACCCGCGGCAAAAGCGGGGATCACACCGTTTTCGCTGGTTGAATCGTTAAACGGACAAAAAATTCAGCGGATTTCTCTTTTCGCAAAAACAATTAAAGAAAACGCCGGTAAGCCGATAACGATTACCTGGAAAAATGAAAAGACACAAAAGAATTATACGGCAACTGTCATCCCGCGTGTGCATCCTCCCAAAAATCAGGGAGCACTTGGGGTTGCATTTTATCCGATGCGGTCTGTGACGCTTGCCTACGTTACTCCGCTGCAGAAGCTTTTTTCAGGATTTATTCATCCTGCCAATCTGATGGCATATAATTTTGAGGCACTTGGATATCTTATCCATATTTCTATTCTGGAAAAGAATGCTGCCCCGATCAGTGAAGGCGTCTCCGGTCCGGTCGGTATCGGATATGTCGTACATGCTATTATCAAAATACCAAATATTCATGAGCGAATTATGCAAATGCTCAATCTTGTCGGCTTACTTTCAATCTCTCTTGCATTTTTCAATGTTTTGCCGATTCCGGGTCTTGATGGAGGAAGACTGTTTTTTCTATTAATTGAAGCGGTAACCCGAAAAAAAGTAAATCCCAGAGTTGAAGGCTATATCCATGCGGCAGGTATGATATTTCTTATCGCGCTTCTTTTATTGGTAACAGTAAAGGATATCAATCAATTTTTTATCCATTAGCCTCATTCTTGACTTTGATTTCAGTATCTGTTTGACTTGATACAGAAGACAGTTTATGGTGACAGAAGAGCTTATTGAAACAATTCGTGAAGGCTTTCGTAACGGAAAACGTCGTGCAGAAATAAAACAGACACTTATGCAGAATGGCGTTTTTGCAAAGGATATAGACGTCGCAATTGCAAAGATACAGCATGACGCGATTAAAAAACTCCCCGGCATTGCATGGATTTATCAATATATCGAGTCTTTAGAGTCAAAAAAAAATCTTAAAACTCCCGGAATGACACTTCTTTTTATGGCTGCCTGTATTATTTTTCTTTTTCTTCTGGCAGGAGGTTTTTATATCGCTTTTGATCCGCTGGATACGCATACAAAAGCACGCGACGTTTGGCGCCAGGCAGATCAAACAGAAATACAAAACGCGCTTGAGGCATATTACCAGAAAAATCATACATATCCGGATACACTTGCTGCGTTAGCACCGGTTTTTCTTACTTTTGTCCCGCATGATCCACAAACAAAAGGAAATTATTCCTACAAAGTGCTTGATAGAGGAAAGAATTATCTTTTATGTATTTCGTTTGAAACGCAGCAAATTAAATGCGTTAAGGCATTGCCGTCATCTGAGGTCATTCCAATTGTTCCTACCGCTACAATTGTGCCGACATTTGCCCCTCAAGCTGTGTCCGGAGGAGATAACGGGAGGGTCTCATCATTGTGATAAGCGAATATCTTACCAGACATTCTATACGTTATCATGATAATCAGGGTATTACTGTTTGTAACGTTTCTGATATTGATGCAGGAGTTGCGTTAGCCAAGACAGTACTCTATGAACTTGTTGATAAGAAAACAATTTTGTATCTTTCAGGGGGTAGTATGCAGCAATTGTATGAGCTGTTTGCCAGGGAAGAGATACTGCGTCCCGGCGCGGTAGGTCTGATTGATGAACGGTTTGGCGAGCCGATGCATGATAACAGTAATGAGAAAATGATTAAGGATACAGGATTTCTTCGTTATTTGCAGATGCTGGATATACCGTTTTATCATGTTTTACAATCAGGAAAGAGCAGGGAAGAGGCTGCAGAGTTATATGATGAAAAAGTGAGATCCTTGCATGCGACATTCCAAAAAAATATCGGGCTGATCGGCATCGGTCCTGACGGACACATCTCAAGCGTTATTCCCAATAGAAAGGATTTCCATAATCCGTGGTTTGATGCAGATCGGGCGAATCTGTTCGTTTCTGAGTTTAATGACCCTATTAGTAAGTATAAACAGCGTGTAGGAATGACATTTCTTGGGCTCTCAATGCTTGATTTGTTGGTCGTTTTGGCATTCGGAGAAAGTAAAAAGGAAATGTTTGAACAACTTTTTGAGCCTGGCAATGAAGAAGATATTCCTGCGCGCTTCTTTAAGAGAGCAGAAGTAGCTGGGAAAACGGTGTTGATTACGGATCAGCAGGTTTAATTTTCAAAGGAAATAAAAATTTTGTATCTTTTGCAAAATAGGTATTTGGAGTAAAATAGGCCTACATGAATTCTCCTTTTGTTATTGTTATTTTTGGCGCGACAGGTGATCTTTCTCAGCACAAATTGCTTCCTGCGCTCTATTCTTTGTATAAAAATAAATTGTTGGGTGAAAAATTTTATATTGTCGGATTTGCAAGGCGCGGGTTTTCCGATGACGACTACCGTGAAATGCTTTCTGAAGAATTAGGAGTACAAAATGAGCCTGAATGGGTGGAATTTACTCAAAATGTCTATTACCAGCAGGGATTGTTTGATGAGGAAGCAGGCTATAACGCATTAATTAAAAAGCTTAATGGTTTTGACGAAGAAATCGGCGCATGTATTACACGAGTATTTTATCTCGCAACGCCTCCTGATAATTACGAAATGATCTTGCGTCATCTTGAACGAACGAAGCTATCTGAAGGGTGCGGGCAGGGCTCTGAGCAATGGACGCGTTTGGCAATTGAAAAACCATTTGGTAAAGATTTGGATACGGCGCGAAGTTTGGATATGCTGTTGTCAAAAACGTTTGAGGAACGTCAAATTTATCGTGTGGATCATTATTTGGGTAAAGAAACGATGCAAAATATGATTGCGTTCCGTTTCGCGAACAGTATTTTTGAGCCAGTGTGGAATAAAGAGCATATCGATCATGTGCAAATCACTTGGGCTGAGAAAGAAGGCGTGCGAACAAGGGGAAAGTTTTTTGATGGAGTCGGTATCCTTCGGGATGTCGGGCAAAATCATCTGCTGCAAATGCTCGCAACTGTTGCGATGGAACAACCGAATGGTTTTTTCAAAGAAGGCGTGCGGGAAGCGCGGGTCAATGCCATCAAGGCACTTCGGTGTCCCACTCCTTCTGATGTGCGTGAACTGGTTGTTCGCGGACAATATGCCGGGTATCGTAACGAGCCAAATGTTGATTTACAATCCCAGACAGAAACTTTCTTTGCCGCGAAACTTTTTGTAGATACTCCCAGATTTGCCGGGGTTCCGTTTTATTTACGTGCCGGAAAAAAGATGGAGCAAGAAGTGATGGAGATGAAGATAGTGTTCAAGCAGACTTGTCATATCTTGTTTAAAGAGTATGGCTGTCCTGAAGTCGGCAATGTGTTAACGATCCGTATTCAGCCAAATGAAGGAATAACCATGCGGGTGATTGCGAAAAAGCCAGGTAATAGTTTGAGTTTGGATACCGTCGATATGCGGTTTTCTTATCATCAGACATTCGGAGGACATGGTGCAGATGCATATGAGAAAATTCTTCTTGATATTATTCATGGTGATCAGATGCTCTTTAACCGGTCTGATGAACTGGAGAGTTCCTGGCATCTTATCTCAAATATTTTGCAAGGGTGGGAAAAAGAAAAAGGAGAGATTGCGACGTATGCAGAGGGCACATGGGGACCTGCGTCTGCAAATCAGCTTCTTGAGCAAGACGGAAGAAAGTGGCTTAGTTGATTGAAGAATGCTATACTCAAATAAATGAAATACTCAACATTATTTTCGCAAACAATCAAGACGCCTCCGCGGGAAGCTGATACTATCAATCATAAACTTTTGACGCAGGCGGGCTTTGTCGATCAGTTAATGGCTGGCGTTTATAGCTATCTCCCTTTGGGGCTTCGCGTACTGAACAGGATTGAGCAAATCGTTCGTGAAGAGATGAACGCTATTGACGGACAGGAAATTCTTATGCCGGTTTTGCATCCAAAAGCAATCTGGCAAACAACAAAAGGATGGGATACGATTGATGTCCTGTTTAAGATCCAGTCCCGTACGGAAAAAGAATATGCGCTGGGGCAAAGTGAAGAGGAAGTCGTCACGCCTCTGGTTATGAAGCATGTGCATTCCTATCATGATCTGCCGCAGGCTGTTTATCAAATCCATTGGAAATTCCGTGATGAACTTCGCGCCAAATCAGGTATTCTGCGAGGTCGTGAGTTTTTTATGAAAGATATGTATAGTTTTCATGAGACACAGGAGGATTTTGACCGGTTTTATGAGGAAGTAAAAAAAGCATATTTAACAATTTATAAACGGTTGGGTTTGGTTGCCAAAGTGACTGAGGCGTCAGGTGGAAGTTTTAGCCAGAAAATTTCTTATGAATTTATGATCCTTACTGACGCAGGCGAGGATGATATTTTGTACTGCGATGCTTGTGATTTTTGTGTCAATGTTGAGATCGCGAAGATAAAAGAAGGGGATAATTGTCCTAAATGCAGTAAAGATAAATTGCATAAAGCGCGTGCTTCAGAGGCAGGTAATGTCTTTGATCTTGGTCAGAAATATCCTAAGGATTTTGATCTTCCGTTTATCGGACGTGATGGAAAAGAGCATTATGCATTTATGGGATGTTATGGGATTGGTATTTCCCGTGTGATGGGAATTATTGTTGAAAAAAGTCATGATGAACGGGGTATTATCTGGCCGGAATCAGTCGCGCCGTATAAAGCGCATTTAATAGAAATTACAAATAGCGAATTACGAATTAAGGGGAAAGCTGAAGAAGTGTATGAGAAGCTATTGGATTCGGGAATTGAAGTTTTATATGATGACAGGGACGATGTCAGTGCCGGACAGAAATTTGCTGATGCTGATTTGATCGGTATTCCGGTACGTCTGGTAGTTTCGGTAAAATCGGGAGATCGGATTGAGTTTAAGAAAAGGAATAAAAAAGAAACAGAGTTGCTCACTTTTGATGAGATCCTCAAGCGTCTTTAGTATATCGCTGGTGTAAAACTTTGACAATCTCTGCTATTTGCATCCATCCGAAAGACCATATCCAGACCAGAATTACAAAAATGATTGGAATGTTTGATGGCATGAGAAACCCTGTTAGCGCTAACAATGTCGATACGAGTTGTGTCAGTGAGGTTGCCCAGATGACGCCTTTGCCTGGTAAGAATTTCCACCATCGTTGTTTGGTGTGAGCAACGTAGATCAGCATATGACCCGATACCGTTAATTTGAGGAAATACATAGTTTGAATAATGCCCCAATCAAGATGCAGGATATTCCGGATAATAAAAAAGAGAACAAGACTCTCGACAATGCCGACAAATCCATAAAGCGAGCTGAGCGTGAACCGGCTCTTTGCATTTATTTTTGCAGGTCTGTTGGCTATATTGACCCTGTCAGAAGCGAGAGAAATAATCGGGATATCGTTAAGCAGCGCGATGACAATTATTTGCAATGCAGTCAATGGATAGACCCGATATAAAATACCAAGGACAGTAATCGTGATAATCAGCCGAAGACTTTCTGATATCCTGTACAAAGAGTAGGTATACAACCGTTCAAAAATTTTCCTGCTTTCAATAATTGCGTCACGGATAACACTAATCCCATCCGACAGTAAGACAATATCAGCTGTTGCTTTCAATGCTGTTACAGCATTTTTTACCGCTATTCCGACATTCGCGGCTTTAATAGCAGGAAGATCATTCACTCCGTCGCCGTTTGAAGCAACGATGAAAAACTTTTTTGCCTGTTGTACAAGATGGAATTTATCTTCAGGAAGTATCTCCGCGAATGCGCCTGTGTTTTGCAGTACCGTATCGGAAACCGTATCAAGGGTCATTTTCTCCAATTGCTCTTTTGTTATTATTTCTTCCGCAAGCGAAAGTTGTGCCGCGATATTTGCGGCAATTGCTCTATTATCTCCTGTTACCATGACAACTCCGATGCCATTTTGTTTGAGAAACTGTAAAACAGATTTCGCGTCTGTTCTGAGTGTATCTGATAAGGCGAGCAGTCCGACAATCTTCATTTTCTTTTCTTCTTTGCTGTTTTCTGCCAATGCTATTGCCAGTGTCCTGTATCCGCCTGCCGCGAGTGTCTCTACTTCCCGATTGAATTTTTCTTTTGTTGCCGCGTCAAGGATGCAAAACTCCGTGATGATTTGCGGTGCGCCAACGGATATCACCATATCTTTGTTGTTTCTTTTTATGACAATCGTGCTGCGTTTTCGTCTGGAGTCGGCAGGAATAAAATCAATTGTTGTAAAAGCGGGGACGGTAAGGCACAGTTCATTTATTTTCTCCGTAATTGCCTGATCAATCGGATTATCGCTTTCACTTGAAGCGGGAATAGATGCGTAAGATACTACATCGTTATGCGTGAAGCCATCGTAAGCATAGATATCATGAATAGTGATTTTGTTTTTTGTCAGCGTGCCTGTTTTGTCTGTGAGGAGAAAATTCACATTTGCCAGATCTTCAAGCGCTGAGAGTCTGCGAACGATGACGTTCTTTTTTGCGAGATTAAGAACACCAAACTCGATAATAAGCGTCATAACTGTTGGCAGACTGATAGGGATACCGGCGATAATCAAACTTAAATCAAGGGTCAGTAATTCCAGAAGTG
The DNA here is from genome assembly GCA_021784535.1 of bacterium. Lineage (GTDB taxonomy): Bacteria > Patescibacteriota > Microgenomatia > Levybacterales > UBA12049 > JACDET01. The sequence continues at coordinate 27,006 of JAJYHW010000031.1, forward strand.
AAGCCTTTTGCAGTAGAAAAATAATCGTGAGAAGAACGACAGCGATAAGACTCAAGATAGTGAGAAATTTTGAAATACTGATGATATCTTTTTCAAGTAAGCTGATTTTTAAGACTCTTTCTACTGAAAAAAGTGTTTTTCCGAAATTAGTTTTTGCCCCTGTCGCGATAATCTCAATTGTCGCGATACCGCTCGCGACAAATGAGCCGGAATAAACAGCGTCATTGACCTCTGCGTCTTTTGGCAAGGATTCACCGGTTAGCGCGGATTCATTGACGGATACATGATTTGCTTTGACAATTTTCCCGTCAGCCGGGATGATATCTCCTGAAGCAAGCCGTATCACATCTCCTGTTACCAGTAAACGGGAGCCTATGTATTGCCATTTGTTATCTCTGAATACGTTTACTTTTTGCTCGAGATTTTCGTTCAGTTTTTTAATCGCGTTATCTGCTTTGTTTTCCTGCCAAAGCGTTATCGTGATATTGATAACTAAAAGGATGAGAATAAAATAACCATCGAATATTTTTCCGAGTGTAAAGGACAATGCTGACGCTGCAAGAAGCATAAGCGCTATGGGAGAAATGATATTTTTGAAAACTTTTCGGAGTAAGCTTGCGTGTTTTTCTGGTATTTCATTATATCCGTTTTGCTTAAGAAGTTCTGATGCCCGTGATGAAGTTAAACCATACATAGAGATATTATAAGTATAACTCACATGCGGTGTAATTGCTATGCTATGGTGTTAAGAACGGAATCGGCAGACCAAAGACCTTGATCCAAAAAAATGTATAGACCGCAAAAAAGATAACTGCGCCGACGATATATAAGACCCGTAATAATGCAGAAGCCTCGTGAGGCGTGGCTTGGCTTATTGAAGAAGGGGAAGGAAGCGGTTGTGTGATCTGGTCTGATTGAGTCATTTCCTGATTTGCTCCGGAGTCCCCAGCAGTGTATGGCGTTACCGGCGTAGAGGGGATTGGAGACTCCGCGGGGATAGTTTGGTTTTGATCCGGCATAGCAGGCTGTGTAGTCTGAGCAGGCTCATTGATCGCCGGTGAAGGATTTGAGAAAAAAGAAGCAGAAGAAGGAGAGGTAGAATTTTGCACCGGCATTGCAGATAGCGGTGTATCAATAGCTGGTGCAGTTGCCGTAGGAGTATCTGTGGAAAATGTATTTATCGGTGCTATACCAGGATTTGAAACTGCAGGCATTTGCGCCACCGACGTATTGAATGGAGATGAAGACAATTGATCTTGATTGAAGGCAGGTTGCGGTTGAGAAAAATCTGCAGGAGAAGGTGTCGCAGGGGGAGTTTGATCAACCGAAGGTTGTGTTTGTTGAGCTGTTGCAGGAGGTTGTGGTGTTGCGGTATCACTGTTGCCGCTTGTGCTTGTTCCCATAACACGGGCATACGTTTCCTTGAGTTTGGGGTCAAGATGATCAAAAGATTTTGTCGGATCCATAAAAAACCTCTCCTTCTATCTTCTGGTATTTATAAATCTTTGTCAAGCTCCCGATATACCGATTTTTACGTTTTTGCTTTTGTATTATGCGTTTTTGTTGTATACTTAACGCAATGAAAATTATTGTCACACACATGGCGCCTGACTGGGATGCGATAACCTCGGTGTGGCTTTTGAAAAAATATCTTTCCTGCTGGCAGGATGCTGAAGTGCGTTTTGTTCCCGCAGGGCAAAAACTCGGGCTGAACGATGCAAAAGTAGTGAGCAGAGAAGGAGATCCTATAGAAAAAGTTGATGGCGGCGAAATGATTCATGTTGATACTGGACTTGGACCGCTTGATCATCATCAAACGCAGGATCAGACAGTCTGCGCGGCTTCCCGTACATGGGAGTATGTGCTCGC
>JAJYHW010000036.1 GCA_021784535.1 bacterium
ACACTTGAAGAACCACCAGACCATGCGATATTTATTCTCTGCACAACCGAAGCGCACAAAGTACCCGAAACGATTGTGTCAAGATGTTTTCAGATCAGATTTGCGCCGGCTACTGAGGAGGAATTGGTGCGTTCTTTTAAGAGAATTGTTGCCGGAGAAAAAATCACTATTTCCGATGAAGCATTGCATGCAATTGCCAAAATGATTGATGGAGGTTTTCGTGATGGCGTGAAGATTCTGGAGGAGACAATTCAATTAGCGGGTGAAAAAGCTGTTACAAAAGAATTTATTGAAACACATTATAACGTTAAGACAATTTCCATAAGCGCGTTGGATTTATTGGTTAATTTAGAAAGAAAAAAAGTAAAGGAAAGTTTAACGGACATATTAAATTTGGTAGAGCAAGGCGTAGACGTGAAGCAGTATATTACTTTTTTACTACATGTTCTTCATAAGTATCTCTTAAAAGAGATGGGTATAGCAGGAGAAAATCTGCCTGAAGAGTATCCGTTCAGGTTTACTTTGGAGGAGATAAAAAAACTTACCGAATTATTTACAAAAGCCTATAGTGATATTAGAACAGCAGTTATCCCGCAGCTGCCGCTGGAATTGGCAGTTATTGAGTGGTGTGAAGATAAGTTAAAAGAGCAAAGAGCAAAGTTAAAAGTTTCTAACGAAGTTTCGAAGAGTATAGTAACGGATGAAACCGAGGTCTCCGTTTCATCCCTTCGCAAGCAAGTCGGCACAATAAAAAAAATAAAAGCGCTGTATGGTTCTTCAAAAGAGGATAACAAGGATATTGTTTCAATAGAACCTGTTATCGCGTCCAGTACGATTGAATTATTGCAAACAGCAGGCGATGTGATAACCGGTGAATGGGTGGAATTGTTCTGGAATAGTTTGTTAAGTGAAATGAAAAAATATAATCATACGATTGCCGGTGTGCTTCGCGGATGCAAAATAAAAAGTTTTGAAAAGCAGCATTTGATTATCCAGACAGCGTATAAATTTCATAAAGAGCGTTTGGATGATATGAAGACCCGGGAAGCATTGTTGAAAATAAGTAAATTACTGACTGGAAAAGAAGTTGAAATTACGGTAGAATTGAGAAAGTAGGGAGGTGATTGTTTATGGCTTTTAATCCATTTGGACAATTGGGTGAATTGAAAAAGATGCGTGATCAGGCGATGCAAATGCAGCGCGAGTTGCAGTCTGAGATTGTTGAGGTAAGCAAGCGCGGAGTGTATGTCAAAATAAGCGGAGATCAGAAGATTATTGAATTAAAAACCAATGATAAATCTGATGATGATATCCGTGAAGCAGTCAATGAAGCTGTCAAAAAAGCCCAGGAGGTTGCTGCGAAGAAGATGCAGTCAATGATGGGCGGCATGGGCGGACTTGCCGGAATGCTTGGAGGAGGAAAGTAGCAATTCGAAGCACCAAATCCGAAATACGAAACAAATTCATATATTTAAAAAATTAAAAATTGCTTTAAGTTTCGATGTTCGAATTTCGGGTTTTATTGTATAATCACGATATGGCTGAGCAAAATGACGATAAGGTGTATTCTGAAAAAAAGAGAGATTTTATTCTTCTCGCTGGTCGTGCCAATCCTGAGTTGGCAGTTTCTATTGGCAAGATTCTTCATGCAGAAGTAACGTGCCCTATCAGTAGTTTTTCTGATGGAGAAATTAGAGTCCGTATTCAGCCAAATCTTCGCCGCCGTATGGTTTTTCTTATCCAGCCAACTTCAAATCCTGTAAATGACCATATTATGGAGCTTGTTTTGATGGCTGATGCAGCGAAGCGTGCATCAGCATCTGAGATTACTGCTGTTATTCCTTATTTTGGCTATGCCCGTCAGGACCGAAAAGAAATGTCCCGCGTTCCAATCAGCGCCTCAGCTATCGCATCTCTTTTGATCAACGCCGGAGTTGACAGAATCGTCACCGTTGATGTCCATTCAGAACAGCTTGAAGGCTCTATCAAACAGCCTTGGGACAATCTTTTTGCCAGTTATTCTTTACTCCCTGCAATTAAGAAGCTCAAGCTTACGGATTTAGTTGTCGCCTCACCTGATAAAGGTGGTTTTCTTCAAGCAGCTGCATATGCAAAATTATTGCATACGGAAGGGATAGCAATTGCCTATAAACAGCGGGATATTGCGCTTAACGATGTGTCCAATACTCTTGCCATGATAGGAGATGTAAAAGGCAAAGACGTTTTGTTGGTTGATGACATGATCGATACAGCCGGAACCATTTGTCATGCTGCAAATTATATTAAGCAGCAAGGGGCACGAAGTATCCGCGTGGCGGCTGCGCATGGTATTTTTGCTGGAGATGCTTTGAAGAAAATCAATGCATCTGCGATTAAAGAAATGATTGTATCTGATACGATACGGCCAAGAGAAGAAGTATTAAAAAACAAAAAGATTACTATTGTCTCTATTGCGCCGCTTCTTGCTGAAGCAATGCGACGTATCAGGACAGGTGAATCTATCAGCAAGGCGCTAATTTTATAGTAAAATTGAAATAGCAAGCATTCTGATAGATGCTATCAATTGTGATACAATAGCTTCATGAAGATATTTTCAGGTTCTTCCAATATCTCTCTTGCAGAAAAAATTGCAGAAGTACTTAATACAGAACTTTCTCCGATTGAAACAATGATTTTCCCTGACGGAGAAAGACGGGTGAAATTAAATGTCCCTGTTGTTGATGAGGACACTGTTGTCATCCAATCGACCAATACGCCGGTAGATCAGCATTATATTGAGTTATTTTTTATCATTGATGCATTGAAAAGAAGCGGGGCCAAATCAGTAACTGCTGTTATCCCGTATCTTGGCTACCAGCGCCAGGACCATGTTTTCAGGGACGGGGAAGTGGTTTCTTTGGAAGTAATGATTCGCTTCCTGGAATCTTTGCAAGTTGACCGCGTCATTGCTTTGGATTTGCATTCAATTAAAATTCCTGAGCTGTTTCATATCCCTGTAAGACATCTCTCAGCACTGCCGCTTTTTGCGAAACGGATGCAAAGTAAAGCATTCAATACATTGGTAAGTGATAATCCTGAATCGTTTTTAAAAGACTCGATTCTTGTCTCTCCGGATATGGGAGGCCTGAGGCGGATTGAACAACTATCAGAGATGCTGGGTGGAATGCCATGGATTGCAACAGTCAAAGATCGGGATTTGCGAACAGGAGAAATTACTATAAAACAGTTTGATGGCCAGCTAACTCCTTCAGAGTTGCCAGGGAAGCGTGCACTTATAGTAGATGATATGGTCTCAAGCGGCAACACAATGGTACAGTCAGCCCGACTTCTGAAAGACAATGGAGTGATTGCTTGTGATGTTTTTGCGACACACGCAATTTTGTCGGATGAGGCACCAGGACTCCTTCAGGAATCCAACATTGACAGAGTATATGTTACTGATACTGTTTTTATTCCTGAAGAAAAATTTTTCCCAAAATTGCATGTCATTTCTGTCGGAGAGATGATAGGGCAAGAGCTACGAAAATAATTTTTAATTTTCAATATTGTAAATTGATTGAAAATTGAGAATGAGCAATTGAAAATTATTATGAGGATTCCAAAAGCTATCCAAAACGTTATAGAAAGTTTCGAGCGGCTACCCGGTATCGGGCCAAAATCAGCAGAGCGGCTTACATTTTACCTTTTACATGTTCCACAAGGTGAGTTGGATCGATTTGCATTGGCAGTCCAAAATTTAAGAAAAGATACAATAATGTGTTCATCTTGTTTTAATATAGGCGAGACAGATCCGTGTTTTATTTGTCGGGATCCGCAGAGAAATCAGTCTATGATCTGCGTTGTTGAGCAGCCGCTTGATGTTATCGCGTTGGAAAAAAGTAAAAAATATCCTGGAGTATATCATGTACTCAACGGCAAAATTGATCCGTTAAATAATATAGGACCGGATGAGATTCGGATAGGCGAATTATTGCAACGAATTTTGAATGACGAATTACGAATTACAGAGGTGATACTCGCTACAAATCCGACAATGGAAGGAGAAGCGACGGCAATGTATATTGCAAAAAAGTTAAAAGTTCAAAGTGACAAGTTAAAAGTTTCACGGATAGGCCGGGGCCTTCCGATTGGTGCGGATATTGAATATGCTGATCCCACAACGCTTGAACGAGCGATGGAGGGAAGAAGCGAGTATTAAATATTGCCAATAAGCAAATTAATGCTAAATGACCAATAATTTCATATATGCCAAACTTTAATCCTTTTTCCAGCAATGATGAAGATACAAGTTTTGAGAGAGGAACGCCTGCCGGACAAGTAGTAAAAACAGTAACAAAAGCGGTTTCCGATCAGACAAAAATTCAAACAAAAGCATTTCAAGATGATCTGAATGCGTTGCTGTTTGGCCCGAGTACTCCGCCGGATCAGGACGGTGCGTCAAAGGATCCTGCAAAAGCTCAGATAAATGCATCTCAGACAAACGTCTCTCAGGCAGTCGCCGGATCCCAGGCAAATGCTACAAATAGCGGTAATCCCAATCTTTCACCGGAAGAACAGGCGAAAATGGCAAAGATTAGAAATGAGTTATCCGGTAATTACAGAAATAAGCTTGGACTCATACAAAATGGTGTTCAGAATATCAATACCAATCTGGAGCAGGAGATGGAAAAAGCCCGCAAAGAGCGGGAGCAAAAGGAAGCGCAAAGAAAGCAGGAAGAAGAAGCAGAAGAGCAGCGCAAAAAGGAAGAGGAAGAAGCGCGTAAGCATGAACTTGTCTCACCGGCAGGGAAAAAGACAGGATTTATGATGGGGAAAAAGCAGCAGCAGCCGATGGCAGTGCATCTTGCAAAGATCAAAACAGAAGGCAACCGCGGGACGAGCGGGTAAATTGTTTGACAACTCGAACGTAATTCGATATTATCACATCATGATACAAACAATTCCAGTCAATAAAGCAAAACAGGATTTGATACAACTTATTACCAATGCGGATAAGAAGCGGAACGAATATACCATTACCGTAGGGAAGTCGTCCGCAACGATTATTGCAACAGATGAACTCGAGTCGCTTCGAGAAACACTTGCGATCATGAGTAATCCAATAGTTATGAAAGAGATCAAAGAGGCGGAAGAGCAAGTAAAAAAAGGTAAGATTATCACCTTTGAGGAGTTTGAGAAAGAACTTCAAGAAAATGTATAAGCTGCATATTACCAAGAAAGCTGATAAGCGGCTTAAAGAAATCGCAATAAATACATCAAAAGACGCAGTGCTTGTAGCGCTACGAGAAATTAGAGAAAATCCGTATTTATATAAACCGCTAACGAAAGATTTGTCAGGGAAGTTTACTTATAAGTTGGGTGTTTATCGAATTATTTACGCTGTTGATAAAAAAGATGAGGAAATCACAATTCTTCTTGCAGGACACCGGTCAACTATTTATGGTAATCCCTGACGTTTGTAAAGATCAAAACAGAAGGCAACCGCGATGCAAGCTGGTGATTATGGAAAATTCTGAATTGACACAGAAGATGCTCACTGTTGTTTTTCGTGAGGTGATTGATTTATGCTAATAGATTTATTATAATAATCTTGCTATGGCTGAACTAGGAGCAACTGAACAAAGGGTAATAAGTCAAATAAGAGAGGTCATCCGTTATGTGGATCCTAATGATGTAGCTGGTCTTGATCCTTTTGGGACATTCGCTGTAGGTTATAAAGGAAATGGCACTCTTAATCTCTTCAGTGAAAATATTCGTAATATTGGTCCAAGTCTTGGGCCACTTTGTCGTTTTGTTGGCAAATCAGGTACAAGATATACAGTCGAATTTGATTCTGGAATAATGATGGAGCAAAAGATGAGGGATGGTAAGCCTTTTGGTGATCCTACATTTAGAGAATTAGGAGATGTCGTTAGGACAGCAGATGTTGTAACGTTCGGTAAGCCTCTCCCTCCGATTACAGGTAATGATCCAGTTACGAGCATGCTTATGTTAGCTACCAGTAAAGGCGCTGCCGGTTATAAAGATTATAATGTACCCAATCCTTTATTAGTTGCATTGCAAAAAATTGAAGCTTATAAAAGAGAAAATAACATCTAATTACTCCAAGTAGATAGTTAAATTTCTCTTATAATTAATAATTATGAATGTTTAATATAAGATGAGTTTTTGAATTCTACTCACGCTTCAGGTATAATGCAAAGTGATGTTGCGTTTATATAACTCACTTACTCGGAAAATCGAAGAATTTCAATCAATTCACCCCTTACAGGTCGGGATGTATACTTGCGGTCCTACGGTATGTGGAGTTTCGCGGATTGGTAATTTCAGAGCTTTTACAACAGCTGACATTCTGGCTCGGGTATTCACATACAATGGCTATGATGTGCATTTTATTATGAATATTACCGATGTCGGACATCTTGTCAGTGACGCGGATACGGGAGAAGACAAATTGGAGAAATCAGCAAAAAAAGAAGGGAAAAATGTCTGTGAAGTTGCGGAATTTTATACTGAAGCGTTCTTTAAAGATTATCATGCGCTTAATTTGACCAGACCCGCAACATTTTGTAAAGCAACTGATCATATCAAAGAGCAAATCGCGCTCATAAAACGTCTTGAAGAAAAAGGCTTTACGTACGAGACAGCAGATGGTATTTATTTTGATACTTCGATGTTTCCTCATTACGGTGCACTTTCAAATCTGGATCAAATAAAAGAAGGTGCACGGGTTGAGATAAATGATGAAAAAAGAAATCCCCGCGATTTCGCTTTATGGAAATTCAGTCCCAAAGACGAAAAACGGCAAATGGAGTGGAAAAGTCCCTGGGGTATCGGTTTCCCCGGCTGGCATATCGAATGCAGTGCGATGAGTATGAAATATCTTGGAGAAACATTTGATATTCATACGGGAGGAGTAGATCATAAAGAAATTCATCATCCCAATGAGATCGCACAATCTGAGGCAGCTACCGGAAAAAAGTTTGTAAATTATTGGGTGCATACCGCCTTTATGCAGGTAAATGGAGAGAAAATGAGCAAAAGTCTTGGTAATACATACACCCTTTATGATATTGAAAAAGAAGGTTATGACATTTTGGCATTGAGATATCTCTATCTTCAGACGCAGTACCGGCAGGAAATGAATTTTACTTTTAATGCGCTTGACGGAGCGCAAAACGCGTATAAAAAATTAATTCTTGATGTCAGCCGGTGGGACGATCCTTCGGTAAGTTCAGGACAGGCAGTGCCGGCAGGTGTTTTTGAAGATTTTGAAAAGCAGTTTCTTGACGCACTCAATGATGATCTGAATACGCCTCAGGCACTTGCTGTAATGTGGGAAGTGGTAAAATCACCCTATCCAAGTAGTCCAAAAATGAAAACATTATTTAAATTTGACCGTGTTTTGGGACTGCATATTCAGGAGTTAAGTTATCAGTTGCGAAATGCTCAACAAATTATCCCAGGTCATATTCAGAAACTGGTGGAAGAGAGGCAGCACTTGCGAAAACTGCGTAAATTTAACACCGCGGATCAGATCCGTTCGCAGCTCGGAAAATTAGGATATGAAATTGAAGATACCAAAAAGGGTCCCAAAGTAACAAAAAAGGCATAATCAAGATCGAGGATCTTAGATCTTAGGAAATACGATTTGAGTTTATTTTTTCCTCATTGCTATCAGAAAGCTTATCAGAAAGTATAAGAGCAGAGCCTGCCAAAAAATGATTGAGATCAGCGTTGTACTCAGAAAAATTGCTACTGCTTCCCGTTGGATACCATAGACAGTGATCAAAAGAGAACCAGTTTTTGCCGCAAGAAAAAGAAGCGCTATAGCGATAAGCGGTGAAAAAATAACCGGCAGGAGAACCGGCCGGCGAAGCGTTTCTTTGATGGAGTGATAGGGATGAAACGTCAGTCCGAGAAGTGTTCTCGTCCAGAGATAGCTTCCATAAATGAACAATACTCTTTTTTTCATAGATTAGAAATGTTTTGTTTCGCTCGGTACTAAATATTTTTCTCCGTTGCAAGGTAGCAACCGAAAAATATTTGTATCTCGCTTCAGCAATCTAGTTATATCCCTCTAAAAATTGCCAATACTACATTTGTATATTCATGTCCAATAACACCTCGCAATATAATTGAAATGATAAATGCAAGCGGGATAAGAAATCGCCATGGGTGATCGCTAAGCCAAACGATTGCAAAGGCAAAAAATTTCGGGAAGGGGACAGCTTCCATTTCTTTTTTTTGCTGGCGGGCGCTTTTCTGGAGAAGTTTTATAAAATCATGTTCTTGCATTGTTATTGATAATTTCTCTTACTTGATACGAAAAATATTTTGTTTTCAATTCTCACGATCTTGTTTAATAAATAACAGAGTTGTTCAGGTGAAAACGAAAATATTTTTGTATCTAGTTCATAATTATTGGTTATAATATTTGATAAATTGTTGTCTTGCACGATAAAGTCTTGATTCAGCCGTTTTGAAAGATACATTGAGTTGTATTGCAATAATTTTGACTGGCAGCTCTTGAATATAATGCATCCGGAGAATCTGCTGATATTTTTGCGAAAGTTTTTCAAGAGCCATTTGCAGTCTGATTTTTACTTCCTCCTTTTCCAGTTGAAATTGCGGCTGATCGAATTCTTCAGCAACAATCTGAAGATAGGGAAATTGTGAAAAAAGGAGTGATTTAATTTTCTTTTTGCGGTAAAAATTTACCATTTTATGGTGTGCAATTTGATAAAGCCAGGCTTTGACATTGGCTTTATTGTTTACTGTCGGCAATTCCTCAATGGCGTCAAGGAAAACATCGTTGAGAATCTCCTGCGCGTCTTCCTCTTTGGGCAGTTTTTGTTTGAGATATCTCAGAATACCAGGTGAGAATTGTTTATAGAACTCCTCAACTGCGCTTTCATCGCCTTGTAAAATTCGTTCAATACTATGCTCCATAGGCCAATTATAAAGAAAAACGAATGATTTAGCAAAAAAGCACGACGTAATAAAGGGAGAGATAGTATGCAGGAATTAATTGTACTTGTTAATGATAACAATGAGCAGATCGGGATGATGGAGAAATTGGCAGCACACAATGCCGATACCCCATTACATCGGGCTTTTTCCTGTTATGTTTTTAACAGCGATGGGAAATTCCTTCTGACGCAAAGGGCATTGAGTAAAAAAGTGTTTCCGGGTATCTGGACAAACAGCTGTTGTGGGCATCCGGGGCCGGGTGAGACAACAGAAGATGCAATTAAAAGGAGATTGGATTATGAGCTTGGTTTACAGCCGGAAAAACTGGAAGTTCTCTTGCCGCATTTCCGTTATCGTGCTGAAATGCAAGGAATTGTTGAAAATGAAATTTGCCCGGTTTATCTGGCAGTAGTTGTAAAAGATCCTCAACTCAATCCTATGGAAGTTGAAACGTACGAATGGATAGAATGGGAGGAGTTTAGAAAGAGGATTGAGTTGGATCCGAATAACTATTCACAGTGGTGCCGGGAGCAGGTGAAATTATTACGTCATCAAGTCATAAAGTCTTCAGGGAAAAAGCACTTGAAGACTTGATAGACTTGAAGACTTACGACTAATTATGTTGCAGCATGTAGCACTCATTATGGATGGAAATCGTCGATGGGCGAAGGAGAAAAAGCTTCGTGCGTTGCTGGGGCATCAAAAAGGATACGGGCAAATTGAGAAAATTGTAGACCATGCAGAAAAATATGGGATAGCATATATTACTTTTTGGGCATTCTCAACTGAGAATTGGAAGAGAAGTAAGGAAGAAGTATCATATTTGATGGATCTTTTTCGTGAAGTACTTAAGGGAGATTCGTTAAAAAGATTGATTGATAAAGGAGGCAAGATTGTCATATTGGGTAATATTACGCGATTTCCCCTGGATATCCAGAAGGAAATAGAAAGAGTCGTTGCAGTATCGAAGCATAATACAGGCATTCAGGTCAATATAGCACTCAATTATGGAGGCAGGGAAGAGATCGTGCATGCTGTACAACAAATAGTATCAGATAGCGTAAAACAGTATGAAATAACTGGCGATTTGATATCGCAATATTTATATACAAACGGCCAGCCTGATCCGGATTTGATCATCCGTACCGGAGGGGCGCAGCGGCTGAGCGGTTATCTTCCCTGGCAGAGTATTTATAGTGAATTATATTTTACTGAAACTTACTGGCCGGATTTTGATGAGAAGGAGTTTGATAAAGCGATTGAAGAGTTTGAAAGAAGAGAGAGAAGATTTGGACAGTAATGGTTTCTCAGTTTGTTGAGATAGACTGCTCGCTCTATTTTATTAGATTCTTACTGGATAAGTAAACTTGCGACTTGCATCATGTTGCTTCTTTTACCTCTGCAAAGTATACTTTTGGTTATGCAGTATAAGTTTAATAACTCAGTTGTCGGGGGGACTTTTGACAGGTTTCATGTGGGACACCGGAAGTTATTGGAAACAGCATTTGAACAATCCGAAAAAGTCGATATCGGTATTGCAACGAATGAGCTGTTTAAAGATAAGCAGTTTGCTCATTTGATCGAGGACTACGAAGATCGCAGGAAATCCGTTATGGATTTTCTTTCACAAAGGGCAGTTAGTGCTCGTGCGCGATTGATCCCGATTAATGATTTTTACGGGACGACGTTACAAGATATGGAACTTGACGCAATTTTTGTCACCGAAAGCAATAGGGAGCATGTGCTGAAGATAAATGAGGAACGAGAGAAGCGTGGCATTAGATCTTTGGAGATTGTGTCGGTTCCATTTGTCCGTGGTAATGACAAAGAGATTATCTCATCTGAGCGGATTCGTAAAGGACTTATTGACAGGGACGGGAATTCCTATAAGAAATTGTTTGAAGCACAAGAGGAGTTTGTTCTTACTGAAAAAGAACGAGATGAACTCCGTCAGCCGATTGGAAAAATCACAAAAGACATGAAGGACGTATTGTCTGTAATTGATGATAAGACTCTGCTGATTGCTGTTGGCGATATTGTGGCCGCATCGGTACAACAGGCAGGAAGATTGGCTGATATCAATATCATCGACGGTAAGACTCGCAGACATAATTTAGAGACTACTAATATCCTCTCAGATGTAGCAATGACACACAGAGCAACCGAAAATCCGGCCGGAATAAGATCGCAAGAGGCAGCGAACACATTATTTGCAGCGATGAAAGATTATAATACAACGCGTACAAAACAATTGATAGACGTTACCGGTGAGGAAGATTTACTCGCGATACCCGCGATATTGCTGGCGCCGCTGCATACCGTCGTTCTGTACGGTCAGTTTGACAAAGGAATTGTCGTTGTAAGCGTATCTGAACAGAATAAAAAGCGTGTGCAGGAACTTTTCAGAAAATTTCAATAGCATATTACCACCTCCTCTCTCCATTTTTTAATCCATTTGAGACAGGTGCCGTGTTGCTGATAAAAAACGGTTTTTTGTATTGTAAAATAATTTTCATAAGACTGACAGTTTGCATAAGCGCAGGATGAAAAATATCTCTTTCTCTTTTGCCGCAGCTGAGAGTGATATAGAATTTTCCCATAGGGTCCCGTGTCCAATCCCAGTTTGTTTTTCCCGTGTAGGTTGCACGGCGGGCGCCTTTGGCGATTTTATACTGACACAGGTATTCAAGTAAAATGTGCTCAAAAAGATGACCGATTTCCGTATTGCGGACTTCTTCCCTGAAAGGAAGACCAAGATCGTTATAGCAGGTGGTACGCAGTACTGAAGGAAGCTTTTTTTTCAGTAATTTCGTGACAGCGGGAATTCCCTCGGTATTGAGCTTGTAATAATGGACATCCATAATGATGCAGGTTTTTGTTTGTTTTTGTGTGATTGTCAGTGAAAATAAATTTTCGGCAAAATATTTTTGTACATCCGGCCGGGGAAAATTTAATTTTGAAATGTACGCAGGAGCAGTAGATGATAATAACTGATTCATAAATAGAGATAAGCTCTTCTTACAGGATTCTTACGGATCCAGACCTAAATGTATCTGTTTTCACGAACTAAGTCAAGCTCAACAGGCACAAATAACACCTGTAATATTAGAGAGGCATGGGGCTGCCTTTTTTCCAGCAGGTTCGATGTTGCTTGGCGCCAAATATGATGGGTCCTGCCTGCGTACAGAGATAATCAGGCGGGCAGTCAGCGTTGGTTTGGCAGGAGATTTTGCCGTTTTGAAGATTGATGGGAGTTGGAGTAATTGGTAGTGAAACGGTCGGAGTGGGCTTAACGATAATAATAGTTCCTACCGCATGCGGTTTTTGCGCGTCCAGCTTCTGCTGGTAGTACATTCCATAATAAAATGCCGCGACAGGAAGCAAAATGAACATAAGAAGAGCAATAGTTCTGGAAAGCGGTGTCACTGTGGTTGCCCATGCAGGAAGTTTGGTTTTCATAGTTTAACTATGGAAGAAATGAAAAAAGAAGTCAAGTTTTGTAATTGAGATCGTTTAAGAATTTCGCGGAGTTCGCTCTATGGCTTTGGAGAGATAACTGTTGGAATTATTATTGGTTGCTGGGTTGGCGTTGTTATTATTTGAGTCGGTTGCGTTGTCGGTGTTGCGATCGGACGTGGAGTTGGAGTTGGTGTTGATTGAATTGGCTTGCCGGTTGGTGCAGGGGTTGGTGTCGGAGTCAGATTTTTGGTAGGAGCAGGTGTAAAGGTTGGGAAAATCGTTGGCTGAGCACAGGAATCCGGCTGCGTGCCGGCGATGAAATATTCAGTATACATGCCGCCTTTTGAGCCTCCTGCTGCTCCAGGACAAATCGTTTCGCTGACAATAAATGCAGGGCGGGTAAATTGTTCAACGGGCTTACCTGCAAGATAATATTCCATTACATCACGCCAGATCGGTGCAGCTCCCAAAGATCCTGCAATGGCATTCATCGGCTTATCATTATTATTTCCTACCCAAACGCCGACAACAAAACTTGGCGTATAGCCGATAGTCCATGCGTCTTTAAAATCATTTGTTGTTCCTGTTTTTACCGCGGCTGTCCGGTTGATTGTCAATGCGTTGCCAAATTCTTCAGCTCGTGCCTGATTATCAGAAAGAATTGAGTCTATCAGATATGCTGATTCCGGGGTAACTATCTGTTTGCCGTTATTAGAGACAGGATTGAACCAGTTTGCCGGATTTATCAAATTCCGGAAAAAGTTTTGTAAGCTTGTTAAGAAATTCGTCGATGCCTGTACTGTATTGCCGTATTTATCCTTGATTGACATAATTCCTGTCGTCGTATGATAGATGCCCTGATCTGCAAATGTTGCATATACGTTGGTCATCTCAAGAAGTGGTACTTCTCCTGATCCGAGAACCAGTGACAGGCCATAATTAAGATTGGGATTAAGAGTATCTATGCCGAATTTTTGCGCTTCCTCAATGCCGTTCGTTACACCGACTTTTTGCATCACTTCAACTGCCGGGATATTCAATGAATTCGCCAGAGCACGCCTGACCGTCACCGGCCCGCGGTAACGATAATCGTAATCATGCGGCGTATAACCGCCATCAAAAGTTGTCTTCACATCCTGAAGAATTGTGGCCGGAGTTATCAATTTGTCCTCAAAGGCACGGACATAGATAATCGGTTTGAACGATGATCCGGGCTGACGGGGGGAAAGTGCCATATTGGTTTGGCCAAAATTCGGATTACTCCAGTTATAGCTTCCGACCATCGCGAGTATTTGTCCGTTTTCCGGATTAAGCGCGACGAGCGCGCCGTTGCTTGCATTATCATATCTCAAATTTCTGACTTGCGTTTTTACTGAATCTTGAGCATATTGTTGTAAATTTCGGTCAAGCGTTGTTGTTACTTTAAAACCGTCGCGGATGACCCGTTCTTCTCCGTATTGTTTGAATAGCTGATTTTTGATGTATATTGCGAACTGTGGCGCTATCGGATTTGTTGTTTGAGATTTCGCTTGCGTATAATGAAGTGGCTCATTTTCTGCCGCTGTTGCTTGCGTTTGGGAAATGTATCCGTTTTGTACCATTTGATTAAGTACAAATTTTTGTCGTTCAAGCGCCATCTTCGGAGGATTTGAGATTGGCGAATAAGCTGATGGCGCGGGAAGCAATCCGATAAGCAGAGATGATTGCGCAAGATCGAGTTTGTTTGCCGGAATGCCGAAATATGTCTCAGCCGCGTTTTGGATGCCGAAAGCACCCTCGCCAAAATATACTGAGTTGAGATACATTTCCAAAATATCCTGTTTACTGAATCGCCTGGTGAGCTCAGCTGCAAGTACCAGCTCTTGATATTTACGTAAAATGTTTTGCGAAGAGTTGAGTAATGCATTTTTGACAAGCTCCTGTGTGATAGTTGATCCGCCTTCCACAATATGTCCGGCGAGAATATCAGCAAAAAAGGCACGGATAATACCGGAGAACGAAAATCCGGGGTTGGTATAGAAATGCTTATCTTCTGCAGAAATAACTGCTTCCTGTGCTGATTTGGGGATATTTGCAATAGATACGTATGTGATGGATTTTGCCAGATCAAAAGTATAAAAGGGCTGTCCACTTCGGTCAAGAAGAGTCAATCCTGTTTTCTGGCGGTTCATAATACTGTTTTTACTTTGCAGATCATGAGCAAAATAGAGATACGTTATCGGCGGAATAAGAACGATAATGATAAGAAAAATAAGTAATGTATAGAGAAGTAATTTTTTTCGTTTTTTTGAAAGAGCAATAAAAATTGTCTTCCAGCTTATTTTTTTGAAATCGATAATTGTACGCTTTTTTAATCGGGAATGCGGGCGCATATCTTTTATAGTAATAGTAAAGTTCCTCTTTGACAAGGACTTTTCGTACATGTTACGCTAGAGTCATGGATAATCGGCATTACAATGTGATAACAGTTGGGGAGTCAACGATTGATGCTTATATGACGCTTGCGCATGCCAATGCTGATGCACATCTTGACCGGGAAAGCGGCGGTCTCTGTTTTCGTTTTGGTGAAAAGATTGATGTTAAGCGGTATGAGTTCACTATCGGTGGTAATGCGACCAACGTCGCAGTCGGTCTTTCCCGACTGGGTATAAAGGCAACACTGTGTGCTGAAATTGGTGATGATGAATTCTCTTTAAAAATTCGCAATTGTCTCGCGAATGAACATATCGAGCGGGTGCTGGTACAGCAGGTAAAAGGACAATCAAATTTTTCTGTTATTGTTAATTTTAAAGGAGATAGAACTCTTTTTGTTGAAGATGTGTCAAGAAAACATGATTTTCATTTTGATAATGTAACAACAGATTTTGTTTATTTAACCAGCCTTGCTGACGATTGGCGCAAGCCATATCAGCAGGCGCTTGCATTTGCTCTGAGGCAGAAAGCAAAGATTGCCTTTAATCCCAATTCTCGTCAGCTACGCGAAGGAAAAGAAGTTGTGCATAACGTATTGCGTCATACGACTATGCTTTTTCTTAATAAAGAAGAGGCTGAATTGTTGCTTCACGATGCAGAAACACAAAAACATGAAGAAGCATACGTGAAAGAACTGATGATGCATATTCGTCAATTGGGGCCTGAAGTTATTGTTGTGACTGATGGAAAAAAAGGATCGTATGCGTTGGATGATACCGGAAAATTTTATCATCAGGGGATTCACGAAGGAGAAATTGTTGAGCGGACAGGAGCGGGAGATGCATATGCGACTGGGTTTTTGGCGGCAAGTTTTTTTGACTTATCAATTCCTCAAGCCATGGATTGGGGGTCATGGAATGCGGTATCGGTTGTCTCCAAAGTCGGCGCTCAAGCAGGATTGTTAACAAAAGAACAGATGGAAGAAAGAATAGGATAATTTATTTGAAGTCTTCTGCATGTCCTGCTTGTCCAAAAGCTTTCATGCGTTCCGCGATCATCTTTTTGTTTGCCGTTCGTCCTTCAGAAAGATATTCCCGTGGATCAAACTTCTCAGGGTGTTCAACGAAAAATTTTCTGATTGCAGCTGTAACCGCAAGACGCGTATCTGTATCGACATTAATTTTGCGGACGCCATGCCGGATACCCATCTGAATTTCTTTTACAGGCACACCCCAAGTAGGTTTAATCGCGCCGCCATATTGATTTATTTCCTGCAACAATTCCTGGGGAACGCTTGATGACCCATGCATGACAAGATGCGTATTCGGCAGTCGTTTATGTATTTCTACAATCCTGTCCATGACAAGAACGGAATGGTCAGGTTTTTTAGAAAATTTATATACGCCATGACTGGTGCCGATCGCGACAGCAAGCGCATCAACGCCTGTTTCTTTTACAAATTCAACTGCCTGATCCGGGTCAGTGAGATATTCGCTTTTCATGTCACCTGCGCCGGCACCATCTTCAATGCCGCCGATGACACCAAGCTCTGCTTCAACCGAAACGCCTTTTGCATGTGCGTATTCGACGATTTCCTTGGTAACTCTGACATTATCTTCAAAAGAATTTGGAGTCTTATGGTCATCCTTCAATGATCCGTCAATCATCACACTGGTATATCCCATATCAACCGCTGATTTGCATGCCTCGGCACTTCCATGATCCTGATGTAGTACAATCGGGAGTTCTGGATAGAGTTCGTTTGCCGCAAGCATAAGATGATAGAGGAATGTGTCATTGGCATATTGTCTTGCGCCTCGTGAGGCCTGGAGGATAACAGGGGAGCTTGTTTCTCTGGCGGCTTCCATGATTGCCTGGATCTGTTCCATATTATTGACGTTAAATCCGCCGACACCGTATTGTCCCTCGGCTGCTTTATCAAGAAGTTTACGAAGCGTTATCAATGCCATATATTCACTCATACTAGAACGTTTTTTGACGAAATGCAAGAGTGTAGATATAGCGTACTAAGCCTGTGATCAAAATACTTGACTTTTCTGTGACAAAAGGTCTACGCTGATTGTAGAGATTATTGATTATGAGCAAACGAAGCGAAGCAGTTACAAGTCTGCCGGAACCGCCGGTATCGAAATTTATTTTCGGTGATACCCGATTGAGTATTATTTGGTTATTATTGAGGTTATATCTTGGATGGGAGTGGGTGCAAGCTGGATGGGAAAAAATTACAAATCCTGTATGGTTTGGACCGACTGCCGGCGGAGCATTGGTAGGGTTTGTTCAGGGAGCGCTTAAAAAGTCTGCCGGTGCTCATCCTGACGTCTCCGGATGGTATGCTGTATGGTTGAAAGATGTCGTTTTGCCCAACGCGAATTTCTTTTCGCATATCGTTGCATTTGGTGAGGTTGCAGTAGGGATTGCACTGATTCTCGGTTTGTTCACCGGTATTGCTGCCTTTCTTGGTGCTACGATGAATATGAATTACTTATTTGCCGGCACGGTAAGTATCAATCCTATTATGATGCTCGTTGAATTGTTTATTATTCTTGCCTGGCGTGTTGCCGGCTGGATCGGTCTTGACCGGTGGGTACTCCCAATGCTTGGAACTCCCTGGAAACCAGGTTTCTTTTTTTCCTCGGGAAAGGGGAAATAACCCCTTCATAGAAATGAGTTTAATGCGCTGAGGTCGGAATTCCATTTTTTGTTTTCAGTTCACACGATCTTATTTAAAAAATAAGAGAGGAGTTCAAAGTGAATTTATTTTGGTATTATGACAGTATCCCAGTTGGTGCGGATATGGTCAAGTGCCCAGGCGAGATCTCCATGGACTTTCTTGCGCGGATTAAAGATTTCCTGCGGATCAAAGATGTTTTTTGTTTCTTCAAACAGTTTGACCACCTCTTTGCCATACATGCCTTGCAGATATGGAGTCCTGATCAATCCATCATTGTGCTCACCGGTGATTGAACCGTGATATTTACTGATGATTTTATAGACTTCATCAGCGATTATCGGAATTGCTTTGCGGGCGTCCGGATTTTTGATATCAACCAGCGGAATGATGTGGAAATTTCCATCACCGATATGCCCTGCGACAGTATAGATAAATTCCGGATGTTTTTTGACAATATCGGTAATTTGCGGCAGTACTTCGCCTATTTGATGCGGGTTAATCACAAAGTCATCGATAAACGGAGCAGTATGCTTGTCACGGATTTTATTTCGTAATAAATTAAAGCTTTCCCGTCTGACGAGCCAGTATCGTTTTTCCTGATCTTCAATAGCGATTTTTGTCTTTGGATGTAGTGGCTTTAATTTTTCTCTCAATGTCGCGATTTTTTGTTTCAGTTCCTCTGGGTCATTACCGGTGAAATCTATCTGCAAAATAAGTTTTGGTAATTTGCCGATTACCATTTCCATAAAAGCAGGAGCAAATGCGAGTCCCGACTGGATAAGTCCCATCGGCCCGAGTTGCTTAGCAAATTCAGGAAAAAATCTCAGAGCAAGTTTGAGCGTCTGGTCATCATAGCTCTCAAAACTTTCCGGTTGAAGCGGCAAAACTGTATCAATAATCTGTCCGAGATGAGAAAGGTCGTTCAGAAAAATAATTTCCATTTCACGGTGTTTGTGTACCGGTACCAGTTCCAGATCAGCTTCAAGGAGCATTCCGAAAGTTCCTTGTGCGCCAACCCAAAGCTTGTTAAGATCAAAAATATCTTTTTCTTTGTCCCAGACGTTCCAAAGAAAATAGCCGGCGGAATTTTTGGAAACCGCGGGTTTTGCTTTTTGCAGCAAATCATAGTTCTTCTTTATCAATGCGTAAACCTGTTTGTATAGTTTTCCTTCAAAATCGTTTTTTGCCAGTTTGCCGCGGAGTTTTTGTCTGGTTAATGGTTTAAATTCATAAACGTTTCCGTCTGCAAGAACGACTTTGGTGCGCTTGACATATTTTTCAGTTTTACCGTACATGAGGGATTTTTCGCCTCCTGAATTATTGTTTACTATCCCTCCAATTGCGCAAAGCTCACGGGAAGCAGGGTAGGATGGGAAAATTAGATTTTGTGTCAGTGTTTTCTTCTCAAAGTCCCGATAATATACGCCTGGTTCAACTGTCGCTACGTTGTTTTTTATTTCACCGGTATGCGTGAAATATCTCATATAATCAACGATAATTGATTCATTAATTGAACCTCCTCCCATATCAGTTCCGGCAGATCGTCCGGTGAGGGAGAGATTTGGGTAATTTTTTTTGTGTTTACTTACAAAATTGACGAGGGCTTTTACGTCTTCCGCGTCTTTGGGAAAGACAACGACTTGCGGTTTGACCTCAAAAAGGCTCGCATCATGACTATGATTAGTCAAGGTTTCCTCATCGATGGCGACATCACCTTTAATAATCTGTTTTAATTCATCAAGAAGGACAGGATCCATAGTCTAGGTTATAGGGGATAGATTATAGGCGATAGGCAGAAAGTTTATTTCTATACCCTATTCACTATGCCCTTTTTTCATTTTCTTCTCATTACTCTTTTTACGGCTGCTTTGATGTCTTTTACTCCCATACCATATTTTTCAATCAGCTCAGCTGGCTTTCCTGATTCAGCAAAAGTATTCTGCAACCCTATAAATTCTATCGGAAGCGGAGTGGTTTTGGCAAGCAGTTCAGCAATTGCTGATCCCATGCCGCCCTCAACCTGGTGATCTTCGACTGTGACAACTGCCTGGGAGATCCGTGTTGCTTCAAGCACTCCTTCTTCATCAATTGGCTTGATTGTTGCCATATTGATGACAAGAACAGGCAATCTCTCTTCTTCCAGCTCTTTTGCCGCGAGGAGTGCATTATATAACATATAGCCGGTTGCAAAAATGGTGACTTTTGGCTGTTCTGTTATCCAGAAAGTTTGTATTTTTCCTGCTTTAAATGGCGTTTCTTCAGTTGTGATGATTGGTGTTTTATCTCTTGTATAGCGGAGATAGACCGGGGTACCGATATCAGCTGATGCGATGGTTGCTTTTTTTGCCTCAATAGCGTCGCATGGAACATAGACATGCATTTTTGGCCAGCAGCGGGTGATAGCTATATCTTCTGTTGCCTGGTGTGTCGCGCCGTCCGGTCCGGTCATGATGCCTGAGTGGTGGCCGGCGATTTTAACATTGGCTTGGTTATAAACTGCAGTTGTCCTAAGCGTCTCCCAGTTTTTTCCTGGAGAAAACGTTGCATAGGATGATATAAATGCGATTTTTCCACTTTCTGCCAACCCTGCTGCGACTGCTGCCATATTTTGCTCGGCAACACCGGTTTCAAAAAATCTCTCAGGGAATTTTTCTGCAAATTTATTTGCTTGTGTTGATTCCGTGAGGTCTGCTGAAAGAGCAACGACATTGGGATTGACTTCTCCCAGATGGAGGAGTCCCGTACCAAATCCTGCGCGGGTCGGCATGACTTCTACATCTGGACCAAAAAGTTTCGGGTTTAATTTTAAATTTGGATTCAGCATTATTAGGTTTTAGGTGATAGGTTTTAGGTGATAGGCAGAAAATTTATTTTCATACCCTATCCACTATACCCCATAACCTCATGTCATTTGTGTTCACTCAGGATTTGTCCTTTGAGTGTTCGTAATTCATCCAGCGCTTTTTTAGCTTCTTCTTTGTTTGGCGGTTTGCCATGCCAATGAAAATCTTTTTCCATAAAATCAACTCCCATTCCTGGTATGGTGTGTGCGATAATGACTGTCGGTTTTTCAAAAATTGCATGTGCTTGGCTAACTGCATCCACAAACTCCCGAATGTTATGTCCATCTACTTCAATAGTGTGCCAACCAAAGGATTCAAATTTATCTTTCAATGGTTCAAGCGGCATAACGTCTTCAGTAAAACCATCAATTTGGATATTGTTTCTGTCTACAATCATAATTAGGTTATTAATCTTATTTTTTCCTGCAAACATGACTGATTCCCAGATATTTCCTTCATCTAATTCTCCATCACCGGTGATTACATATGTATAATAACTTTTTTTGTCAAGTTTGGCTGCGAGTGCGATACCGATTGCTTGCCCGAGTCCTTCTCCAAGAGGTCCGGATGTTGTCTCAACTCCCGGAAGCGCAGTCCGATGCGGATGTCCTTGCAGTCGCGAATTAATTTTGCGCAATGTTTTCAATTCTTCAATAGGGAAGTATCCGGCTTGTGCCATGGAGACGTAGCGGATCGGACAAATATGGCCGTTGGATAGAACGAGTCTGTCACGGTCTTCCCATGCTGGATTTTTTGGATCGTGTTTTAAGATATGAAAATAAAATGCGGTAAAAATATCTGCCATGCCCAGAGGTCCGGCAGAATGTCCTGAGCCTGCTTCAAGAAGTGTCTTAATTACCAGTTCTCGAGCCAGTTCGGCTTTTTTTTCAAGGTCTTTTACTTTATTTTCGTGTAAGTCTTCAAGCATATCTATTACGGTTTAAATACGATATATAAATCTGAAACGTTTGAATCGAGGTGTCCAGTTAGAATGCCATCGCCAACTTTTTCCCAGAACCCGTAACTATTATCATCTGCCAAAAAAGACTGTGCGTCAAGATGCAGTTCTTCCACTTTTTTAAGCGTATCTTTATCTGCGATAGCTCCCGCAAGCTTATAAAAATCCCATCCATCAGAACCAAATGAGGCGAGAATAATATTTGAAGTATGTTTTAGTTCTTTTGTAAGGTAATCGAGTGCGCTGAGAACAAGAGCCTGATTGCGGCCGCCCTTGCCAGTACCTTTGATTTTAATCGTTGATTCGCCGCCAGCGAGAAGAAGCTGTCCGGGAGGTGTCTCTTTGATCAATTTTTCTCCAAGGATTCGCGCGTCTTCCTGCAGACGGTCAGTCAGTACATGCGTATTCAATCCTTTTTCTTTGGCAAGTTTTTCCATTGCGGTAAGCGCGGTGTGATTGCTCAGCATAAGAATATTGTGTACATTTTTATAGTATTTCGGATCAGTGGGAGTTTCGGAAAAAGCGTCCGGTGGAAGCTTTATTTTTTTGTCGAGTTCATATTTTGTAATAATTTTTTTGACATCAGCCATGGTTGAATGATCTGCTACAAGCGGACCGGACGCAATGACAGAAAGATCATTGCCGGGAACGTCTGAAAAAATAAGGTTGATAACGGTTGCCGGATAGAGGATTTTAGCAAGCCCGCCTCCTTTAACGCGCGAAAGATGCTTGCGAACAGCATTCATTTCTGTAATATCTGCACCTGACTTAAGAAGCGCTTTGTTTACTGCAGTTATTTCTTCCAATGAAAGTTTGGTAGGAGCTTCGAAAAGCACTGATCCGCCCCCGCAGGTGACAATCAGAACAAGATCTTTTTCCGTGACATGTTCAAGATGCTCAAGGGCATGTCTGGTAAAAGCGATATTTTGTTCCGATGGGAGGGGATGCGTACCTTTTGTATAGTGTACTTTTTGAAAATGCAAATCTTCCACGACATCAATGTCATAGCCGTCACTGATTCGGTCGCCGAGTTTTTCCTCAAGTAATTTACAATTACCTGCGCTTCCTTTTCCGAATCCCAGCAGAAAAATACCGTCAAACATACTGATATCAAACGTTTGATCAGAGATTTTGAGAAGATTGCCGTCAAGTAAAAAATTATGTTCAAATACATGTGCAGGCTGAATTGCGGTATATGCTGTTTCGATAAGATCAAGAACAACTTTGCGGTCTTCATTTGTCGCAAGCTGGTTATAGTTTCTGATATGTTTCATAGGCAGTAAGTCTAGTCTAGCAGAAATTGCTTTTATGACGCAAGATAAGAGCGCGAATAGTACTAAAGTTTTTCTTACGAAATTCTTATCCAGGAATCATTGATTACGCTTTATAAAGCGATATAATTTGCAATATGGAGCAGATACTTATTATTGATGATGACGCTGATATTTTAGATGCGCTGCATTTTGTTTTGGAAGATGCTGGCTATACTGTTAAAAGTACACAAAATGGTGAAGATGCAGAAAATCTTATACAGGCAAAAACGTTACCCGAGCTTATTATCTTAGATGTACTTTTATCAGGAAAAGACGGACGTGCTATTTGCCGGCAACTAAAACATGTTGATAAAACAAATAAAATTCCTGTTATTATGATTTCTGCTCATCCGGCAGTTAGGCAATCAGTATTGGAAGCAGGCGCTGATGTTTTTATCTCCAAACCGTTTCCTATCACTGTGTTGCTTGAGGAGGTAAAAAAAATATTAGCCAAAAAATATTAACCCCTTGACAAACGCAAATAATTTGCATATACTAAATGCGAATTAGTTGCATTTTGCAAGGTCGCATCAGAGCTATAAAGCAGAAGTATCTGTATCATATGGTAAACGCAAAAATAAAACATGATTGTAAAGAGGAGCTGAATGAGGTGGAGCTTCGTGCTACTCCTGCAAGAATAGCTCTTATGAAATTTCTTGAGTCTTCAGATAAGCCGCTTGATGTCCAGGCGATGATCGACTATCTTAATCAGAAAGATGTTAAAACTGATCCGGCAACAGTATTTAGAATTGTGAATATGTTTAAAGAGAAGGGATTGTTGCAATCGATTCAGTTCCATGAGGGAAAATTTCGTTATGAACTCTCTTCAAAGCCACATCACCACCATTTTGTTTGTGAACAGTGTGGAGCAATTCAGGATATTTCAGACTTTAGTATTAAAACTCTCGAAGAGAATATTCAAAAGAAAAGGCAGATAAAAATAACAAGTCACTCTTTGGAATTTTTTGGACTTTGTCAAAACTGTCAAAAATAATATGGAAGCACTTATTTTATCATTTTTTACTTTTCTTTCAACGCTTTCCGGCGGATTATTCAGCATGAAGAATAGAGACCGGTTGCATTATATTATGAGTTTCACTGCAGGCGTTCTTGTCGCAGTGTGTTTTTTTGATATTCTTCCCGAAGTAGTGTCAATAAGTGCCAATCAGCATTTGCCGATTGTAAACGCATTTATTGCTCTTGTTATTGGTTTTTTGGCATTTCATATTCTTGAAAAAACCATTATTATTCATCATGCGCATGAGGGAGAGTACGAGAAGCATCAGCATGATGGTCAAACTGACAAGCATCATACTGCTGTAGGACTTGCCGGCGCACTGGGATTGTCATTTCATAGCTTTCTTGATGGCGTGGGTATCGGTCTTGGTTTTCATGTCAATCCGCATGTCGGCCTGCTTATTGCAATCGCAGTCATTGCACATGATTTTTCTGACGGATTGAATACGGTGACATTGATGTTAAGCAATAAAAATACCCTGAAAAAATCATTTTTCCTTCTCTTACTCGACGCGACTACGCCAATTCTTGGCGTACTGTCAACGTTTTTGATTTCAATTCC
Organism: bacterium; assembly: GCA_021784535.1. GTDB lineage: Bacteria > Patescibacteriota > Microgenomatia > Levybacterales > UBA12049 > JACDET01. The sequence continues at coordinate 24,230 of JAJYHW010000036.1, forward strand.
TGATAGCTTGCTGCAATTATATCTCGGCTTTTTTGCAGGGTTTCTGCTGTATATCGGAGCAAGCGATTTACTTCCTGAAGCGCATAGTAAGCATAGTTCATATAAGATGATCGGCCTTACCATCCTGGGAGTTATTTTTATCTTTCTTGTTACCCGCGTTGCTTAAAGAAATTTATTGTGATGACAATTATGGTCTTTTTCCAATTGATTTTTGTAGAACTCCGATATAGCTGATCTGCTATTTTCCACTCCTTTTTGGAAAAATCTAAAGCAGCAGGGGTAAGTTTGTGTTTCAGCTGTACTGTTATCATGACCGGCAATAAATATTTGTATAGAACTTACTGTAATTTTAGCATACTGATTGCATAAAAAATACTTTTTAACATTTGGCACCCACAAGGAAAACCGTTTGATTGGCGTATTGAATCATCAGCAAATGCTCAAGCGGCATTTCGTGCAGGCATTGCTAGTCCCTATTATGCAGCAAATTCTTTTTCTTCAATTAATTGTTCAACTGGCTATTGTCCAATTCCGCCGCTCAAATAGAATTTGTTTGCAGACTATAAGAAGGATATAAATAATGACGCAGCTTCCACAGGATTGAATAACGCAGAATTGCAAACACTTGCACATGGCGATAGGATTCTTCACGATTTTGCATTTTTCGTTACGAAATATAACGCGACTCATGAGAACAAAATTAAGTTTGTCTATCTACATCCTGAGAATACTGCTAAAGATACACGTGTTAAAGACATAAAAGCAGAAGAAAAGTTTAGTAGGAAAATATCAATACTTGATGCTCCCGTTGGTGGTCCTTATCAAGCGCATGATGATCCGGTATTAAATGCTGCCGCTTATAATGCAGCTATTAGCAAAGCTATGGCTACTTTGGGGTAAAAAATTTATTCTTCCGGTTCGGGGGGGAGAAATTCTTCACCTCCGCTGTCTGCGTTTTCTTTTTGCGTGTATTCATTTGGCTTAAGCCAGTAAACATATGTACAACCGGTTGCTTTTCTGTTTGTACTGTCCCAACCAGCAGTTGAGCATTTTTTCATCTTTTTTCCGGCATTGGTGGTAAATAATACTAATTTGGCTCCGCAATCGGGACACTCCTCATCAAGCGGTTCAGTAGTTCCGTTGATCCACTCGACGTAGTCACAACCGATGACTCGTTTGGTTGTGGTATCCCATTTGCCGGTTGAGCATTTTTTCATCTTTTTGCCAAACCGTGTCGTCGCAAGAATCAATTTATTACCGCATTTGGGACATGCTTCATCAAGTTCGACCGGTTCAATAGCAAACCATTTAACGTAATCGCAGCCGATATTTTTTTTGCTTTCAGAATCCCATGATCCTTTGGAGCAGCGTTGCAGTTTTCGGCCTGTTTTGGTAACTGTTAGTTCGCCAAGAGGAGCACCGCATTTGGGGCATACTTCATTTTCTGTTTGTTTTTCATCTTTTGGCATAAGATATTCATCTTACCCGTTTTCTCAAAATGAGTCAAGGATGGAATTGCCATCTGCCGATTTTGTTCATCTAAGCTTTTTAAGCAAACGTAAAGGAATTTTTAGTATAATCATTTTATGAGAATTCTTTTAGTTGAAGATGAGATAAAGCTCGCACATGCTATTAAACGCGCGCTGGAACTGCAGAAATACGCAGTTGACGTTGCAAATAACGGAAAAGATGGGTTGGATTTCGCAATCGGAGAGGAATTTAATTTAATTATTCTTGATATTATGCTTCCTGAAATTGATGGTATTGAGATATGTAAGCGTATTCGTGAAGCGGGGATTCACACACCGGTTATGATGTTGACTGCCAAGGGACAGATTTCGGATAAAGTGACCGGTCTTGATGTCGGCGCGGATGATTATCTGGTGAAACCATTTTCATTTGAAGAGCTATTCGCGCGCATCAGAGCGCTTGTGCGCCGTCCAGCGCAAACCAACGATCCTGTTTTGAGTAAGGGGGATTTGACGCTTGACCCTAAAACTTTTGCTGTTAAACGTGGAGGGAAATTGATTGAATTATCAGCAAAAGAATTTTCACTTCTTGAATATTTACTTCGCAATAAAAATACTGTTTTGAATAAAGATCAGATTATTTCGCATGTCTGGAATTATGATTCAGATGTACTGCCAAGTACGATTGAAGTGCATGTCAAACATCTTCGTGATAAAATTGATATAAAAGGAGAAGAGTCTCTTATCCATACTATTCGTGGTAGAGGATATACAATAAGGGAATAATCATGTTTCAATCAGCACGCCTCAAACTAACTTCTTGGTACTTGCTGTTTATTATGCTCGTCAGTATTACCTTCAGTTTCGCGTTTTATCGTGAGTCAACGTTATCGATACAGCGTGTTATCGTACGAATTCATTCAATACAAAAACAAAGCAGGCAGTTGATGATTCCGGCACCTCCTGAAGCAGTAATTATTCTGAAACAGTTACAGGAAGAAAAAATTCGTATTCTGGTTTCTTTGGCACTCGTCAATGGTATTATTCTTGTTATTGCAGGAGGGGCAGGCTACTTTCTTGCGGGAAGAACATTGCGGCCAATCCAGGAAATGGTTGATGAGCAAAATCAGTTTATTTCTGATGCTTCTCATGAGCTACGTACTCCCATCGCAACACTCCGTGCGGAAATGGAGGCAGCACTTCTTGAAAAACATGTAGGTAATCAGGATGCAAAGAAATTGATTGAAAGCAATCTGGAAGAATTGGGGAAACTGCAGGAACTTGCGAATAGTTTGCTTCAGCTTGCGCTACACAAAAAGGAAGGAAGCACTGTTGAGCCGGTGATATTGCAGGAGGTAATACAGGCAGCATATAAAAAGGTGGCACCGATGGCAAAGAAAAAGCAGATTACTTTTCTCTTGCCCCAATTTATAGGAAAGGTGAAAGGAGACGAGAACAGTCTGGTGGAAGTATTTGTTAATTTATTTGATAACGCGATTAAATATAGTGCTTCTGGAACAACAGTTACTGTTCATGAGGAGGTTAAGAAGCGGACGGCAGTTATTGCGATTACCGATCAAGGGATTGGCATCTCCTCAGGAGATCTGCCGCATATATTTGACCGGTTTTATCGTGCAGATAAATCCCGTTCACAAGCAGAGGGACATGGACTAGGACTTTCTATCGTGAAGAAAATTATTATTGCACATAATGGGTCAATTGATGTGAAAAGTGTTTATAAAAATGGTACCACGTTTACTCTTACATTTCCGCTACTACGATAATTGTCTCGCAGCAGAGATTGAATTAACAAGCTAAAGCATTTATTAAGTACCTATCTTTTATACTTGAACAATACAGAGAGGAGGTGAAAAGTTTATGACAAAAAAAATGTTACTAACAGTCGCAGCTGTAAGTGTCTTAAGCGGAGGATTGGTCGCAACGACGAATGCTTTTGCACAGACACCAGCAACGCAAAACGCCGTTCCTTCTCTGGTGCAGGAAATTGCCGGAAAGTTTCATCTTAATACGGGTGATGTCCAGGCAGTTTTTAATCAGCATCGGCAGGAAGTGCAGGCAAAGCGCGAATCAAGCTACGAGAATTACCTGGGAAAACTTGTTAAAAAGGGCAAAATTACTCAGGGACAAGAGCAATTAATTCTTAATGAGCATAAGCAGCTGGAGACTCAGACGCAGAATGATTTTAAGAATTTTAAAACAATGACTCCTGCTCAGCGAAAAGCGCAATTTTTGGCGATAAAACAGCAGGCAGAAAATTGGGCAAAACAAAATTCTATCAAGATACAATATCTCCGTCCATTCGGATCAGGAATGAGGAAGTTGATCGGATTTTGGCGCGAACAACTAAGTCCAATGCCCGCGTAATAGATACATAAGCTTTGGCAAAAGTGACAAACAGCTCCCGCGCGGGGGCTGTTTGTTTTTGTGTGACGTATTTTTATGCATCGATTTAAGCAAGAATAAAGACAGAAGCAATATATTTGTGCTATATGGTGGATGTTTTTTGTGATACGATTCAGGAACGATTAAAGAAATTACTGCTATGAAGCGAACTCGTTTGTTGATGGGCATGCCAATAACGGTAGAGGTTGTCGATGCGAAAGTGACGGAGTCTGATCTTGCCAGCGTATTTGATTATTTCTCTTATGTGGATCGGGTATTCAGTACCTATAAAAAAGATAGTGAAATTTCACGTTTTAATGCCGGTGTATTAACGAAAAAACAATTAAGTGCTGACGTCCGGCAGATTTTACAGCTTGCAGAGGATACAAAACGGGAATCAAACGGATATTTTAATATCCAGCATAACGGAAAAATCGATCCCTCAGGAAAGATCGGA
>JAJYHW010000066.1 GCA_021784535.1 bacterium
GTGACATCCTTTTTGTATCATACTTCGTATGATACTTGAAAACCCCGTCGGTTTTCAAACTTTCCCGTCTAAGGTGCCTGTGGCAGAGACCACAGGGAATAAGGATTTAAGCTGCTTTTTCATATAACACCGTTACTTTCGGTTCTCTCAGCATCCTGCGTGTCGCTAAATCAATCACGCTGGGTGGGTTGACATGTGCGCCTATTGTTTCAGCTGCGAAGGAAGCGCTTATACTCCCATTGATAAGAGCTTCTGCGAGAGCGCCATTAAAAGCATCTGGCGTAAATACTACTCCTGCTAACAACGCATCCCCGCATCCTAAAGTGCTTTTAAGTATGTCAGGAGTTGTTGCAGTTACATGTATCATGCGATTTTCTGCTTGCGATGCGCCATATACCCCATTTGCTCCATCAGATGCAATAACGACAGTTGGACCAAGATCTAGTCCCTGAGCTAATAATTTTTTCATACTATCTGCTGGATCCCTACCTGAACCAGCTACCAAAGTACGGAGTTCAACTTTGTTAACTATTAGTGAGGAAGCCTTTTTCATAGTATAATATACTGCGTCTGGATTATCGCCAAATTTTACTGCATTAAGCTGTGCGGTACCAGGAGTAACTATACTTTTTGTTGTTTTTAACCCATTTAATGCATCGGTACCGTTATAGAGAGAGCGACGCCAATTTTTTCCGCCTAAGGAATTAAGTATGACATATTCATGGGAACCATCAATAACATGAGCGAATTCTGAAGGCATATTGGGCGAGGAACTATAAATTATTCTGTCAGGTATACCTTGTTGTGTCCTAACAGGGAAAACGAGAGCCTGAGGCATCCTGCCATCAAATATTTCTAGTTTAGGAAACATGCCTTTTCGCGGGTGTGTTAAGTCTAATGAAAGCAGATCTGCATGTTCTGCATCGCCCCAGGTAAATACGGTAACCGGAGTTTCCCCTTGTAACAATTCACTTAGCCGATGAGCAATATTGGGCCCATTCCCACCGACTGTCATTTTAAAATCAGCCCCTCTTCGTCCATGCCTACGCATGCGGTCTAGTTGTTCTATGCGTCTGGAAACTTTGTCTCCAGGTTGAGGTCTGTGTAAAGAAAGATAATAAGATAGTGGCAGCCGTGTATTGCTTTCAGGAGTATAATCAATTGTGGTTCGGCTGACAATTAAAAACCCTCTTGTATGAGGATTTTGAATTTGTGACAATGCGTTTGCTTCTGATGAACCCCTGTGTGTTTCTGTAACCGCTGACATGAAAAAAGAATTTGTTTTTTACAATTACTCAATAATAAAAGCCCGTCATTAGTATTTGTACGTAAGAAATCTGTAATAAATTTGTGTAACGAGTGCATTGTATGCTTATTACTATTAGATGTCAACAAACAAACAAAAAGCTGACAAAATTTACTATAGGGTTGACAAATCATATTTTTTCGTATATAATTCGCGGATAGTCAAATCATCCGATAACTGGATGATTTTTCTTTTTTATCGTATGTTACAGACAATACTTTTAACAGCATTGTCCGCACAGCTCACTTTTGCGCAACCTGTAATTTCTTCTCATTCCTCTCTTCCTCAAAGTACTGTTACACGGGTTCTTCCTGAGAAGAACTACGTTACGTATGTTGTGAAAAAAAATGACACACTTCAATCAATTGCCCGTACTTATTATGGTTCCAAAGAATACTGGATCACAGTATGGAATGATAACCCGACGATTGTTGACCCTGAAAATCTTATTGCCGGCACTGAAATTATCATTTATCGACGGGATGTAACTCAGACCAATTTGATACCTGTACAGAAAGTTCCTTCAGGTGGCGCTATTGCTATGCGTTTGTCGGAGCCTGTTGCAGGATCATCTGCACGGCCTGTTATTACAGAGGTGCCCACTGCAACAAGACCATCTCAAGCTATCACGCCTGCTGTCTCTATTGCACCGGCAACGGTTATGCACACGGTAAATAACGGAACAATATCTGATGAGGCGCTTACTGATTTGGGTAACTGTGAAGCCGGCATGGATCCGACAAGAAATTCGGGCAATGGATACTATGGCGCTTTTCAATTTTCTTACGGTACGTGGCAAAGCCTGCATACAGGATATGTGCGTGCAGATCTTGCCCCTATCGATGTGCAAAAAGCTGCCGTAAGACAGTTGCTACAACGATCAAATGTGTATACGCAATTTCCTGCATGCGCACGTAAATTGCATGCTGCAGGAGTACTATAAATTTTTTTCCTAAAACATATGTTTAAAAAATTACTTATTATCATACCTTTTGCACTTTCTATCGGCGTAATGCAAGCTCAGGCGTTTAATTCAGCACTTCCTGCACTTGTTTCTGTAAAACAACAGAGCAAGAGTACGCTACTTGCACAACATAGTATGTCGCTTGCTGATCGTTATGCAGTCCCTTCTGTAAATACTGTTTTTCGTGACAATATATTGTTAACTCTTGCCTATATGTCAGGTAAGGTAAAAAACGCGCACCAGATTAACTGGAATACTATCTATCAGCCAACATCCTATACGCTGATATTGCAACCCAAAGAGGTGTTTGCTTTTCATGATGCTATTCTACCCGAGTACGCCGGCAAAAAAATTGTAACAACAAATGCACATTTTGATGCATCAGAGGGATTTGTCTCTGACGGATATCTGTATGGTGATGGAGTATGTCATTTTGCGTCGCTTATCAATTGGGTTGCCCGTGATGCAGGACTTCAGGTTGTCGCCCCTACGCCTCATAATTTTGCGAAGATTCCTGATATTAATCCGAAATTCGGCACTGCGATTTATGCCGGTGCTCCCGAGCAAAATCTGTATGTTGAAAATACGTTTAATAAACCGGTGAAGCTGGTATTTGTGTACGAAAATGATACGATGACGGTTAGTGTGTATAAATAAGGGATTAGACGCTTGAGGCTAGGGACTGGTTTTAGAGAATAAATCCGAGAATTTCGAGCATATGTTTGGTTGCTTTTGTATTTCCTTTATTCAATGTTTGGTTCAGAATTGTTAGTGCTCTAGGAGTATTGAGATCATCGTTCATTGCTTGTACAAAAAGATTCAGATCTCCATTCTCGTTTTGATATTTTTGAGAACGTGAGGATTGTTTTAATTTCGTTTCAATTATATTCATAGTATTTTTTGCTTCTTTGATATCTGCGTCACGATATTCCCAAGATTCCCGATAGTGATGAGAAAGTAAAAGATAACGGATGTCGTTTGGTGAATAGGTTTTTAACAGATCTGATACCATTACCAGATTGCCTAACGATTTTGACATTTTTTCACCTTGATATCGCAGCATTCCGACATGCATCCAGAATTGAGTAAATGGCTTTTCTCCGGTAAATTGTTCTGACTGGGCAATTTCGCTTTCATGATGCGGATAGATAAGATCAGCTCCTCCGCCGTGTATGTCAATCTTTTTGTCAAGATATTTGTAAGCCATTGCTGAACATTCGATATGCCAGCCGGGGCGACCTCTTCCCCATTGCGATTCCCAGTACGGCTCATCAGGTTTACTTTTCTGCCAGAGAATAAAATCAAGCGGGTCGCGTTTGTTGGGATCATCAGGGTCAGCACCACGTTCCCGTGAGAGTTTTATCATCTCTTCGCGGCTATATTTTGAAAGCTTGCCGTAGTCAGGATCTTTTGTAACCGCAAAATAAACATTTTCATTTTTTTGATATGCAAACCCATCTCGAACAAGTTTTTCAATAATTGCAATAATTGTCGGGATGGTTTCAGTTGCCTTGACATAATGAGTCGGCTTGACGAGATTCAGTGATTTATTGTCGATGACAAATTTATCTGTCCAGAATTGCCCCAGTTTTTTCCATTCCTCCCCTATCTGTTTGGCTTTTTTTAAAATATCGTCGTCGATATCGGTGATGTTTTGTGTGTAGTTTACTGTATAGTTCTGAAATGTGAGAAAGCGATACAACACATCAAATGCTGTGTAGGTAAATGCATGGCCGAGGTGTGTCGTGTCGTACGGTGTGATACCGCAGACATACAGCAATACTTTATTTGGATTGATAGATATAAATTCCTCTTTTTTGTTTGTAAAAGTGTTGTAGAGTTTCATATTAGTTTATCAAGTTTGTAAAGCTATTTTAGTATAGAAAAACTGCTTTATTGTTATTTTTTTAGATGTCAAATGGTTAAGAAATGTTTGGCTTATAAATGCTTGTAATAGAAAAATTATTTTGATCGTCAGATTTTATTTCATAGACCTCTCCCTGTTGCGCATAATGATCTGTTTTGAAGAGAGTAAAATTATAAGAATTATATTGAATTAAGGTTTTTAAAGCCATAATTGGATCCCCATGACTGACTGCTGCAATATGTTTTTCAGGATACGTGTGGAAAATATATTTGATAAAGCGCAGCATGCGCTGAGCCAATTGTTCTATTGTTTCATCAGTTGGGCTTTTGGGTTTGAGAAATATTTCTGACTGTAATGCATCAAGTTCATCAAAACGTCTTCCCTGATAAGATGTTCGCGATTCAATAATCTCTTCTGATATGCGTATCGTTGAGATAGCTAATTTTTTTCTGATAATTTCTGCTGATTCTTTTGCACGTTCGAGGGGGCTTGCGTAAATTTCATCGATGTTTTTGTTAAGTAAAAATTCAGCTGTATTTTCAATTTGTTTTTCTCCCCTTTCGGATAAATGAAACCCTGGCAGACGAGAGTAGATTGTATTTTCAGGGTTAATAATTTCTCCATGGCGGATGAGATAGATAGTAGTCGTCATAAAGTCGTATTTCGAAATTGTTGTTACATTATAGTATAATATACGGATGAATACAAAGCGGTTGGCAGTCATTTCCTATCACACATGCCCGATATCTGATGAGGCGGATGCCGAGATCGGCGGGATGAATATTTATGTGCTGGAGCTTTCAAAAGCTTTGGCAAAAAAAGGCTATTTTCTTGATATTTTTACCCGATCACAGGATACGAATAGTCCCCGGATTGTTCAGGTAAATGATGCTGTCAGAGTAATTCATGTGCCTGCAGGTCCGCTGGAACCGTTATCCAAAAAAAATATTGAACAATATATCCCTGAATTTCTTGCTTATTTTTATGCTTTTGTAAAAAAAGAAAATATTTCATACAGGATTGTCAGTTGTCATTATTTTCTTTCAGGTATTATCGGGATGGATATTAAGAAAAAATTAAAAATACCGCTTGTTATTACGTTTCATACGCTCGGTCTTATGAAAAATCTGGTTGCCAGAAGCGATGAAGAAAGAGAAAGCAAGGAACGTATTGAGATTGAATTGCAACTGGTCAAAGAATCTGATCTCGTTGTCGCCACGGGTGAACGCGACGCACAGTATATCCGATATCTTTATGACGGTAAACCTGAAAAGATCGCCGTCGTAACTCCAGGCGTCAATCTGGAATTATTTAAACCTGCCGATAAAATACAAGCAAAAAAAGAAATCGGCGCGTCTTTGGATGAAAAAGTCATTTTGTTTGTTGGAAGGATAGAGCCACTCAAAGGTGTTGATGTATTGCTGTATTCATTAAAAATTCTTCTTGGGTCTCATCCTAATTTAAAAGTTTGCGTCTGGATAGTTGGCGGCGATATCTCACTTGCTGTTGACGAATGGCCGAAAGAGTTAAAAAAACTTTCTGAAATTAGACATCTTTTGAGAATCCATACGTCTGTTAAATTTGTCGGCAGAAAAGAACAGCAAGAGCTTCCTGTTTATTATCATGCCGCAGATTTAATGGTAATGCCTTCACATTATGAATCGTTTGGCATTACAGCTGTTGAGGCTATGGCATGTGGCGTACCTGTTATTACAACTGATGTGACGGGGGTTTCCAAGCTGATTGACAAAAGACATTCAGAACTTATTATCTCAGCAAATAATCCTATCAGATTGGCAGAGAGTATTGCTGCTTTGCTTTGTAACACAGACGAATATAACAAGGTGAGTAGATCAGTTGCGCAAAATGTGCAGGATATCAGTTGGGATACTACCGCAGATCATTTCATCGATTTATGTAAATCCTGTACCGGTGACAAAAATGATAGCAGGTTGTAATCCCTTTTTTTACTATTCCGTATGTCAACGCACGTGTATGGCAATGTTGCTTTTTCGAGATTTTGACAGGTAACTTGCAGTATGTTGTCATTTAGTGCAAGCGGGCTTTTTGCATATGCATGAAGTGTGATTGTTATGGTCTGGATGTTATATGCCAGAACTGGTAGAATAACGAGGAAAAAC
>JAJYHW010000060.1 GCA_021784535.1 bacterium
CAAAAAAACGGTAAGAAAATAGGAGCCAAAGTCACTGTCTTACGATATGGTACCTCAGTTACCACCGAAGAGCTAAAAAAAAACGTAAAACTTCTTAATGATGATCCTTTCGTCCACGGCATCCTTATTCAACGACCCCTGCCTAAACATATCGATGTAGACAAACTTGTAATACTAACGGATCCACAAAAAGATATCGATGGCTTTCATCCCGACTCACCCTACACCCTGCCGCTGCCATTGGCAGTTATAAAAATACTAGAGGAGATATATTTCCAAACAAATCCGCAATCTTCAATCCGCAATCCACAATTTATTCCATGGCTTCAAAATCAAAACATTGTCCTTCTGGGCAAAGGACCAACAGGCGGCGGACCGATCATCGAGTATTTGAAAACCTTAGACGTGACACCGCATCTCATCGACAGTAGGACAGAAGAACCGGAAAAATTGATAAAACAGGCTGACATTGTTATCTCAGCAATAGGAAGAAAAAATATAGTCAAACCTGAAACGCTCAAAAAGAACGTCGTTCTTATCAGCGTCGGCATCAACAGAGATGAAAATAACAAATTGCATGGAGATTATGATGAAGAGAAAATAAAAGATATCGCTTCCTATTATACTCCCACACCAGGAGGTGTCGGTCCGGTCAATGTCGCAACGCTTTGGGATAACCTCCTTACTGCCACAGAAAAACAGAACAAAAAATAACAAAGTTCATATAAAAGTATTGCTTGACACTCTATATTTTTTCAATTACAATGAATAAAAGATAAAAAATGAGAAATAATTTGGGTAATTTAAGTCATATTTTATAAAATTAATATAAAAATGCAAAAATCAAATTATATTAAAGTTTCATCCTATGAAGGGAAAAAAGGTGAGGTAAAAAAAGTTGTTCTTCTTTACTCCGGCGGACTTGATACTTCTGTTATGCTCAAATGGATTCAGGACGAATATAAAGCAGAAGTCATCGCGCTTACAATAGACATCGGACAAATCGCAGATGATCTCAAAGCAATCAAAGACAAAGCTATCAAGCTTGGAGCAATCAAAGCGTTTGTAATCGATGCAAAAGATGAATTTGCGAACGAATATGTTTCAAAAGGGATAAAAGCAAACGCAAATTATCAACACCGCTACCGACTTGCAACACCGATTGGCAGACCTCTTCTTGCAAAATGGGCAGTAAAAATTGCAGCGCAAGAAGGCGCTGACGCAATAGCTCATGGCTGCACCGGAAGAGGCAATGATCAAGTAAGGATTGAAGGAACAGCTTTGGCGCTTAATCCTGATATTAAAATAATTGCTCCTGTCAGGGAATGGAGCATGGGAAGACTGGAAGAATTGGAATATGCAAAAAAACACAAAATTCCCGTATCTCACACTGTTGAAAAACCATACTCATACGATGATAATATGTGGGGAACATCAGCCGAAGGAGGGGAAATTGAAAATCCTGCAGTTATCCCACCGCTTGAGAAAATCCTTGTTGTTAATAATTTACCTGAGAAAGCACCCGATACCCCCGAAATGATTCATTTGGAATTTGTTAAAGGTATTCCTGTCTCTCTCAACGGAAAACAAATGAACCTCGCTGACATTATTATGAAACTTAATAAAATTGGTGCAAGACACGGAATAGGTACCAATATCCATATTGAAGATAGAATTATCGGTATGAAGATTAGAGACGTTTTTGAAGCACCTGCTGCAGAAATTATTATTACTGCGCATGAGAAACTTGAACATTATGTCTGCACACGTACGGAAAACGAATTTAAAGCACTTGTGGATCAGAAATGGGCACATATGTGTTATGGCGGATTATGGTATGAGCCGCTTATGGACGATCTTAATGCATTTATTAACAGCGTAAACCAAAAAGTGACAGGAAAAATAACAGTCAAACTCTACAAAGGCGTTGCGCAAGTGATGTCACTTGAAACACCCAACACGATTTTTGATGAAAAACTTGCAACCTTTATGGTATCGGAAGGTCTTAATCAAAACGCAGCTGCCGGCTTTATCGAACTGTATACCTTAACAATGAAACTAGCACAGCAATCTGAAAGAACCGCCCTCATCTCGATAGGAAAGAGGAGTAATAAAATCAAACTGCTGCCAACAATTAAAAAACTGTATGACATGAAATACAAACTCTACGCAACATATAAAACACATAAATTCCTCATGAAAAATGACATTGAATCTATTCTTGTCAATAAAATATCACAGCCGAATTTGAAACCGAATTTAGGAGATCTTTTGCATGCAGAAAGATTTGATCTGGTTATCAATATTCCGATGGAGCGTGCAATTACTCAGACAGATGGCAAGATTATTCGACAGAAAGCTATTGAACACAACGCGCAGCTTATCACCAATGTGCTCGTTGCGCACGAATTTGTCAACAAACTTCAGGCAGCAAAAGTATAGAATGAAACACAAATTGATCAAACGTGTCCTCATGTGTCAGCCGCTCTTTTTTAATTCACTCAATTATGTCATCAATCCATGGATGAAGCCTGGAACCATTACGACAAAAAAGGCATTGACTGAATGGAAACAACTTGTAAAAACGTATGAACAACAAGGAATCACTGTTGAAGTAATTAATCAGCAAAAAAATAATCCCGATATGGTCTTTGCGACCGACCAGGGGATTGTACGGGATAAAAAAGTAATCCTGAGCAGATTCTGGCACGACGAAAGAAAAGGGGAGACTGTGCATTATGAAAAATGGTTTAGAAAGAAAGGCTATACTATTTTATATTTACCAAATGACATCTATTGTGAAGGCAACGGTGACACATTTCTCTGGAGAGATAAACTGCTCATCGGCTTAGGTTACCGTGCAGATAAAAAAACAAGCCATGCTTTAGGCAAATTACTGGACCGCGAAGTTATATCCCTTGAAATAACTGATCCTAAATTTTATCATCTGGATGTCGGATTATTCCCACTCAATAATGAAACGATTTTTTATTATCCGCCGGCATTTTCCCAAAAGAGCAGGGGAGTATTGAAAAAAATAGTACCCAACCTGATCGAGTTCACAAGAGAAGAAGCGTATGGCTTCTGTGCCAACAGCGTTGTCACTGACCATCATGTAATCCATCAAAAAGGTACTCCGACCTTTCAAACAAAACTAAAACAGCTGGGCTATGCATCGATAGAAGTTGAAGCCGGAGAATTCATGAAATCCGGCGGCGGCATCCATTGCCTGACAAACATTTTGGAGGAAACTACGTAATACCTAAAGCTCTTCTCCCATTTACCGTAGCAACTTTAACAATTTCATCAATATCAAACCATCGATTTGCTTCCATCAATAATCTAAGATCGTTCCACATATTCCCGTCATTCATCGGTTTAAAAATATCGTAGAGATTATCAATACCAATTGCAACAGGAATGCCAAAGGCTGTCATTTCATCAGCAGGAGTAACAGAATTATGAGTAGGCGTAAGTACCTCGCTACGCCAGCCGTCAATCCATGAGATAGGACATGCTACCATTATCATTTTTGCTTTATGCATTAAGGTATATATTCGTTCACGTTCTTGTTTGGGACGAGCATTTAAAGAAATCCCGTGAATTCCAACTACTTTTCCCTGCATGCCAAACTCAATTGTTTTTTTTGCAAGTAATTCTGTTTCATGTTCATCAGGGATATTCAACTCATCTACATGGATATGAACCATTTTTTTCATATCTTTTGCTTTTTGTAATACAATTTCCAGATGTTCAGATTCGTGTGGAGAATCGGTTTTTAAGGTACTTCCGATTAAATCTGCAAACTCTGCACCAATATCAAACCATTCTTTTTTTTCTTTTGTTAATACGCCATATGCCGGAAGACAAATATATTTTATTTGCATTTGAGACTTATAGACATCTCTGGCTTTTTGAGCTGCCTTAATTGCCTTATCTTGAACATCCGGAGTTGTATCAATATATGAAATGGTTGCTGCAACTCCCTGGCTAATCATTAACTCAAGCGATTTTGCTATTCGCGCATAAATACTCTCAACGGTTGAGGATTTTCGAATAGCAGCATTTAACATCCATTTTTCATGACGTTTACTATTTACGAGTTTAAAATTTTCTTCAGTGATAGTATACGCTCTATCCAAATGTGCATGTGCGTTTACCCAGCCACCATTTTCCCTGATTTTCTCAAGAATTTCCTGTTTTAGGTCATAAAAGGAGACTACGCTCTTCATTTTTCTTTCTATTATTATAATTTTCTAAAAAAAGTAACGCAAGGGGCAAGTTTAATACTGCATTTTTTCTACAAAATAAACTATAATAATAAATAATGAATAAGAAACAAACTTCTTTCTATGATCCGCTGAAAACCTATGAAGAAAATTATACCAACGGGCCTTTTGGTGCTTTTGCTGATGAAGAAGTTTTCAAACAAGATAACGAACCGCAGTACGAATATCATGGGCAAAAAATCTTTCTCCCATTCGGCATCCCGGCCGGACCGTTACTAAACAGCAAATATGTACAAGCTGCTTTTGAGAAAGGCTTTGCTATCTGTGTGTATAAAACAGTCAGAACAGATATCTACCCCTGCCATCCGTTCCCCAATATTCTCTCAGTCCACGTGAAAGGGGAGTTGACGCTTGAGAAGCTGCAAGCTCCACTCGTTGCAGATGATGATTTTCAAGAACCGATCGCCATAACAAATTCATTTAATATTCCGTCAAGAAAACCTGAAATATGGCAGACTGATATGAAAAAAGCCGTCGAATCAGCCGGCAAGGGACAAGTTGTCGTAGGGAGCTTTGTCGGGACAGTAAGAGAAAACCAAACGCCACAAGAATTTATCCAAGACTGGGCTATAGCTGCAAAACTCGTACTTGAAACAGGCGCAAAAATTATTGAAGCAGATTTATCCTGTCCAAACAATGGAGCTGAAGGATTGGTATGTTACAATAGTGAAACAACAAGACATATTTGTAAAGCTATTCGTAAAGTTATTGGTAATGTACCTTTTATCCTGAAAGCAGGATACTATCAGGATGATTTGCAGCTGGAAAAATTCGCTGAAATTGCAAACGAATACGGCAATGGTATTGCTGCTATCAATACGTTGCCGGGTATTATTGTTGATAAAAACGGCAAGCAAGCACTTCCTGGAAAAACAAGAAAAACAGGTGGGGTTTGCGGAGCTCCTATTAAATGGGCAGGCCTTGATATGGTAAGACGCCTTAAAAAAATCCGCGAGGAAAAAAACTATTCCTTTTTTATCGATGGGGTAGGGGGAGTCACAACGACTGAGGATTATCAAGAATATAGAAAAGCCGGAGCAGATGCAGTATTCAGTGCAACCGGCGCAATGTGGAATCCCTACCTGGCACAAGAAATAAAATTGTCATTGCGGGGGATAAAATAGATCGCTTTGTTCGATTGACAACAAAATTGTTATCTCTTAAACTAACATCATGAAACAAAAAACAAAAAATAAAGCACCGGTAACAAAAGAAGAAATAACAGATATTCTCAAGAGTTATCCTTCAAAAAGAGATGTAGATGCTACTTTTAAAAAATCAGAAGAACAGATAGAAAAGATTTTTGATCAAAGACTGGCTGAGAGATTGATAAAAAGCCAAGAATCATTTAGAAAAGAATTAGCTTACCGATTTGAAATGCAAGATGAAAAATGGGATCGGAGATTGAATAAATTTGCCAATCTCATATTGACCTCTATCGATCCACCATTAAGAGAATTAGAGACAAGACAACAAGAATGGGAAATAGTAACAGGGCAAATTGCTGATGTAAAAAATGATATAAAAAACCACGAAAAACGAATAACCAAACTTGAACACCCATGACATTTCAATCCAAACTCAACGCTATCATCAAAAAAAATAACTCCCTTGTCTGTGTCGGTCTTGATAGTGATATTACCAAACTTCCATTAAACGTCTCAGCGCAAGATAATCCACAATTCACCTTTAACAAAGCAATCATCGATGCCACTCATGATCTCGTTTGCTGTTACAAACCCAACGCTGCTTTCTATGAAGCCAGGGGAAATAAGGGATTACAAGAATTAAAAATGACATGTAACTATCTCCACGGTATCTATCCTGATATTCCAATTATCCTTGATGCAAAAAGAGCAGATATTGGCAGTACCAATAACGGATATGTCCGGTTTGCTTATAAATACTTAAACGTTGATGCAATGACGCTGAATCCCTACCTTGGGAAAGAAGCGATCAAGCCTTTTCTGGAAATTCCGGACAAAGGAGCAATTATTCTCTGCAAGACTTCCAATGAAGGCTCAGGTGAAATACAAAATCTTTCTGTCAACGGAAAAAAACTCTACGAAGTTGTCGCTGATAAAGTAGCACATGAATGGAATACCTCAGGCAATTGTGGCCTGGTAGTTGGCGCAACCTATCCGAAAGAATTACAGACAGTAAGAAAGATCGCAGGGGACATGATACTACTTGTTCCGGGTGTTGGAGCTCAAGGAGGAGATGTAGAGAAAATAATCAAAGCAGGACTCAATTCCCAAAATGCCGGGTTGATCATCAATGCCTCACGCAGTATCATATTTGCATCAAGCGAAGATGACTTCGCCGAAAAAGCAAAAACAGCAACAAAAAAACTAAGAGATGAGATAAACACATATCGATAATGTATGAATGTTGACGCACTACAATTATTAAAAAAAACAAAGGCTGTTCTTACAAACAGTCACTTTGTCGGAACCTCAGGAAGACACATGCCGACATATATCAATAAAGACGCATTATATCCTCACGTTCTTGAAACTTCACACATGGGAGAGCTCTTTGCAGAAAAAAATAAAGATCTCGATATCGACGTCGTTGCAGCCCCAGCGTTGGGAGGCATTATTCTATCAACATGGACAGCATATCATTTATCAAAACTCAAAAATAAAGAAATTCTGGGCATTTATACAGAAAAAACCCCCGAGAAAGATCAGATTTTCACACGTGGCTACGATAAATTAGTTAAAGACAAAAATGTACTTGTTATTGAAGATCTGACAACAACAGGCGGGTCTGTCAAAAAGGTTGTTGCCAGTGTCAGGAAAACGGGCGGAAATGTTATTGCCGTCTGCGTCATGGTCAACAGGGATCCCAAATTAGTGACAACGGCAACCGTTGGCGCACCTTTTTCATCACTTGCAGTTCTTGAAGTTCCTTCATGGGAGGCAGAGAATTGCCCGCTTTGTCAACAAGCTATTCCTATCAATACCGAAGTCGGCCACGGAAAAAAATTTATGGAACAACACAAAAACTTCTCGCATAATGTGTGATCTAAATCACACTGCCACTGAAAAAATTATTAAATCATGTTACAATAGATATTCATGTCAGATATTATTTCTGTTAAAAATCTTATCAAAAAATATAACGATTTTACCGCCGTTAATAACATTTCATTTAGTGTCCAACCAGGCGAAATATTTGGCATCCTTGGCCCAAATGGAGCAGGGAAGACCACAACTCTTGAAATCATGGAGACGCTCAAATCATTGACGAGTGGCAAAGTGCTTATTGATGGCATTGACGTAGCCAAACGCCCTTGGGACGTCAAACGCCGAATCGGCGTTCAATTGCAATTATCCGCATTTTATCCCGAACTCAGATTAACTGAACTGCTTGATATGTTTGCAGCAATGTACGATGTCCAAATTGATCCCATGGAGATGCTCAAAGAAGTTGAACTGGAAGACAAGGCAAAAAGTTATGTCAAACAACTCTCAGGCGGCCAACAGCAGCGCTTTTCTATTGCCTCAACTCTGATCAACAAGCCAAAAGTCATTTTTCTTGACGAGCCGACGACAGGACTGGACCCACAAGCAAGAATTCATCTGTGGGAAATGGTACGAAAAATCAATAAATCCGGCGCCACTATTGTTCTCACAACTCACTACATGGACGAAGCAGAACAGCTCTGTGATAGACTCGCAATTATGGATCATGGGGAAATCTTAAAAATTGGCACACCAAAAACCTTTATTAAAGACTTACTAAAAACAGGATTTAAAAAGGAAATAAAACAAGAACAGGCCAATCTTGAAGATGTATTTCTACACTTAACAGGAAGACAATTGAGAGAAGGTTAAAAATTAACGAATTATGAAAAAAATATATAGAAAACCACATCAAATCAGAGCGTTCTTCGTCATGACGAAGTATTTCTTTTTGGCGCAAACACGAAATCCTGCAACGTTTGCATTTGGATTTCTTTTTCCAGTCGTATTTATCAGTATCTTTGGATTGATAGGAAATTCTCAACCGCCGCTCGCCATTGGATTTCCGGCAAATAGCAATTTTAACAATCCTATTTTTCAGGCAATCAGACAACAACCATCAATAAAAACGCAAATCGCACCTGAATCACAACTTGAAAATGATATAAAAAAAGGTACGCTGTCAGCGATCATTTCAGTCAAGCAAACAAGACAAGCTCCTCCTCATTTTCAGGTAAATGTCATTACATCAAGCGCCAATACGCAAATTGCTGCAATAATTACAACTATTACAAATAGTATCGTCGCGCAAGAAAATCTCCGCATCGCAGGTATCACCAATCCAGCGATAACAGTACACAAACAACAGCTCGCAGGAAGGCAAATCAGATATATCGACTTTGCTCTTCCTGGACAGATCGGTTTTGCACTCCTTTCAACAGCAATATTCGGAACAGTATTCGGACTTATTTATCTTAAAAAAGCACTTATTCTCAAAAGAATGTTTGCAACACCAACCCGTGCAATTACCATCCTGTTAGCACAAGGAGGATCGCGTCTTATCATGGCAATTCTGCAAACGTTTATTATTCTTATTCTGGGAATAGTTGCATTCAAATTTTACTTACCGCATGGATGGATTACATTTGTTGAACTGGTGATTCTTTCAATGATCGCGCTTATTGCATTTCTGGGATTTGGATTCTTCATGGCCGGTTTGGTAAATGATGAAAATGCTGCCGGTCCAATGGTCAACCTGATAACGCTTCCGCAATTCTTACTTTCCGGAACGTTCTTTCCGATCACGGATTTACCCACTTGGCTCCAACCAATTGCCAATGTATTACCGCTCTCATTTTTTAATGAGGCAATCCGAAAAATCACGACAGAGGGCGGCAGTTTCACGCAAACTTTTCCATTGATGCTTGGACTTATCATCTGGGGAGCTGCCATGTACATCCTCGCCGCAAAAACATTTAAGTGGGAATAAACTGTAAAATATAAAAAAAGAAATCTCCCTCTCAATAATGATAAACTACGCATACAGTCTCCGCTACTCTCTCCTACGAGACCTATTAAAATGTATGCCTGTTTTTCTAGCGTAATTAAGTCCTGAACCAACAAAAACTTCTTTTATTCGTGCTTCAATAGGTTTCTTACACAATTGTTGACCAATCTGATGATACGTGCTTCTAGCCAATGCGGGCAATTCCGTCGGGTTTGTTACTTCACTAATTCTTCCTACACTGGTATGAATGATGCATGGATCAGTTTCTAGCACGCCTCCAAGCCGTCGCGCAATGCCACTAATGCCATCTCTTGCTCTTAAAATTCTGCTTACTTCAGAAGTTGGATTTGACACGCAAACGATTGCCCTTTGACCTGATAAAACCAGCGTATCGAGCGCAATTACTGCGCCCTGCAAACGCCAAACCTGCTCCGCTAAAGGAGGCACTGCATCGTTGATAAATTGTTGCGTATCCTGTTCTGGCATTAAGATTTGTTGTACTGTTATGTGCGGAGGGAACAATCTATCATCGGGTATCGCGAGTTGAATTCCATATTCTTTAGCTAAATTTCTTAGCGGTCCACTTACTCTCCGATGTATTTCATCTGCTGATTCCTGATTTAACTCAGCAATAACCAATACTCTTTTTCCTAATCTATCAGGATCATAACCCCTAAAAGGCTCAATTGCACCAGTGGCAAATGCTTTATTTCCTCTTATAATTTCTTCAGCGATTTTTGACCGAAACGCTTCCTGCAAGCCTCTCAAAACTCTGCCGTCTAACTCATGTAAAGCAGTCATAAAAGAAAAAGCAATTATACCACCTGTGAGTACAATAACTCTACCCTTTATTCCCGCTATGGAAGGCTTTGTGGACGTCGCGGAGTTGTTTGTTCGTGACGTGGGTGTAAATTTGCGTCGTCGCGATATTTTTGTGCCCCAGCATCTCCTGAACAGAGCGCAGATCAGCGCCATTTGTGAGTAAATCGGTCGCAAACGAGTGCCGCAAGGTATGGACTGTTGCCTCTACCGGCAACCGGGCCATGTGCGTATATTTCTTCACAATCCGCTCAATGCTTCGCGCGGTCAGACGCATTTTTTCACCGTTATCTTCCTCATCTCTCCCGCGAGAATAACGAATAAATAGTGGCTTAAACACATCAGTTCGCATCTTCCTATATCTATCAATCCACTCAGCAGCACGATCTGAGATGAACACAACTCTGGCACGTCCGCCTTTCCCGACAACGCCAAACTCCCGGCGTTCAATATTGATTTGCTCATGATTAAGCTTTACGAGCTCTGAAACACGAAGGCCGGTTGAAAATAACAACTCCAAAACTGTCCGGTCACGCACACCTTCTTCTTTGCTCGTATCAGGCATGGTAACAAGACGGTCAATTTGTTCTCTCTCAAGAAACTTCAAGCTCCTGCTTTCAGTTTTGGGAAGATCTATTTTTGATGGCTCAAGCGTCTTCTGGTCATTTTTAATAAGGAAACGGAGAAGCGAACGAAGCGCGATAACATAATAATTTTGCGTCACTTTTTTAAGTGTTTTACCCTTCATGTCAACCCGATTTGCGAGATACACACGGTATTTCCGGACCGTACCAAGATCAAGCTCGGAAATTGATCTTCCCGGCAGAGTAGAGGAGTACCATTTTGCAAAGGTCTCTAAATAATGCCGGTAATCACGAATTGTCAACTTGCTCGAATTTTTTTCAACCTCAAGATGTTCCAAAAAATCATTGATTTGTTTTTCTAAATTATTTTGCATAAAAAGTAGGGGATAAATATATAGTAAAAGAAACGGCACCGGATGTCAATATTGTGCGACATAAACAGTAAGCAATGTAGCAATGTCATAATATAACAATTATAATAATCTTATGTGGCGCGAAGAATATAAAGATTGTCTTACCTATATTGATTCCTATTGGAATAAGATTATCTATAAGCCATCCAGAATGCGTCTAAGGTATCGGATCAATAATCTGCCATACGAGCTTCCTTATGCAGAGAAATTGCCGTTGGGGTTCAAGAAGGAAATAAAAAACAAAGATATTAATCCAAAATCAATTAAGCTTCCTCATTATTATTTTGTTCCAAACGACAATAAATTTACTTACATTTATTACTGGGACAGCTTTTTTATGTTCAAGGGGCTCATGGGAACCAAACGTGAATGGCTTATGCCTGAAATGATCGAAAATTTTATCTATCTCTTCAACGCCTTTCATATCATCCCGAACTTCAGTGCTCCCGGCTCAATGGGACGCTCTCAACCTCCTTTTTTTTCTTCCATGATTATGGATACTTATCTCAAAAGACTCAATCCGACCAATCCCTATAAATACGTCACAGGAATAAAACGGAAATGGTATGAATATCAAATGAAAAATTGGCTGCAAAGAACTATCAAGGTGGCCAAGCAGGAATATGAACTGGTATGGATCGATAAAGAAAATGTCTACAATCACAGCGTACCAAATTATATTCTTTCACGCTATGGTGATCGGGATATCGGTTACTCACAATCATCCGAGCTTGAATCCGGTTGGGACATGACATCACGTTTTTATAACCGGTGTGATCAATTTATCCCGGTTGATTTAAATTCCTATCTTTATAAATATGAGCAGGATTTTGCACAAGCTGCAAAAATTCTTCACAATAGGGAAGAGGCAGAAGAATGGAAAGAGAAAGCAAAAAAACGGAAAAAGGCGATGCAGATTATTTGGGATGACAACGAGGGATTCTTTTACGATTATGGCTATGGATTCCAGAGGATTGGACATTATTTTTCTTTAGCTTCATATACTCCCCTATGGGCAGGTATCGCGACGCCTGAGCAGGCAAAACGCACGCTAAAGCATTTGCCAAAATTTGAAACGCCTTACGGGCTAGCTATCGGTGCGGAAATTTCATTGGCAAAACCAATTGATCTCTCCAGAATTCAAAAACGCTATCATCCGGCTATTGAAGATATTATTAAGCCAAAACAATGGGATTACCCTAATATCTGGGCTCCACTCGAATATACTACTGTGATCGGACTTCTCCGTTATGGATACCAAGAACAGGCGCGGCGAATAATGAAAAATTCCGTAAAAACGCATGCGAAATTATTCAGGAAGTATAAAACATTTTTTGAAAAGATCGATGGAGAAACAGGTGAGCCGAGCATCGGGTATAAATATACTATGCAGGAAGGTTTTGGCTGGACCAATGCTATTTTTTACCGGTACATTCAGATTCTTGAAGCGCTCGAAAATAATCAGCAGATCTATCAGGAGCCACTTTCCGAACAACCCCCATATAACCTTCTTATTTTGAGCTGACCCATTGTTCATCTTTTAAGAAACATATGCCTTAAATCGCATTACATGACGTTGTGCTCTAAGTCACATATCTTCCCCTTCTGCAAAAAAAAGACAGGGGGAGCGACAAAAAGCTTTTGCCTCCCTGTAAATTCCATAAAATAAAAATATCTTGTCCTGTCAACCTAAATTGAACAAAGGAAAAGAATAAACCACGTTAGTATATCACTATGGGATGTTTAAGGATAACTTATGAGAAAACGGATCCAAAAGCGGGTATTAAGACGGAATTAGCGAAGCTATCAAAGAGGAAATAATAAAAATGCCAATAAAATATATGATAAAAAATTAAAAGAGAAAGTCCTCCCCCCTGAAATCCTCATCCTGCATGTCGTAAAAGTTATATTGTGCGACATAAAAGTCCAACAATTCTCCTCGATAGAGTAAGGCAGAACAAAGACATAATACATACATAATAGAATAAGAAAACTCGCGTAGTTATTTTGCGCTGTTATATTTTTCGCTTGAGGCCCCTCTCTCAAAGAGGATAGGCTGATTGTTTCTGTAAGAAAATAAAGTAAAAAAACGTACGTATTTCCTTTATGCAATAGTATGCAATACAATTGCATAGTAAATAAGACCCTAATTTAGATTGATTTATCAGTCTAAAAGTATAATTTTAGCTTCAAGAATTACGAGATATGGTGTTCGTATTTTTTTCAAATATGCCATCTCTGTGCCCTTTAGCAGTAGAGTGCAATAACTGCAATATATATCATAGCCATCATTTATGATGAGCCGACAAAAATCTATCATTATGAGGCTAATTTTGTGAAAAGTCAGCTCTGTGAAAAGTTATCCACAACTATATCATACTATATCAATAATTATATAGGATATATTCTTATCTCCCTTTCTCCCCTCTCCTCTCTTGTATCTCATGAGACACTATTGTCCCCACTGAGTAAAAAGCAGTAAAACAAAAAATACAATGGTTCCAACCCAGACATATTCCCAAAGTATCCCTTTAAAAAACCGCTTTTCAAACCAGATGTGACTCAACCCGACAATAGCATAGAAAAATCCTGTCAAGAAAAGTGCAGTTACTGTAGGACTACTCGGCCAAAACCAGACAAGCGAAGCTATTTCACTAACGCAGACAGTTAACGCAGACACCCAAATCATAAGCGGCTGAGAATATTTTTGCAGTGTATATGTCCATAAGGAATGGTAAATCAAAAAGAAGGTATATATCGCAATAGCTGCGATAACCGGAAAAATGATGACGTGAAAAGAAAATACAATGTTGGTTAAGAAAAAAAATGAAATCAATGTAATAACAAAAGAGACAATCCTCGCTCCTGATAATAACTGAATCGTTCTGGATGATGAAACGATAAAAATATTCTGACTTAAAAACAGTGAATACAATCCAAAGGCGTATATTGCAGTCAGCAAAAGTCTGACGACAAAAGAAGTCGGTGTAAGCAAATAAAAGAAACCAAAGGCAAATGTATAAATAAAGGGCAAAATGATAACCTGGTAGAGTTTATTTTCTTTAAGATCTGAGAAAACTGCCCATAAAAGAAACAGAACAGTTAAGAACGGCATGATAAGCGTTAAAATAAGTCCCCATTGCGTTAGCTGATATTCTGTAAAGAAAAGGCCTAAGGATAAGATAATAACTGCTAATACAAATTTCTGGCGTTTACCGATAGCAAATTGTAGTTTCCTATTGCTCTTTTTACCGTTTGATGCTTGCCTTTGTCTGATATTCATTCCTTATATTCGTTCATTGATTATCCTCTATTAGCTCATCAGGAATGTCAAAATTCGCATATACTTTCTGGACATCATCTAACGATTCAAGTTTGTCAATAAAACTAAGAGCTTTTTCTGACAAGGATTTATCAGTGATAATATTTGTTACTATAGGCTTATATATAAGTTCAAAAGTATTCACTTGTAATCCGTTCTGACTTAAAACATCTTTTACTTTTGTGACATCTTCAGGTCTGGTATACAAAAGCACCTCTTCACCTGCGTCTTCAATATCTTCAGCTCCATTATCAGCAGCAATCAAAAAAAGATCATCAAGAGATTTCCCATCCTTGACAACAGTGATGACGCCTTTTTTCCCGAATTGATACATGACGCTTCCCTGTGCTCCCATACTGCCGCCATTTTTATTGAAAACGTTTTTTACCTCTGAAACAGTACGTAATTTATTATCAGTAAATGCCTCAACGACAACACTAAAACCGCCAGGGCCAAATCCTTCATAGGTAGCCTCTTCAAGAATGCCTGCATCTTTCCCGCTCGCTCGCTGTATCGCACGTTCTATATTTTCTTTTGGCATATTGGCAGCACGCGCTGCCTCAATCGCCAACCGCAAACGAAAATTACTTTCAGGGTCAGGTGATCCGCCACCTTGTCGTACAGCAATGGTTATCGCTTTAGAAAGCTTTGTAAAAAGTTGCCCGCGCTTCGCGTCATTGGCACCCTTTTGCCTTTTTATTGTTGCCCATTTTGAATGTCCACTCATGTGATGCCTTATTATACCGCTTCTCGCTTGACTTTTGCAAGAAATATTAGTAGAATAACTTTCAACTCGTAAGCTCTTCCTATGCTAACTCTCAAAAATCATGCTATACAAACCGCCCTTGAAGGAGATTGGCAAAAGGCTATCGATTTAAATCAACTCATTCTTCAAGAAAATCCCGAAGACATCGACACGCTCAATCGGCTTGCTTTTGCTTTTTTAAGCGCAGGCAATCCAAAAGACGCAAAAAATCTTTACGAAAAAGTTCTTTCACTGGATATGCAAAATCCCATCGCAATCCGGAATTTAAAAAGGCTTCATGATGTAAATACAAAAAAAACAAACAATATAATAAGTAATTTTTTTATTGAAGAACCGGGAAAAACAAAGGTAATGGATCTTATCAACATCGCCGATAAAAAAATAATAACTCTCCTGCGATCGGGAGAAAGACTGAATTTACGTATCAAACGAAGCAAGATCTTTGCGTATGATTTAGATAATCAATTCATCGGCATGTTGCCTGATGATTTATGTCAAAGACTTATTAAATTCATAGAAGCCGGCAATACATATGAAGCTTACGTACGCACCGTTGACAGCAGTAAGGTCAGTATTTTTATCAGGGAAACAAACCGGGCAAAGAAATTTAAAGATCAACCTTCTTTTGTATCGGGCAATGACAAATTAAAGCTTTCTCTTCCTCATAATTCAACAAAAAGCATTCGTTACTCTGATTCCTCTTCTGAAGATGACGAGTGATTATAAATTACCCGCTTCTTTTTCAATTCCTGATTTATAAATGTTATCTCCTTTATCCTTTTCTGTCTGTATAAGGATAAAAAAGCCATAAGAATTGCTGCGCAAAGAAGAATAAAGACAATAAGTAAAAACATACTATAGGATATAAAACAGTTAAAATACTTTTGTGTTACTTTTATCTTTTCCCAAGGTAATAACAATATCTGCAATGCTTTGCCTGCTCATCTTTGTTGCCTGAACATGTAAAAGCTTTTGCAAACGTTCCAATGTATACGAATCGTTTCCATAATATGTTATTGTTGTTTTTGTTTGGGTATTTTGAGCGGTAGAAACATCGATCACATTGGCACCCATATTGGTAAGCACTCTACTTAAACGCAAACCGAAACCGGAAATAGTAGTCGCATTAATAATTTGAATACTGACATTTTCATTCGCAATGTCCTGATCTGCTAAGGCATTAGCAAGAATAGTATTGGAATTTGCACTTTGATGTATTAACGATATATGCTCCACGATTCTATTATTTTGTGCAACACTTTTCGCGAGAAGTAGTAACCTGATTTTATCAAACGCAGTAAGATTTGATTGCCACACTGCTGCATGTGATAATGCTGACCACAGAAAAGCTGTCATATCGCTACTAGGACGCGTTGTGCTGTCAACCTGTATGTATCCATCCGTTGAAATACCATAATCTCTGGCAAGCGTATCATAAGGAATATTTTTATCCTGAATAACCAGTACAGTCACGGATGGCGTTTGCGGATGAAAAGAAACGATTTCTTTAACTTTTTGCTGTTGTGTTATAGCAAATGTAAAATTATGCGAAGTGTCAACTTTGCTTTGCGCTATAATAAAAAATATTTTACTTGCTAACGCAATAACAATCACCGTTAACACAATACAGGTATACAGATAAAATGTTTTTAAGCTCTTACTTGTTTTTGGGGCAGTTTTTTTCATAGGATAGTTCACTAGTACTCTCTCATTGTAAAAGTTTGCAAGAGTTTTTTCAATTCTGCTGCCAGGGGCGCTTCATAAGAAACATGCAAACCCGTCTTAGGATGTATAAAGCTAATTTTTATTGCATGCAAAAAAACACGTGACAATATTTTTCTGTCATCTCGCGATGTCTTTCTTCCAGCGTATAAAAAATCAGCAAAAATCGGATGATTGATATATTTTAAATGAACACGTATTTGATGCGTCCTTCCCGACTGCGGGCAAAGTACAACATAAGATAATTGCTCTTTGGTATAGGGATTCTGATAATATGCCTGCACGGTATACAATGTTTTTGATTCCCTTCCTCCTGGCAAAACTCCAAAACGGTTTCTATTCCAAGGCAATCTGCCTACTGGAACACTGATTTCTCCAACTTTTGGTATCATTGTCCCATGTGCCAACGCAATATATGTTTTGTCAACAATTCGGTCTTTAAACTGTTTCTGTAAAGAAACAAACGCATCAGGTGTTTTTGCTATAATTAAAACTCCCGAAGTCTCTTTATCAAGTCTATGAACGATCCCACCTCTCGTATAAAAATCTAAACGGGGATCCCATCCTTCTTCTCCAAATTTTTTTGCCTTCACTGCTGATTCATTCCTCTTAATGCCTATTCGCTTCTCTGCCCAATCCTGAATTGTCATTTCATCTTTGGTCGTCTCTGAACGATTCACCGTAATGCCTGCAGGCTTATTAATAACTGCAAAAAAATCATCTTCAAAAATAACCGGAATATCCATATTATCGTAAAATCTGGCGACGCTGAGAAGTTGCCCGCTCCTGTTTAATCAGTAAAATAATACTGCTGAGCAATAATATCCCAAGAATGATATTCTCCGGATTGATAAAACTTTGAATATGCTTCAGCGAAACGAGTAAAGATGTTATCAATGCTACAAGGGAAAAAAGTAAAATAAAAAGTATTGCCAAAATACCCTCTTTAAGTGTCCGATTCAATACTTTCGGATATAAAAATTGTACAAAAAATAAGAGAAGAATAAAATAGATTATCGCGTTAAGAAAAAGATATAATACTTCTGTTTTTGACACAAAAATAGTATTGCTGAGAAAAACTAACGGAAGCGCGTACAAGAAAGAAAGACTTAAAAAATCACTTAGCCGCCCGAGAGGCAATTTCTTATACTTCCCTACTACATACACAGCGAAAATGCCTCCAACGAGTGCACCGGTTAATGAAAATCCTCCTTTATTAAAAGAAAAAAAATCAAAAAGGATATTCTGTCCTGGATACAGATGAAATAATAAATAAAGCAGCCGGGACATAATAAGGCTAATCCACAGTGTTATAAAAGCGATATCAAAAGATTGTTCCAAAGATATCCCCTTTCTGATAAAGACATAATCATCCCTCACCATACGATACAACGAGTATAAAAAAAGGAGTAATGCCGGTATGAATATTATAATCTGCATATTATTTCATAGACATATTAACAAATCCTAAGACAATAAGACTAATTCCGATTCCGATAATCACCGAAGAAACACCTATCAAATCAGATAAACCGCCTACAAGAATAATTGGCACAAGAGACAAAATACCAATAAATGTATTCAGCAATCCATAAATTTTCCCTCTGATTTCTTCAGACGTATGTTCCTGCAATCTTGTATTCGCAGGAATAAAAACAAGTGAGTTTGCAACACCCAATAGAAATGCTAATACTACCATGATATGCAGGATCGTTATTTTAAGCGCGTGAGGAAGATATACATTGATGCTGTGGACTATTTCGCGTGAAGCAACTTTGGATCCAAACGGCAATAACAGCATCGCAATTCCTGAAAGAAAAATGCCAATGGTGATAATTCTTTGTTTTGGATGGCTGTGAAAAACGTTTATCAGAACGACAGATCCGATAACCATTCCAAGAGCGGCTGGAGTCACGAAAATAAGAGGAAACTGTACGACAGGGATATCGAGAATCTGCGCGGCGTATCCAGGGGCGATTGTAGCTAATATCAAAATAAGAATTTGTGAGAGAGAAAGAAGAAAAAGAGAATGTGTAATTGTCCGGGTATGCTTCATCAATGATAATGCTTGCTTCATATCAATAAAAATATTTTGTTGTTTTACTTTTTTCTTTGTACGTACTGGCCTAGTACTATAAACCGGCTTAATAAACATAATAAAAAGAGCGCCGGCAAAGAGCATTGCCGCAATCAGCAGCACTGTTTTAAAAGGCTGGAAAAAAATAAGAATCGGGCCGGATAGCACATACGCCACAAGAACAGACCCAAAAATTGCCAGTCCAAATAATGCGTTGGCATGCATAAGCCACTCCTTTCGTACAACTAACGGCAACATCGGACTTTCCGCCGGAATAAAAAATTGGACAAAAATTGCGAATAAAAAAGATATAAGATAGATCAATCCAACATTGTGTAGGGAAAATGCCAGCAAAACAAGAAGAAGTGCGCGAAAAATGTTGGTAATAATCAATACCTTCTTTTTATCCCAACGATCAACATATGCGCCTGCTATTGTACCAAAAAAGATTGCAGGAACAGTAAAAGAAAGTACCACTCCTGAAACTGCAGTATTTGAACGAGTAAGCTGATACACTATGATAATTAAGAAAAAATAAAAAAGATTTGTAGAAATTTGTGTAAAAACTTCACCGATCCACAAAAATAAAAACGACCGTTCAGAAAATACACGAAGAATATGTGCGTTCATGGTTATGCTTTTTCAGAATATGCACCTGTACGCGTATCAACACGAATCATTTCACCCGTGTTAATGAAAAGAGGAACCCTAGTCTTCAAGCCATTTTCAAGGATTGCTTCTTTAAAAACGTTTGTCGCTGAATTACCTTTCGCTCCGGGCGCTGTTTCAATGACTTTAAATGTCATTTTTGGCGGCAACAGTACGGTTAAGGGCTCATTATTTAAAAAACTTACAACAAATGGCTCCCCTTCTTTAAGATAGATATGTTCGGGAACAATCTTAAGAGGAATACTTACCTGCTCATAGGTTTCAGGATCCATGAAATATACCGCGTCTTCATCTTTGTAGAGATACTGCATTTCTTTTTTTAGAACAGGCATATCATGCATTTTTGCACCATTAATATAACTTTTATCAATAATTGAGCCGGTCTTAAGATTTTTTACTTTCACTTTAATGTTGGCAGAGCCGCGACCCATTTTGATATGCTCATAGGACAAAACAGTAAAAAACTGTCCGTCTTCTTCATATGTGGTTCCTGCTCGTAATTCAGTTACTCCTATCATAAATTTAAAGACTAGATTTTAGTGTCCTTCCTCGTTTAACCCGTATCAATCCTGAACACGGGACAATTTCAATGCCGCGTTTTTCCAATTCGTCAAAGAAAATATTTGCGCCGATTGAATCACTGGACATGTGTCCCGCGTTAATAACAGAAACATGCATTTTCCGCAACTCTTTCAACGCATCTTCTTTAATATGCATGTCAATAATAGTGCCTATACCAGCTTTTGCCAATTCTATATACCACTCTTTGGAAGGATTTGTGCCTCCAGTAAAGAAAAGCGCAATCTTACCTGCTTTACTCTGGAATGTTCCTGAAACAACAATCGGACCAGCCTTCCCACGCTTTGCCTCCTGGTATTCCGGAATTTCAAGAAGTGCTTCCATAATATCTCCTACTGTATCGAACTCCTTATGCTTAAGATATTGTTTCATAAAATGATCTCCCAGATTATCCCATACAGTGTGCAATGTCATAAAAGGAATATTAAGAAGCCGTGCTGTATCAACAGTCTGATTGTGGTTTATTGGATGAATCCCTCTTTCGACATCATGCATGCGCTCTCTTAGTAATGCGTCTGCCAGATGAATTGGTATTCCGGCTTCAGCGCTTACTTCAATCTGTAAATCCATCACTTCATGAAGACTTGCAAATGCATTCCCTTCAGGATGATGACCAATTAACAGGTCAATTTTTGCACCTTTTTCATTTAAACGATCAGTCAGCAGTACTTCTGTTGCATTAGCATCAATGCCTGCCATTATTTTCTTGACTTCCCTCTGTGGGTCATTTGTAAAAATACGAGTATCTGAATAAGGATTTGTCAACACTTCTTTATCAAAATATTTTTTCTTCTTTTCAGATAGCTCTTCGTAGCGCTTTTTATTTTTTTGCAAATATTTCCTTACAGACGCAATACCCCGTGGATCAGCTTGCATACCCATCTCAAGTGCAAGATCATATATTTCTTGAATAGTCATGCCATCAAGTATATAATAGTGAAGCCGTTATTTCAAGGTACAGATGCCGAGGTGGTGGAATGGCAGACACGAAGGTCTCAAAAACCTTTGGAGATTACACTCCGTGGGGGTTCGACTCCCCCTCTCGGCACATGAAATATATTTTTTCGCTTGCGCTATTAGTTATTCTTGCAGCAAGTGTATTGACACCTGTCTTTGCACAAAGCCCTTCATCGGGATCATCTCAATCGGCAAAGGCGTCTATCAGTGCACAGCAAAATACCTTACAAATCAAAAAGAATAATCAGATATTCAATGATATAACCAACCCCGAACAGGACAGGCAACGAACGGCAATACTTGAGGCACTCAAAAAACAACGCCATACAAACAATCTGTCTCTTACCAATCTCGCTCCGTTTGCAATTCAATATGCTGTTCAGGCTGGCGTACCGACAAATACGATTGATTTGATTCTATTATTACCGCTTCTTGCAACAATTGTTGTCGCGTTCAGATACATTGTCGGCTTATCCGGCATCGGTCTTCTTGTCCCTATTGCGCTCTCAATTACACTACTTGCCACCGGCGTGACTCCCGGATTTATTATGCTTGCAGCAATTATTATCGCATCGCTTATCTCTCGATTCCTGCTGAGACGTTTTCCTATCATGCAAATGCCAAAAGTCGCGTTATCAATGCTTATGGTGTCAATCTTTTTGTTAATCGCGCTTACTATCAGTTCTCTCTACAGCATTATCGATGTACGCAATCTTTCTATTTTTCCGATTCTTCTCTTCATTTTGTTAAGCGATAGAATCGTGACTATTTTTCTGGAAAGAGACTTTATCGAAACTGTTCAAACAACAATCATCACACTTTTTCTGGCGATCCTTGGATTTTTACTGCTTACCTGGGGACAACTCCGGTTTTTCACCTTAATTTATCCAGAATCAATCCTGCTCCTGATACCTATCAATATTATGATTGGAAGATACTTTGGCCTGCGGGTTACCGAGTATCTCAAATTCGAACCTATTCTCAGACATGGCAATAAGTAAATCAGTATTGGGCATGAATGCCCGAAATTTTCTTTATATTCGCCCTTTCAATAAACCGTCAGCAAAACGTGTTGCTGATGATAAGCTTGAAACCAAAAAAATCCTCATAGAGAATGGCCTTCCGACCCCTGCATTGCTTGCTACATTTTATACGCGAAAAGACGTACGCGATTTTGATTGGGATCTGCCGGAAGAAGGATTTGCAATCAAGCCAGCACGCGGTTACGGAGGAGGCGGAATTATTGCTTTTAAAAGCTGGAAAAACGGAGTGGGGACAACTGTGAGCGGCGAACAATATACCATCAAACAACTTGAATCACATATTTTCAATATCCTTGATGGAGCATTCTCTCTACAATATTTACCGGACAAAGCTTTTATTGAGGAGCGGGTTATCCAGGATTCTTTTTTCAAAAAAATTACCCCCGTCGGACTTTCCGATATCCGCGTGATTGTCTTTCGACATGTCCCTGTCATGGCAATGCTTCGCATCCCGACCCGACAATCATTTGGCAAAGCCAATCTTCAGCTCGGCGCTCTGGCAGTAGGAATAGATCTTGCGACAGGCATCACAACAAGCGCTACGAGCAAAAGTCATCTGATTTATTTCATCCCGCAAAGTAAAAAAAAGACAGCGGGTATCAAGCTTCCCTATTGGGAAGATATTCTGCTGCTGGCATCGCAGACGCAAAACGCAATTGGTCTTGGATTTGCGGGAGTCGATATTGTCCTTGATGCCAAAAAAGGACCTGTTGTCTTGGAAATAAACGCACGACCGGGACTAAAAATACAAAACGCAAATCTTGCTTCACTTCGTACCCGCCTTGATCGTATTGAAGATATGGATATCCCTACTCCCAAACGCGGAGTCGCACTTGCTCAGACACTTTTTGCTGAAAAATTTTCTGAAAAAGTCGCAACAGGTCCTCAGATACTCCCTGTTATTTATCCGGTCTCTATCAAAACAGATACTATTTTTAAAGAAATTAAAGCAAAGCTTGACACCGGAGCGTTTCGCTCTTCTATTGATTCGACACTTGCGAAAGAATTAAAATTACAAATTAATAAAAAAATTGTGTATATTAAATCAGCAAGCGGCAGAGCGCATCGACCGACAGCAAGTCTGACTTTTTATCTTGCAGGAAAAAAGATTACATCGCATGTTTCACTAGTGAACAGATCTCACTTGAAATATCCAATGATTATCGGAAGAGCTGATTTAAAAGGATTTCTCATCCGTCCGGAAATCGACAATGAGCCCGACAGTGAGCTGGTTGATGAAATCGAAAAGTAAACGTCGAAATTAAAATAAGATTAAATTCGGTTTGATACCTGCTGACGCGATAAGAGCACTATTATTTTTAATAATTGACAAAATAAGTCTCATTGGTATAGTATAAAAAAGGATTGTAAGCACATTTTCTTTACTATTAAGTCTTAACTTGTTAAGTTTTATAAAAAAAGATGCTATGCATGTTATTATTGATAGCATATTTATCGCCTTCCCAACAATTATTTAAAAACATAAAACTTTGAAGAACTAATCAACGAAAACGCAATGAAAACCAAACTCAATCTCAATCAGGCAATAAAAGAAACCAGAGCAGTCGCTGATGGTTTTCCTCATAAAGGATGGACTATTCATACACGATTGGTTGAACTCATGGAGGAAGTCGGCGAACTCGCTAACGCGATTCAAACTGACGAAGGATTCAAATCCAAAAAACGAAAAAAATCAGATGTAACCAATTCTGTCTGTGACAGTCTGTATGAATTACTGCTTATCGCAGATCACTATCACATTGATCTGGATAAAGAATATCCTGCGGTTCTGGAAGAAATTGAAACACGAAGAAAAAACGGAGACTTTGGTGACGAAGTATAAACAACTATTCTATCTTTTTCAGTTTTTTTGCTAATTTCTCTGTTTCCTGCAATGTTGCTTCAATCTCATCAATCCCTTTATCCCAGAAAAGAGCGTCAGTAATATCAATGCCTAAATTACCAAAAATTTTCCTGGGTGACTCAGATATGCCTGCTGACAAAAATTCTTTTACTTTAATGATAAATCGCGGGTTCTCTTTTACGCTTTTTTGCATTGATTTTGAAATGAGCAAGCCGCTGACGTATGAATAGACATAAAAAAATGTCCTGATATGCCACCAGTAAATCCACCAGTTTTCAGATCCTGGAGACTGTTCAACCGCTGGCCCCATATAGGCGCTCATATTATTCTGAAAAATTTTTCCTATTTCCTGATGTGGGAGATACCCTTTTTCCCGGAACTCTTTATGAAGTTCCTGTTCAAACTGATAGCAGGCAGCCTGGCGAAAAATAGTTGAGATGTCAGCATCAAGTTTGGCAAGCATCAAATCAAAACGCATTTCTTCATCAGCAGTTTTTAAAATCTCCTGCAAAACAAAATCTTCAGTAAATGTACTTGCGACCTCAGCTGTCGCGACCGGTGTTCCGAAATTAAGCGCATTTTGTTTTTTTCGCATCAGCTCGTTATTGATACCGTGCCCCATCTCATGAGCAAGCGTTTGCGCATCGCGCAGACTGCCTGTGTGATTAAGCAGTACATACGTAGGCTGCGTAAGAAGCCAATAGGTACAAAAAGCCCCTCCTCTCTTTCCTTTTTTGGGAGAGAAATCAATCTGTCCGTTATCTAAAAACTTTTTGAAAATTGCAGCAAATTCTTCATCGAGCTCTGAAAAAACTGTATACACCAGTTCTGCAGATTGCTGTAAAGAATATTCTTTTCCGGCTGAGACATAATCAATATTCCGTTCGTGATAAGCAAGTTTTTTAACTCCCGATAATTTTGCTTTTAATGTATAAAACCGCTGAGAAACATCATATCTCTTCGCAACAGTTGCAATGAGCGTATCAACAACTTCTGTCTCCATATCATCACTCAAATGCCGTGAGAAATCAGGACGGGACATACCACGCAATTCATCATCAATTTTTTTATTGGCAAAAATTGCGTTTATTTCTGATTCAGCAACATCAACATATTTTTCCAAGATATCATTAATTCCTTGTGCTGCTGAGTCTCTGACATTTTTATTCTTATTACTCAATAAACCTATTAGGCTCTCAAACGTTTTCTTTTCTTTCTTCCCTTCAGATGTCAATGTCTCTCTTTCTTCTTTTGAGATAAACGCAGAAACCATCTGTACCCATTTTCCATATGCCGGATCTTCTTTTAAGGTAAGTATTTTCTCCTCATTTTCACTCAAATTGTATTCCGCTTGTCGGAAAATCTTTTCCAAAAAATGATGATAAGAAGAAAGTTCCGGATCATTCAAAAATTCCTTTTGCTTTTTCCTGTCAACTTTTGCCAGACGGAGTTCAAAAAATTGCAATGCATTGCGCATCTGATTACTAAATTCCGTAATTTTCGCTACTCTTGCCTTAATTTTTTGATCTGTCTGATCCTGCATGGAACGAAGCCAAAAATAATACCCTTCATTTCCATCGATGCCATAATTTCCAAGCAAGCTTTCGTATTCATCCAAGGCTGTTTTCAATACTTTTGCATCAATTAAATAATCTTCTCTTTTCTTCCATTTATTCACAAATGCTTCATTTGCCTTTTTGACAACAACGCGCTGTTTCTCAATCGCCGGATCGTCATCTGAAGAAAAAAGAGGAGAAAGATTCCATTCAGTATGCTTTATCTTTAAACTAAAATTCTTCATAAACTTGTTTGTTATTGTAGCAATTATAATATAAACTTTTCAATTATGTGAGCAACACCATCTTCTTCGATGCTTGGCGCGACGTAATCGGCAATTTCTTTAATTTCCGATACGGCATTGCCCATCGCAATTTTTAAGCCGCATGCCATCAGAAGTGGAAAATCATTGTATCCATCCCCTACTCCGATAATATCATGCGTCTCTATTCCCAAAAGTTTGGCAACCTCATAAATCCCATGCTGTTTTGTTGCTTCTGCGTGAGAAATGTTTAAAACAACTTCTCCGTGCTTCCAACTAATAATTTTATGCGCAGCAATTGTCTCTAAATGAGAAATTTTTGAAATAATCTCATCTGCCGTTTTGTTTGAAAGATTTTTAACCAATAAAGTAAATACTCCATTTGGTTTATAGGAAGAAAAATAAGTAAAAGCCTTGTGTTTTTCGTCGATTAATAGCTTATCGTGATAAGGTTTTAATAAATCTAGCAATGCTGCAATATCATGTATGAGAAGTGGTTTTTCATAGATAAATTTACGAGGATTCCCACTGACTATTTGTGATCCGCCAAGAAGAATTACCGGATTGGTAATTTGTAAAGCATCCAACACAGGTTCTGCAAGACGCAATGATCTCCCGGTTGCGACGCAAACTGCAAGTTTTTTGCGCGCTTTTTGTATCGCATCAATTACTTTTTGGGAAGGTAAACTGTCCTTACTATTGGGTATTGTTGTCCCATCCAAATCGAGTATCAATGCTTTGTAGCGTTTCTTCATACTAAACTAGAGAACCTCAATTCCAAACTCTTTCAGTACTTTGGCAACTTGAAATATCGATAATCCCACAGCGCCCATATAATCGCCTTCTATTTTTCTGACAAAAACTGCTGCCAGTTCATGAATCGCGTAAGCGCCGGCTTTATCAAACGGCTTTTCTCGTTTTATAAAATCAGCGATTTCCTGTTGTGTAATTCTCCTGAACCAAATTTTTGTTTCAGTTGATTTCGTAACACACTTTTTTGTTTTTGTATCCAGAATTGTAAATCCGGTCACAATAGTATGTTGTGTTCCGCTTAATTGTCCCAACATCTTTTTTGCGTCTTCTTTATCTTCCGGTTTGCCGAATAACTTTCCTTTATAAGATACCATCGTATCAGCTGCGATAATAAGAGCATCGTCAAATTTCTTTCCGACCGCTTCTGCTTTTTGACGGGACAACAATTCCACCTGTTCACGAGGAAAAAGTTTCGGATCTAATTTTTCTTCTATATTGCTTGAGACAACAATAAATGGCAATCCGAGTATTTGCAATAGTTGTTTTCTCCGCGGAGAAGATGATGCGAGAATTATTTTTTTCATTGTAACGAAATTTTCAAGAT
>JAJYHW010000009.1 GCA_021784535.1 bacterium
GATCTATATGTGTTGACCGGAAGACATGTTGCATTTACAACCTATGAGGCTTTTGCGCAAATTATCGCGAGCATGGCACATATGCATCAGAAGTTTTTGAAATACTGGCTTCGTATGCCATGGCGAAGCGATATCCCTTCAGTTAACTATTTATTGACCTCAACTGTCTGGCGTCAGGAACGAGATGGCTATTCTCATCAAAATCCTGGTTTCATCTCAGGAATGCTTGAAAAACATAATGATTTTATTAAAACCTATTTCCCGGTTGATGATAACAGTATGCTGGCAGTTCTGGAAGAAACCTTTGCTTCCAAAAATCAGATGAATTTGATCACCGCAAATAAGACTCCTGAACCCCGATGGATGACGTATGAGGATGCAAAGGAAGCACTCAAGACAGGATTGTCTACATGGAATTTTGCCAGTGACGAAAATCCGCATATTGTGCTTGTCGGCATCGGCGATTATATGACCAAAGAGGCACTTGCTGCTATTGAGCTCATCAAACAGGAAGCTCCACAGATTCGTATACGTTTTGTGAATATCTTACGTTTGCAGGCTGCTTGTTCCTGTGAAGATGCATTTCATCCGCAAATTCAAGATGCAGAAAAATATTTTACTGTGGACAAGCCAGTCATTGTCAATTTCCACGGCTACCCTGAGGCAATGCAGAGCATTTTATTCAAAGTAAAAAATCCAGGCCGGTTTTCTGTCCATGGGTACAATGAATGGGGTGGGACAACTACAGCCTTTGATTTATTGGTAAGAAATAAAACAGACCGTTATCATCTGGCAAGTGAGGTCGCAGAGAAAATGGCAAAAGAGGGCGTAATCACAGAGGAAAAGAAAGCGTCGTTGATTGACTTATATAAAAAAGCATTGAAAGAACATTATGATTATATTACTACGGTTGGAGCTGAGCCAGCTGAAATTGAAAATTGGCAATGGGCTGGGGAGTTGCCCAAAGCAACAACTGCCGCTGAGGTAAAATCTCTTGATCTTCTCAAGAGTGCACGTACCATTGCTTTTATTGGCTTATCAGATAATCCGGAGCGTCACAGCAACCGTGTAGCAAAATATTTCCAGAAGAAGGGCTATCGTATTGTCCCGGTAAATCCAAACGTAAAGGGAGTCTTGGGTGAGAAATCCTATGCGACTCTTGCTGATATACCAAAAGATATTAGGATCGATATCGTTGATATCTTCCGTAAGAAAGATGAAGTTATTCCTCATCTGATGGAAGTTGTAGAGCGCGGAGGCATCAATACTGTGTGGCTTGCTGAAGGCGTCCAGAGTCATGAAGCAGAGGATTTTGCTGAGGATTACGGCTTAACACTGGTGACCAATTTTTGTATACTGGAAGCATACAAGCAGATAAAGAACTAGAGTTTTTCCAATACTTCTTCCAAATGTGTTATATTCGGGATGATGTGTCTGCCTTTGAGTTTCTCTGCCTTTTCTTTATATTTTCTTTGTATCTTTTCTCTTGCAAACTGGACCTTTGGATGATAATATCGAAATTGTTCGGTTATGAGTGATCAAGTTAAATTAATTAGAAAAGATCTTAAGAAATTAAAACCTGCTCCCAATCTTCTTGACTACGAAAAGGTTTACAAAGAGTTCACCTGGGAAAAAGCTGAAGAAGAACTTATCGATTTTTTTGACGACGGCAAGTTGAATATCTCCTACAATTGTATCGACCGGCATGCAAAAGGGAAAAATAAAGATAAAGTAGCATTCCTCTTTGAAGGTGCACGAGGAGAAAAGGAGACCTATTCTTTTGGCGATCTCAAGACACTGACAGATAAGTTTGCAAATGTTTTAGTCAACCAAGGTGTTACGAAAGGTGATCGTGTTTTTCTTTTCCTTCCTTCCATTCCCGAGCGATATGTTGCCTTTTTCGGAACTCTTAAGACAGGAGCAATTGCAGGTACACTTTTCGCAGCATTTCAGGAAATAGCGCTTCGAGATCGTTTGGCAGATAGTGAAGCAAAAGTTGTTATCACCAATGCAGTTTTGTATCCCCGTATTGAAAAAATCAGAAAAGACCTTCCCCATCTTGAAAAAGTTATTATTGTTGAGCGAGGGTCAATTGAACAGCCTCGAGGAGCAGGTCTCGTTTTTTACAACAAAGAAATGGAAAAGTCGAGTTCAGAATTTGAAATCGTCCACATGGATAAAGATGAGTATTCCTACATGCTTTACACTTCAGGAACGACAGGTAAGCCCAAAGGAGTTATGCATGTTCATGGCGATGTACTTCAAGCTATGGTGACGACCAAGTATGTTTTGGATTTGCATGAAGATGATATTTATTGGTGTACCGCAGATCTTGGTTGGGTAACAGGTGTTGTTTATGCTGCACTTGGTCCATGGGGTTTAGGTGTGACACAAGTGCTGTTTGAAGGCAGGTTTAGTCCTGAGAATTGGTATACTGTATTACAAAATTATAAAGTAACTGTCTGGTATTCTGCACCGACTGCAATTCGGCTCCTCATGGGATCACCTGTCTCTCCTAAGAACTATGATCTTTCTTCTCTCCGTTTTTTGGCAAGTGTCGGCGAACCCCTCAACCCGGAAGCAATCTGGTGGGCACTTGAAAAATTTGGCTTGCCTTTTCATGACACCTGGTGGCAGACAGAACAAGGCGCTATTACTATTCCCAATTATGCAGTGATGGATATCAAACCCGGCTCGATGGGCAAGCCGTTGCCTGGTATTGTTGCGGCAATTATTGATGATGAAGGGCACGAATTAGGTGATGAACAGGAAGGGAATTTGGCGCTTCTTGCGTCATCAGTTTCATCAATGATGAAAGCAATTTGGAAAAACGAAGAGAAGTATAATTCCTACTTCATGGGTAAGTGGTATATCTCAGGAGATCGGGCCATGCGTGATAAAGACGGCTATTATTGGTTCATTGGGCGGGCTGATGATGTGATTAACACCTCAGGAGAGCGCGTAGGGCCTTTTGAAGTTGAAAGTGCGCTCGTTGAATACCCTGATGTTGTCGAGGCTGGAGTTATCGGTAAACCTGATATGGTACGAGGAGAAATTATCAAGGCCTTTGTTGTGGTAAAAGAGGGCGTTGCCCAAACTGATGAATTGAAAGAGAAATTACAGCAGCATGTCAAAAAGCACTTGGCAGGGCATGCATATCCGCGAGAAATTGAATTTATTGATAAACTGCCAAAGACCCGCTCAGGAAAGATTATGCGGAGAATTCTTAAAGCAAAAGAGCTTGGTCTTCCTATCGGTGACACCTCAACACTGGAAGACTATTAAGTTGCTTCTTTTTTAAAAATTCTTTACAATTAACGTCATCCATGCAAATTCATAGCGATTTTGATCTCTCTTCGGTGTTATGGTTTCGCATAGGTGGTAAAGCACGGTATTTTTTGCAGTGTAAGAACCGCGATGATATTTTTAAAGCGCTTGATTATTTTGAAAAACAGCATCCTAATCGTTTGTTACTTTGCGGTCAAGGATCAAATCTTATTTTTGCGGATGACTATTTTGATGGCATGGTTATTCAAATTCTCGCAGGTGATGAAAAGCTGCAGGTTAGCTTTACCGAGGAGTTAGCTACTGCTTTTGCAGGAGAACAATTAGATTCTTTAATACAGCTTTCTTTACATAATAAATTGATTGGTTTAGAGTGGGCGGGGGGACTACCTGGTACGGTTGGTGCTGGAGTCCGTGGTAATGTTGGTGCATTTGGCGGTGAAGTGAAAGATAGATTGGTTGCTGCAGAAGTACTTGAGTTTGATGATAAAAATGTTGATGTTATTGAAATGAAAAACGAGGATTTTCATTTTTCTTATCGACATAGCGTGGTGAAGGAGAAGAAAAATATGATTGTAACTAAGGCGCAGTTTGAATTATCTCCAGCAAACACTGAAGAGTTGGTGAAAGCACGTAGCACGTATGCAGCAAATATTGACTATCGTAAAACGCATCATCCCCTTGAATATCCAAATTGCGGTTCAGTTTTTAAAAATATCAAAAATCCTGAAGATGTTGAGAAAATTTTGAAAGTATGGCCGGATATTAAAAATTTAGTGGAAGAAAAATGGTATGGCAAGGTGTCGATGGGATATATTAATACACGACTTGGGTTTAAAGGCTATACCATTGGGAATGCAAAAGTTTCTGAAAAGCATGCTAACTTTATCAATAATTTGGGAGGTGCAACAGCTCAGGATGTTTTGACGATTATTAAGCATATTCAGGATATGGTAGAAGAAACGTTTGCAATTGTGCCAGAAGTTGAAGTTGAAATTGTTTCGTAGATCGGTTATACTATCTAAGTCATGTTTTGTATTGTTGTTCTCGCAAAGCAAATTAAGATGCCTCTCTTTTGAGGGCTTCTCTTTGCGCGATGGACAGCAGTAAGAGTACCCCTCACGAGAGGGGTTTTTTATTGGGAGAAATATGAGTAATAATTTCACTATCATCAATAATAAATTACATATCGGCAATATTTTGGCTGAACAGCTAGTGCAGGAATTCGGTTCGCCGCTTTATGTCTACGACGCTTCTATAATCAAACAGCGTTTTACTGATTTAACCTCATCCATTTTATATCCTAAAACAATTTTTCATTATGCGTGTAAAGCTAACAGTAATTTGGAGATTATTCGTTTACTCAAAGCTCAAGGAGCACATATCGAAACCGTCAGTCCACGGGAGGTTGAGATTGCTTTCCATGTGGGATATAAACCTGAAGAGATAGTGTTTACCTGTTCCAATCTTTCCTATGATGAGCTTGCCTGGTTGATCGGTAACGATGTGCTTGTCAATCTTGATTCATTAACGCAGCTTCGTCGGTGGGGAGAAATCAAGTCGGGATCCTCTGTCTCGTTACGCATCAATCAAGGGATTGGTGCAGGACATCATGAGCACACGATTACCGGGGGAATACAGAGTAAATTTGGAATTGATAGAGAACAAGTGCAGGAAGCGCAAAAGATTGCCAAACAGTATGATTTGCAGATTCGCGGCTTGCATCAGCATATCGGTTCAGGAATTTTGGATGAACGGATTTTTCTTTTGGCAATGGAAAAATTGTTGGAGACAGCGATGCAATTTCCTGATTTGGAATATCTTGATTTTGGGGGAGGATTTGGTGTCCGGTATCACAAAGATGAGCAGGCATTAGAAATAGCTTCACTTGGTAAAAAAATTACCAAACTACTTAATGCTTTTATGAAATCATACGGGAAAGAATTGGTTGTCCGATTTGAGCCGGGGAGATTCTTCGTTGCGGAGTCTGGAGTTTTGCTAACGACAGTTGTTGAGGTAAAACGAAAT
Source organism: bacterium (assembly GCA_021784535.1). Classification (GTDB taxonomy): domain Bacteria; phylum Patescibacteriota; class Microgenomatia; order Levybacterales; family UBA12049; genus JACDET01. Next base: position 5,314 of record JAJYHW010000009.1, read on the forward strand.
CCTCATAAGACATTCGTTGGAATTAACGCAGGGATGAATCAATTGATGCGCCAGGCGATGTATGGTGCGTATCAGGAGATTGTGCATGCAGGTAGCGTGAAGGGAGAAGAAGAACAGGTTTCCGTCGTTGGAAATATTTGTGAATCGGCAGATTTTTTTGCGAGAGAGCAATTACTCCCTACATTTTCTGAAGGAGATGTTCTTGCTATCTTGGACAGCGGTGCGTATGGATACAGTATGAGCTCCAATTATAACGCAAGGTCCCAGCCTGCAGAGATACTCGTAGACGGCGACAGTGCGCGACTCATACGAAAGGAGTATGTAGTGTAATAAGGATGTTGTAGTATAATTAACTTATGTTTTGGGCAGATGAAGTTTTAAAAAAAAGTGAAGAAAAAGAGGTACTTGAGGACGCGTGGACTCCTTCAGGAATTGTTCATATGGGAGGTCTTAAAGGACCGGTAATTCATGATGTTTTATATAAAGTTTTGAAGGAGCAAAACAAAGAAGCAAAATACATCTATTGTTTTGATGATTTTGACCCAATTGACGGATTACCTGTAAATCTTCAAGTATCACATAAAGACTACATGGGAGTTCCAACATTTATGGCACCTTCTCCTGATGGGAATGGAACGTTTGCAGATTTCTATGGTAAAAAAATGCGTGAGATGTTTGAAGCACTTGGTATTGAAGCAGAAATTTATCTGGGATCGGAGACTTATAAAAAAGGCATTTACAATGAAGGTATACGAATTATGCTGGATAATGTCACCAAAGTACGAAAAGTCTATGAGACAATGTACAAAAATCCGGTCAAAAACGACTGGTATCCTTTGCAGGTAATTTGTCCAACTTGTGATAAGCTTGGAACAACAAAAGTAACTGATTGGGATGGAAAAGAAGTGACATTCACCTGTATGCCAAATTTGGTAACATGGGCGCAAGGATGTGGGACAAAGGGTAAAATTTCTCCATTTGATGGGAACGCAAAAATGCCCTGGAAACCTGAATGGTCTGTTAAATGGTATACGTTCAATGTAACGATTGAATGGTCAGGAAAAGATCATATGTCAGCAGGAGGATCATTTGAAGTGGGTGCAAACATTCTTAAAGCAGTCTTTAATCAGGAACCACCAATGGCAAAAGGTTACGAGTTTTTCCTTTGGAATGGGAAAAAGATGTCTTCATCCAAAGGACTTGGTTTAACAGGTGAGGAACTCTTGAAAGTTTTGCCACCGCAGGTCGTACGATTTCTCATGATCAAGACTGATCCGACTAAAGCGGTTGAATTTAACCCAGTTCGTACATAAATTATTCCTAAATTATATGATGAATACCAAAAAGCAGCTGATGCCTATTTTAATAAAGGTGATGAAGATCTCGCTCGAACATTTGAACTTTCACAAATAGGAGAAATTCAGAAACCGCCAGCAATCCGTTTTTCAGTTCTTGCTCAATGGGTGCAGATGCCAAATATGCAGGAGCAGATCGCAAAAGAAGGGCTTTCGGAATGGGCAAAATATGCAAAAGTTTGGGTTGAAAAATATGCCCCTGAATCTGCAAGATTTTTAGTACAAAAAAATTTGCCAGATGCAGCGAAAGAACTTTCAGACAAACAAAAAGAACTACTGCAGCAAGTTTCTTCAGAAATTGATAATGCAACAGATGCGGAAAGCTTTCAAACACGTATTTATGAGATTGGAAAAGAAGTAGGACTTAATGGGAAAGAGACATTTGCAGCGATTTACAAGGTATTAATAGGTAAAGATCATGGACCAAAAGCAGCATGGCTGATTTTTTCTCTAGATAAGGAATTTGTGCAAAAACGATTTGAAGAAGTAAACGCATGACTTATTCATCCTTCATAAAAGTTGTTTTGGAAGATGCTTCACAGATAGCCAATGAAAAATTTGGCAAAGTATCAGGATTTGTAAAAAGTGACGATAATAACCAGGTTTTGACTGAAGCGGATTTGGCAATTGGCAAGCTTATTGTAGAAAAAATAAAAAAAGAATATCCTCACTACAACGTGATTGATGAAGAATCGGGGGTTATTGATAATGGCTCAGCGTTTACTTGGGTTGTTGATCCTATTGAAGCTACTAGTAATTTTGCGGCAGGACTTCCTCAGTATGGTATTATGATAGGTTTACTTGAAAACGATAAACCGATTGCTGGAGGCATCACTGTCCCAGCATATAAAAAATTATATCTTGCTGAGAAAGGAAAGGGTGCAACCTGTAACGGTATGTTGATGCATGTAACAAACGAAAAAAATCTTTATAATGTACTAATAGCATTCAGCGCTGATGGTCATCCTGAAGATCCAGAAAGAACACGTCGTGAGTATGCATATTTAGCTGAAATTGCTTTAGCGGCTCGTAATACCCGTAATAATAATTGCGAGGCTGTTGATACCATGTATGTTGCTGAAGGTAGATATGGCGGACGGATTAATTTGGCATCCAAAATTTGGGATAACGTAGCACCTCAAATTATGATTGAAGAGGCAGGAGGAGTCTATACTGATTTTTTTGGCAAACCAATTGATTACAGTAATCCTTTAACAAGGGTAAAAGATAATTTTACTTTTTGCGCGGCATCACCTGTCCTTCATCAACAACTCCAAGAGATTATTCATCACCCATGAAGCTTCTCATTGATGCTCTCATTGAAGAAATTTTATAATGAAATTGCATTTGCATCTGAAGATTTTCAGCGTTATAACCATCGCTATAAAGTAGTACAGAAGTTGAAAAAATATTGGAAAAAGAGCTCATTTAGTTTGGTATATGGCTTTTTCTATGATAAGATGATGTATATCTTGTTAGCGAGCTGTCCATGAAGAAAGTTGTTATTGTTTTTATCATCTCATTTATATTGGCGTTGGGGCTTTTTTCAGGAATACAATATTATCTGATTATCCGTTCTGAAAAAGGAGCACTTCAGGTTACCTCAAGTCCAGTCAGCAAAGTGTATCTTAACAACGCATATATAGGTCAGACGCCACTTTGTGTCTGTCAGGTTTCAGATATGGTTGCTCCAGGTACCTATACGATTCGTTTGGTACCGCTTGATGCTTCTCTGCAGGAATTTCAGGATAAAGTTACTATTTCTTCAGGCGTCTTAACGGTGGTTGACCGGAAATTCGGAAAGAATGGACAATCCGAAGGAAGTATTATTTCCCTTACTCCACTGAGCGATAAATCGCAATCGCAATTACTTGTTGTCTCTTTTCCGCAAGGCGCACAGGTGCTTCTTGATGATCAAAATATTGGGATTACTCCTTTGCTTTTCAATAATCCAACAGCTTCAGATCATGATTTGAAGTTAATAAAGGATGGGTATAATGAGAAGGAAATCAGGATTCGTACGCCGCTTGGCTATAAACTGACGGTAACTGCTTATTTAAGTGCAAATATCGCGAGTTTGCATATTCCGACGGCTACAGCTTCTGCTGTGCAGGTAGCATCAGCTGCTGCAACGCCAAATCCTGCACAAGGTGCACGGGTAGTGATATTGAGTACCCCGACCGGTTTTTTGCGGGTACATGCAGGTCCTTCTTTGTATGCAACCGATGTCGGTGAAGTAGTGCCAGGGAAAACATATTCACTGGTTGATGTACGAAATGGGTGGTATGAAATTACGCTTGCTGATGGATCAGCAGGATGGATCAGTTCGCAATATGCCAAAAGAGAATGACGATTACGTGATAAAGTAGTTTAAGATAATGACAATCAGTGCCCAAATAATCACTGAGACAAGAAGTGGTCTATCTGAAAAAAGAACCCGTTCCGGACTTTCTCCTTCATGTTTTTCATAAATCCGTTGCAGATAGCGCATCAAGCCATAGACAACCGGAATAATCGTAACCATAAGCCATTTTCGCTGCAGATAAGTTCCAAGAGCATCAGCGGAAAAGAAAGTGAGGTTAAACTGCAATCCCCGCGGATTTTCCAGAAAAGTGAAGAGTGCGTACGAAAGAAATGTAGAGGTGGCAAAAATTGACAAATAGATATCAAGCAGTTTATCGGTATAGTGAGAAAGTGTTTTGCGTGTATTTAACTGCGCTCCATTTTGATGAGAAAGTAGTGTTATTTCTGAGCGTCTTTTTCCGATTGCCAAAAAAAGCGATAATGAAATGACTGTCAAAAATAGCCATGCGGAAATGTGTGAATTACTGATAATTTCTCCTGCAAAAACGCGGAGAATATATCCTGCTGCCAATGTGAGGATATCAACAATTTCGATATGTTTAAGAAATGCTGAATAAGAAAGATGCAAGATAAAATAGACAACAGCAATGAGAAAGAAGGCAGGGTCAATAATATAACTGATAACAATTGCTAAAAAAGCGAGAGCGGCTGCAATTACAACAGCAAGCGCGACGGAAACATCATTATGTGCAATCGGGCGGTATTTTTTGAAAGGATGCATTCGGTCTTTTTCCACATCAAAAAGATCGTTGATGATATAAATTGAACTTGATAAAGCACAAAAAATAACAAATCCATAGGTGACTGTTGTAAACAGAGTGAGATTGAAGAGTTGTCCACTGAAGAGAAGTGCAGCATAAATTGCAAAGTTTTTAATCCACTGACGCGGCCTGAGCAGGCGAATAATATCACGAAGTGAGTTTTTCATTTTTTTTGTTTGTAATCGAGTGTAGAAAGAGCAATGCTCCTCCGGTAATCGCAATAACCATAAGAATTGCAAAGATTTTGCTTCTGCTTTCCAAAAGAAATGAAAGCACTCCTAATATACCAGAGATGCACCAATAAAACAATGCAGTCTGACGCTGTGTATATCCCAATTTAAGGAGGATATGATGCAGGTGTTTTTTATCTCCTTTAAACGGTGATTTTTTTGCCATGATTCTTCTGATGATAATAAAAAACGCGTCAAATGTCGGCACTCCCATAACAAGAATTGCAGTGGCTAATTTCGCACTTGTAAGGATGGATGCTACACCAAGGAGTAAATAAAGCGAGGTTGCTCCGTAGCCCGGGAAAATTTTCGCAGGATAGAAATTGAAGAAAAGAAAACCGACAGCTGCTCCTGCGATGATGAAAGACAGCTGTGCGTCAATTGGATTTCCGAGTCCTGTGGGATTAAGTCTTAGGCTAAGGATCCCGATAACAATTGCTGAAATCGCGACGATACCCGGCATCTGTCCGTCAACACCCTTACTCCAGTTGAGCATATTCATGATCCAGACAAGCCAGAGAATTGAAATAATATCTGATAAAAGAATAGGAATATGTAAGTAGGGAATAATAAATTTTATGCTATTAAGGTGAAGTACGCCTTCACCAAAAGGATTGGTAATATAGAGGATGCTAACGCCGCTCGCGACAATAATGAGCGCTGAGAGGATATTGATTAAAAAACGGAAGTAAGGTGAAACATCTTTTGATTGCGCGTTGAGCTTATCGTCAATAATTCCGACTCCGAGCGAAAGAAAAGCAGCAAAGAAGATGGCAATAGTTGTGGTAGTAAGCGGAATAAACAAAAAACTGGTCAGTAGTGCTCCGAAGAAAAGAGGAATACCTCCTCCACGCGGTATTGGTTTGGTATGAAGAAGAGCAGGATGTTTATGTAACTTTGGATCATCAATAAGTCCGAATTTTTTAACCAGCGGGATTGACAAAAAAGTAAGAATAGTCGTTATCACAAGAGCAACGATAAACGGTAAATAGGCAACAGTTATAATTGTAAGCATAAAGGTTTTTATAAAATAAGCTGTAATGTACGGATGACAAAAATAATTGACAGAAATGCTGCGAGCAGCGTTGTTGCCCCTATAATTCGTGAAACCAAAGGCATAGCAAGATACAATTTTTGTATAAGGAAGTAGTTGCAAAGGAAAAAGACTCCGGTAATGATAAGGGGCAATAGTATTGCATATGTTAATCCAAGTCTCGATGTACCCCAGGGCATTTGGTTAAAAAGAGGAATAACGGGTGGAAGTTTAAGATAAAATAACGCAAGAATACCCGCTTCTAAGAACAATAGGATAAATGCTATTAGCATCCCCCAACGGATAATTTTATCTGCTTTGATGAGATTAGAGACTCCGTTCATAAATAGTTGCTCCTGACGTACTGTATCGCATTATATAAAGTGGGATGGCAAAGGGCAAGGGTTGTGATTCTTTTAGCACAATAATATATTTGGGATATACTTTATTAATTATCTGCTGTGTTTGATTTAATGCGTTATTTTCTGTCACATGATATGCGACGGTATACTTTATCGGAGGAATTTTATGCGAGAGGGCATAGATTTGCGGGTCGTTTCCCCAAATAAAAACTGTTTGAGAAGGTTGTGTATGCGTGGTGATAAATGAAGCAATGGCATAATCACGGGGAACATGAGGATTAAAGAATGTTTGATATGCGTTAACACTTTTCTGTCCAGTGATAAACTGAATGGCATTTTGATAATAGAGAAAAGACCAGGTAATATTTGGACTAAATTGAAACCATATCATAACAATAATAAGAAGAATACCTATAGTAATTCCTGCCTGCGTAAGTATTTTTTTTGTTGTAAAAAGTAGCCCGACGAGTAGGCAAAAACTTGGAATAAGGACAATTGCATAATGCGTATATGGACGTCCTGAAAAGTATATATTATAAAGAGAGAATACAATCCAGAGAATGACAAAAAGAGCAGGTCTGGTAAATCGTTTTCTTTGACGGATAATAAAAAGAAGGCTCAGGAAAAGAAGAATAGTTTTTCCTATGAGTAACCCTTGTGGAATACCAAGAAGGCTATTTTCCCATCCGACGTAGCTGATATTGCCGAAAAAAACAGACTGGAAAAAAAAAGTAAGCGCATTGTTTGTAGCAAAGTAAACGATGGTAATTAAAAGCGGAAGCAGAAAACCGAGGAGCAGATATGATATAGGGCGTATTTTTTTTGTAATCAATTTTTTGACAGCCTGCCAGGATAACGTTTCCGGTAAATCATACATAATAAGAAAAAGGGTGAACGCGGCAAAATCAAAAATTGCGACTATTTTGAATAGAAAGGCAATACCAAGGAGTAGGCCGGAAATGAAGGTCGTGCGTTGCGTGTTGTGCGTTGTGTGTTGTTTGATTTTTGATTGCTGCACGAGGCTATAGATCAAGAGACCTGCTAATAATACCGGCAAGAGAATAAAATCTTCTGCGTTAGCAATATTTGCTTCCAGAAGGGGCGTTCCAAACAAGATGACAAATAATATTGTTATCAGCATGCTATGGGAAGATTTTTTCAGAAGTTTTTTGGCAAGCAGGAAAAAAGCAATAAGTGATACTATGCCAATAGCAAGAGAGATTGCTTTGACTGTCGGTTGATTGCCATGGGCAAGTGCGTAAACAATATAGAGAAGAGGAGGCTTGTTGTCCCAGATATTGCGATAAAGTAGCTCTCCGTGGTCCATTGCCTGTCCGACTACTTCATAAATACCTTCGTCCCCATACCAGTAGGGTTCGATTATTGAAGGAAATCTGAGAAAGAAGAAAAGCACGCTAACACCGATCAGAATCCATGTGTTTCTGTTTTTTTCCAATTTTGCGAGAAGTTTCATAACAAGCTCATTTTTTTACGCATAATTTTAGTTTAGAGTATTTTTTTTTGAAATACTAGTTATATATTTGGAAAGAGTTAGACTTTATCTGTAACTTTGTATTCAAGACGTTTCCCCAACATTAGTTGCGTATGGGAAATGAGTGCAGGTAGCGCTGATAGAAAAAATCCAACGATTGGCATAAGAAGAAATTCGAACGGGAAAAGTATTTTGCGATAAAGCGGTAGATGTTGATTTGATGGACGATTTTTGTAATCGATAAATAACATTGCCAGTAGCGCGACTAATGCTATGCTTAAAATTGAGCCGGCAAGCTGAGGAAGGCTAAAGCCAAGAGTGGTTCGTGAATAGACAGGATTAACAATAGCCATAACGTTGGCAGCAATGGTGATAATAAACCAGTAAGAAGGCCAAAGGATATGATCCCATAGCACATTAAGCATGAGCATTGTCTTTCTGTAGAAAGGAACATCAGGAACTGTAAACCACCATTTAATAAAAAGCGGATTATCAGAAACGCCCCATGACCATCTCCGTTCCTGATGATATTTGTTTTTCAGACTGTTGATATAGCCTTTTGATAGTGCTGCGTCCATTGATGTCTTGAGATAAATCGGCTCTACCCAGACATTGCCTTTTTTCTGGTAAAAAGCCTTAAAGAAAATACGGTAGTCTTCAGGAATTACATCAACATCCCAAAAGCCTATATCGACAAGTAGTTTCATTGAGAGAGAGTATGTTGCGTGGGTCAAGAGGCGGTCTCCTTGGGTAAGCAGTGCCATGCGGTACAGGTTACCGAAAAAAGACGTGATGCGAGTCGGAGCAGGCACCTCCCAGATATTGTTATGAAATACGATAGCAGATTGCCAGAATTTATTGTACGGTCTGGAGTCTGTTAGGAATTTATAAGTAAGATAGGCAAAAAATTGTCTGTCGAAAATAGAATCTGCGTCAACTGAGGAGATTGTCGCATAATGAATGTCCAGTTTGCCTTTCCCGAAAAGTTTTTTATACGCAACACGTCCGGCATATGCTTCATTGGATGATTTTCCCTTGACTTCTCCTGGCACATCCGGATGGTAGGTCGCAAAAATAGAGCCGAAAATATGGCGATATTCATTGATGAGAATTGTCGCTCTTTCTCTTGCTTCTTTTTCCCGTTCTTCCATTGCGAGTACCAGATGAAGTTTTTTAGCAGGAAATGTTTGTCTGGCAAGTGCATCAAATGTTTTTCTGAGTTTTTCAACAGATTCTTTATAATTTAGAATAATAAGAATATGTTGCATATCAGTATTGTGTTGCAATTTTTCCGTTTTCGCGTACCAGTTATCCTTCTCTGCGAGACTAATCCTGTGGGAAGCAATCGTCGCGGTTACAACAAGAGAAAAATACTTATAGAGACAATAGACATCAAAAAAAAGGATAGAGTATGCAAGTTGCGTGGGGATAAGCAGTGACCCCCAGAAGGGAGAAAGAATAAGCATCCAGGCAACAAAGCCGGGAAGAATTTCCAGCGCCCGTTGTGTTTTTATAGGATATCGGGTGAATATTTTTTCAAAAAAGGTAGTCATGAGATGAACGTAAAAGATAAAGGGTAAAACCTAAAAGAGTTTTTAGTTTTATCTTTTATATTTTAAGTTTATTAAACATAGTATAGACATTTTTGTTCGTCTGTTCCATAAGCTGCTCATATGATATCTCTTTTGTTGCGGCGATGAAGCGTGCAGTGAGTATAACATACTTTGGCTCATTGCGTTTGCCTCGATGGGGTACAGGAGTAAGATAGGGCGCATCTGTTTCAATGACAATCCGGTCAAGTGGCGTTAGTTTGGCTAATTCAGGAAGTGCGACTGTTTCTCCGGGAGCAAGTCCTTTATAGGTGCTATTTCCATCAAAGCCGATGAAGAATCCTAAATCCAAGGCGTCTTTGAGTACTTCTTTCGTTCCTGCAAAACAATGGAACATGCCCGGATTATCAAGAAGAAGATGTTTGTGTTGTTTCAAAATGCTGATAACATCTTCACCTGCGTGGCGGTTATGAATTTGCAAGGGGATTTTGGCATGGTGAGCAAGCTCAATTTGTGCAATAAATACTTCTTCTTGCAGCTTAGGGTCAACAATTCCGTTTGATGTGTAGGAATAATAATCCATACCGATTTCACCAATCCCGAGTACCTTCGGATGCTTGGTGAGTTTTTCTAATTCTTTAAGCCAATAATCTCTGTCAACTTTTTTGGGATTATCGTTTATATCCAAAGTCCCTTCTGTATCTTCTGCAACTTCAGGATTGGTCCAGATTTTATCCGCATGATGAGGATGAACACCAACGATTGCATAAAGGTTTTCATATTTCTCGGCAAATTCTACAGCTTTGCGGCTTGATGAAAGTTGCGTGCCGGTGTTGATAATTGCCGTTACGTCATCAGCAAAAGCTTCCTTAATAACCTTATCATAGTCGTCCTCAAACGCTTTAAATTGGAGATGGCAATGAACGTCAATCATGGCAGTCTTGGGAATAATGACTTAGTGCTTTTAATCTTCGGTCCTTTAAATTGCTCAAGAATTTTTTGAGAAGTTTCCGGCATAAAAGGCTGAATTTGTCGAGCTAAAGAACGGAGCATATCTATTTCTTGCTGAAGTGTTAATTTAAGTTTACTTTCTTCTTTTATGAGCCAGGGCGCGTTATCATTAATATGTTTATCAAGTACTGACAATCGGACATTCCAAAGGTTTTGCAGTACAACATTAAATTCGAATTTTTCAAAAGCTTCGGTAACTTCTTCTGAATAGATTGCTTCTAAAGGTTTTTCTTCTTCAAACTCGAATCCAGAGTTTTCTGCTAATCTTGCCACTCTCGCAGCTGCATTTCCCAACCCGTTTGCCAAATCGGCATTGTAGGCTATCTTGAACTTTTCTTCAGAAAAATCACCGTCTGAGAAAGGTGAGAAATATTTTAAGAAATAAAACCTGAGTGCATCTGCGCCGTATCTATTGATTAATTCAATCGGATCGATAACATTACCAAGTGTTTTTGACATTTTCTGGCCGTTGACGGTGAAATACTCGTGTACAAGGAGTTTTTTCGGCAGTTTAAGTCCAGCAGACAGTAAAAATGCCGGCCAATATACTGCATGAAATCTTATTATCCCTTTGCCGATCACATGGACATCCGCGGGCCACCATTTTTTGTATTCTTCTTCATTCCACCCAAAGCCTACACCGCTTTGATAAATGTTGAGGGCATCAAACCATACATATATCCTTTGTGAGTCATCACCGGGAACAGGGACACCCCAATTTTTTGCCCTTTCATTACTTCGTGAAATGCTGATGTCCTCAAGGCCTTTTTTGACAAATGACAGAACTTCGTTTCTTCTGAAATCAGGAACTATTTGAAAGTTATGCGATTCGATTAAATCAAGAATTTTTTCTGTATAGCTTGAAAGTTTAAAAAAATAATTTTCTTCTTCAACTTCTTCAAGCGGTTTGCCAGGATGCTCATAGCACTCGCCGTTTTCATCTAATTCATCCCTTGTATAAAAGAGTTCGCAGCCGACACAATAGATTCCTTTGTATTTCTTTTTATAAATATCGCCATTTTTTTGGCATAACTCCCAGAGTTTTTGAGAAGCGGGAAAATGGTGTGCCTGGTCACTGCCTTTTTGGAAAACATCAAATTGGACGTTGAGTTTTTTTGCAAGATTTTCAAAGAGCGTAGTGTTGCTGTCGACAAATTCCTGTACCGGCATTTTTTCTTTTTCTGCTGCTTGGACGTTTTTGAGTGCATTTTCATCACCGCCTGAGAGCATATGGGTATCAAAGCCTTTTAATCGATGATAACGCGCTACACTATCAGTCTGTATAAATTCGAGTGCGTGGCCGATGTGAGGTTTTGCATTAACATACGGAATAGCTGTTGTGATATAGAATTTTGACTTAGCCATAGATACTTTGAAATTTTAGCATAATGCGATTATCATTGCGAGGGCTGGATAAAGATCGCATAGTATATGCTATTTTTAGACAATCCCTACATGAAGAGCGCCGGTTCCGTCAAGTGAAAAAGTGACTGTCTTACCGCGATCAATTTCTCTGGTCAACCGCTTTTGTGCGATAAGATCTTCAATGGTATCCTGAATATATCGGCGAAGCGGACGGGCACCAAAATCTTTATCAAATCCTTCCCGCGCGATTTTCGCAATTACCGCGTCATCAAAATAAATCTTAATATCCTGTTTTTCCATGGCTTTCTTGAGCTGACTGAGAAGTAATTTTACAATTGCAGTCACCTGTTCCTGTCCCAAAGGTTTAAAGATTACGATATCATCAAAACGATTTAAAAGCTCTGGTTTGAAAATTCCTTTTGATTGTAGTTGATCAAGTAGTTTGTGCTGGAAATTCCGGTCAATTGGTGTTCCTTTTTCTATTTCTTCTCGAATAAACTCAGATCCGGCATTGGAAGTAGCAATAATGATTGCGTTGCGAAATGATACCGTATTACCTTTATTATCCGTCAGTCGGCCGTCGTCAAAAACCTGAAGAAACAAATTGTGAATTTTTGGATTTGCTTTTTCAAACTCATCCAGAAGTATGAGGGATGCCGGATTATCGTGAATTTTATCAGTCAGCTCGCCTCGCTCATCTCCTTCGCCTGGAGGCGCACCCAATAACCGTTTGAGGCCATCATCATCGGTATACTCACTCATATCAAGACGGATCATGTTTTTTTCACCCTTGTAATAAAAATCAGCAAGTGATTTGGCGGTTTCTGTCTTGCCTACACCTGTCGGACCCAAAAAAAGGAACGAAATAGGCCGCTCGCTGGTTGTCATTCCTGAGCGGAGTCGTCGCATAGCTTCACTCACCGCCTTAATTGCATCATCTTGAGCTATGACACGCAGGTGCAATGTGTCTTCAAGATGCAGCAGTATCTGAATTTCATTTCCTGTGGGAAGAGAAATTGCTACATGACTTGTCTGTTCTACTTTTTTCACAACGTCTTCCTCCAGTACCATTTTATGACCGGTCTTTTCAAACTTTTTCCGGCCTGGGTCACGAGAGACGATATTGGCAACGTCTTCAAGAAGAGAGACAGCACTCCCCGGTAATACCTCATCTTGATAAAAGCGTTCGGATAATTCAACCGCGCTCAAAATCGCACGATAACTTACGATGACTTCGTATTTTTTTTCAATATGCTCTGCCTCGCCAAGTACCATCTGAATGGCATTATCATGCTCCGGCTCTGCAAGAGAGATGACAGTAAAAACTTCTCTCAATGGATTTTTTTCCATGTAAGTTTTATACGCTCCAGTGGACATCGTTGCGATAATCGGCATCGCACCGCCTTTCAGATACGGCAATAATGCACCGGATAAATCTAACCCGTACGATGAAGCACCCAGAATATTTTGGAATTCAGGGATATAGAGAAAAACATCATTGGCATGAGAAACCTCGGCAATAATCTCCTGCAAGCGCGACTCAAGATCGCTTCTGTTTGTTGCGCCGGCAGTCAGTGCGCCAACCAGAAGCTGCAAAACACGTTTGTAGTTAAGCCAGCCACCTAAATTACCCTCAAAACTATGATATGCAAGTGCTTTTACTAGATTTTCCTTTCCTGATCCGATATCACCGATCAGCAGAACATTATTATTTTCAAGCTTTGTCAAAGATTCAAGAAGTGTTCCGAATTCTTTTTCTCTCCCGCCGATTAATGGATCTTCGCGCAAGGCATATGAAGTGAACTGTGCTGTATATTTTTTTGTTTCATACGTCCAGCCTGATACAAGCGCTTCACCTATTCCTTCGCCAGAAAAATGTACCCGGAACTTTTTCGGGTTTTCTTCTTCCGGCATAACTTTTCTCACCCAAGAGACAATATTGGCAAGATCTGCAATTTTGAGTTGCTTGGCAAAAAAAAGCTTGGTCTCTTTTTCAATAAGAAAAAGATAGGCGATAAATACATCAAGTGTTGTGACGTACTTGCCTTTAAAAGTTTGTGCTGTTGCAAAGGCACTTTCTGCAAGAACATCTTTGGAAACAGTGGTAAAAGCAAGTTCCTTACGCGTGATATTTGTTTTTTCCATTACCAGCTGCACTTGCGGGTATGAAATCAGTTCTTTTATAATTCCTTCGGTATTTTTCTGTGTTACAAAACCCGTTAAAGCATGCAGAGTAAAAGAGTTATATTTTGTTTCCTTCTTATTTTTCGCAACCGGAACAGATGGAGCTATTCTGCTTATTTTATAATGAAAAAATACTTCAATCATGACAAAAAGATTAAAGAGGAAGACAGCAAAATCCGGTGAATTATTGTTGCTGATAAGAAATACGATAAGTAAAAGCAGCAAGGTAAATACAAGTAAACGAATACTTCGAAGCAGCGCAGTCCGGTAAAATTGATAAAATCGAGCGTATAAATACATAGAAATGAAGATCCAAGATCTTAGATTCAAGATTTAATAAATAATAATGTTATTGTCGCAATCGGGAACATGATGTATGCTGCAAAAATACTGATTTCTATAATAAGCAAAAGCATCAAAAGAAAAAGATCAGCAATGATAAAAAAGGTTTTGACCACCATGCCCATTGCCCTTGAAAAACCTACCAATCCCTGCCGGTATTCATTTTTAAGCGGTTGGAAAAATGTTCTTACGAAAAGAGGCAGGGAAAAAAGCTGAAGAAATGCGCGATTCACAGACATAAAAAAGGCAAATAAAGCAACAGGGCTCTCAAAAAACCAGAATTTTAAAAATAGTACAGGTATTGCAAGGTAATTCATAACAGTATAACCACATGCTCGCGGTTATACTTCTAGTATATGAGGATGGGTGGGAAATTACAATGAGACTTCAATTCTTACATCTTTTTTCCCTGGAGCGCTATCAAGAATGTAAATCTTTTCTGGCACTATTCTACCTCTTCCTGTCTGGACTGGGGGGCGACATAGCCCATTGGACGTGAGCTGGCCGGGATGCCTGAATAATTATAGGCATTTGCAGACTGCATGAGTGAGTCATCGGCGGCAGCTGTTGTATTCACAGGAGAGCTGTCTATTGTTGTTGAAATAGACGCCGGACTTACTGAGTCTACCGATTGGGGTTGGGTCAAGATCCCTGAGTCATTTTGTGGTTGAGGCAATGGAGCAGTTGCAGATGGAGGAGTCGGAGGCACTATTTCACCAGTTGGCGTTTGAAATGTAACAGGTCGTTGAGCGATTGGTGTTTGTGCTGTTACTCCAGCAGATTGCCCTGTATCAGATGCGGAATCAGCCGCTGATGCTGCGGGAGTAGTAGTACTGACTTGTGGTGATTGCGTATCCGTATCTGCTTGTTCGGTTTGCGTTGAAGAATTCGAAACTTGCTGCGCTGATACTACCGCAACAGGAATCATGCCGAGTAATGTCATAACTATTTCAGCTACTTCATCATGCTGCTCTTTTGCCTTGAGTAATTGATCGAGCAACTGCTTTATTGATTCATCTGTTGTATCTTCTTTCACACTAAGGACTGCTGAGGCGATTTGATTTCCTTTTTGTCCTGCTGTATTTATCTTGGTTTGTAACTCAGTATATTGTTCCTTTTCTTGCGGAGTTGACGAGCTCGCTGGGTTTACAAGCAATAGTAATGTTTTCTTTAATTTTCTCAACGGCTCACGTTCGATTGCATCATTGATGTTTTTCAGCACGTCTTTTGCCAATGCATCGCCCTGGTTTGCAGTTTTTTCAAGTTGTTCTTTTAGTTGTTTGATATCTGCATCTGAAGTCATCTCGGTAAGAGAAAGCATTGATGATGCCAAAGTATTACCGGATTTATCGGCTTGTTTAATTTTTTCATATAATTGAGCAAATGCTGCCTTATCTTCTGGATCAGCAAGATAGAGTGGATTAAGAATCATTTGTAATTCTTTTTTAAATTGCGTTACCGGTTCAGCCTGACGCGCCATATCTGCTTCCTGTGCGATTTCTTTATTAACGGTTAAGAGAATTTCTGTTGCGAGATCATTGTCATTTGCCGTGCCCGTACGCAGCGTTTCCATTAACTCATCAATCGCGTTCGCGGGCGTTGTGTCATTAACTGACATGAGCTTGAGTGCTAATGGATTTTTTCGTTGGCTTTCCTGAGTTACTTTGTCATGCAGTTCCATGAAATGTAGTTTCTTTGCCGGCTGAATAATCTCATCAGGATGAATAATTTGCTGGACAATATGATTTAAAAGCATTGCTGCTTGAATCTGATGAGCCACGTTTGCTGCCAGATTCAGCATAGCTGTTGCCATAGCATCTCCTTTGCTCTTTGCAGCATGTAGCTCCTCACGAATTGTTTGAATGTGCGTTAGGGGCGTTGCGATATTTGTTTCCAGAATTTCATTTGCTGTTTTATTATTTTTGACTCTTTCCTTTACTATCAAATCATGTACTTCCATAAATTGTTGTCTATCGTTTGCTTGAGAGACAGTATCAGGATGATTCAGCTCGACAATGAACGTTCTGAATTGCTCATCGGTCATCGGAGCAATATCTGCAATTCCTCCGGATTTGGTAAAGAAGAATTCGTTTGTGCTATCACTAAAATCAATTACGATGGTATCGCCAGATATGAATTTTTTAGAAATGAGTGCCAAAGCAATCGGATTTTCTATCGCTGTCTGAATAAGTCTTCGAAGCGGACGTGCGCCATATACCGGATCATATCCGTCTTTTGCAAGCTGTCCTATGGCACGTTCTGTAATTTGCAGATTGAATCCCTGCTCTTTTAATAATTTTGCAGTTTTTGCGATACCAAGACGCGTAATCCCGGCCATATGTTCTGGCTGGAGAGGCTTAAAAATAACCACTTCATCAAAACGATTCAGCAGCTCAGGGCGGAAAAATTTTGTTAATTCGTCACGGACAATTCCCTGCAGTTCTTTAAAATTCTTTTCAAATTCTTCAGGGGATTTCTTTATCTTCGGGTCTTGTGTGCTCAAATGTTGTTGAATTGCAGAGCTCCCGATGTTTGATGTGCAAATAACGATCGTATTTTTAAAAGAAATTGTATTTCCTTTATTATCAGTTAACCGGCCATCTTCAAGCAATTGTAATAGAATATTGAATACATCAGGATGTGCTTTTTCAATTTCATCAAGAAGTACAATTGAGTATGGTTTTTTTCTGACTGCTTCAGTGAGTTGTCCCCCTTCTTCGTAGCCGACATAGCCCGGAGGCGCGCCGATCAGCTTGGCAACTTCATGTTTTTCCATGTATTCAGACATATCAAGTCGCGCCATTGCGTCATCGCGACCAAAAAGAAGTTCTGCCAATGTCTTTGCAAGCTCTGTTTTTCCCACACCTGTCGGACCGAGAAATACAAAAGAGGCAATCGGACGGTTTGCGGCCGCAAGCCCGATTCTTCCTCGACGTACTGCTTCTGAGACAGCAACTACTGCCTCTTCCTGATCAATCAGCCGCTGATGAATTCTGTCTTCGAGTTTGAGTAATTTTTCGCTTTCATCTTCAGTCAATTTGGTAATCGGTATACCTGTCCACGCACTTACTACTTTTTCGATATCTTCTTTTTTTACCGTCGGATCATTTTTTAGACGATTTCCCGCGTCGAGTTGCAATTTTACCTCTGAGGCTGCCTCATCAAGCAAATCAACCGCTTTATCAGGCAGATATCGCTCGCCGATATATTTTTTTGAAAGCTTTACGCATTCTCTTAACGCGTCATCAGGCAAAGAAATGTTATGAAATTTTTCATACTTCGGACGAATGACTTTCAGCATTTCAAAGGCATTTTCTTCACTTGGTTCCTCAGCGGTAACCGGTTGAAATCTTCGTTCGAAAGCCTTATCTTTCTCGAAATTCTTCCGGTATTCAATGGTTGTTGTAGCTCCGATTAATTGGAAATGTCCGCGAGCCAGATGAGGTTTTATAATATTTGCGGCATTCATCCCGCCATCTTCGCCTGTCCCCATCAACGCATGAATTTCATCGATAAATAAAATGATGTTGTTGTTTGAGCTCAACACTTCATTGATAACGCCACGCAGGCGCTCTTCAAACTCTCCTCTGTGACTCGCGCCAGCAACAAGAGAGGCTACATCAAGCTGGAAAATTCTTTTGTCCTGTAATTCTTTCGGAACAGCGCCTTGGACAATTTTTTGCGCTAGGCCTTCAACGATAGCAGTTTTACCGACACCTGTTTCTCCGATAATAATCGGATTGTTTTTTGTCCTTCGGAGCAGAATATGAATAATGCGATCGATTTCTTTATCTCTGCCAGCAATCGGATCAAGTCTACCTGCCCGAGCCTCTTCTGTTAAATTGATACCGTATTTTTCAAGAAGCATTCGCTTGCCGTATGATACAGTCGGACTTTGAGAAAATTTTTCCACAACTGTTTCTTTTTTTAAGTTATGTTTCTGAAGATAAGTTGCGGTACGGTAATTTGTCGAGAAAAGGACAATTAAAATGTCTTCCGGCGTAACAAAATTGGCACCACGCATTTTTGCATCACGATATGCCTGTTCAAATATTTCTTGTGAAATTTTATTAAGCTCTGGCTGTCCTTCATATGTCCCCATTTTTTCATCTGTTTGAATTTCTTTGGAGAGGATGCCGCCGTCTGTTCCCATCTCGCTAAGCATGTTGTAGACCTGCTGGTCATACAAAAGTCCCAAAAGTAGTTGTTCGGGTTCAATAGTTTGTTGTTTGATACGATGCGCCTCTTCTCGCGCGCGTGTCAATACTTGCGCAGAACGTGAATCAACATGACTTAAAGAATCCATGGCGCTCTTATTTTGCGTTGAACTTAATGGATCTGATTGAGAAGTATCACTGTCTGGTACTCCGGGGAGCGGCAAGGGGTTTGCCGTTTCTGTGTTGCCAATATTTTCCGACTGAACTCCTGAAAGATTTGCTGCAACAGGTGATTGTGGCGTGGATGAAAAGACAGAAGGAGTAGTTGTTCCTGCAAAAGGCGACGTTTGTGTTGGTGTTAATGATGAAACAGGGTCATCTGCCGGCATGTTTTGTGGCTGAATTGCCGAAACTGACTGTGTCGTTCTCAAGGGCGAAACGGCAGGTACAGCATTATCCTGATCTTGTTCTTTTTTGAAAATATTTCCAAACATACTACTCTTTCTATTAAATACTAAATAATGCCAAACAGCAAGTCTTTCTTTATCACTTTTCTATCTTATCAAGAGAATCAACGGGCTTCACGTCTGCAGCAGAAGAGACATGCGTTGTTGCTAGTTCATTTGATTGCAGTGCATTAGGGGAAGCAGATGTGTTTTCAGTTTGTTTATCAGGAGATTGGTCTGTTGTCGTGTTTTGCTCTTTCTCCATAGTCACTGCGAGCACTTGCTGCGTCTGAGTATGATGTGTTTTTACACCTATCTTCTCATCTTCTTCAACGATGAGCTGTCTTGAGACGTCCCGTGCGGCGTCCTGTTTGGCCTTCAAATATTCTATAATTTCGTTTCGTGAGAAACCTCCTAATAGAAGAAATGGCAACAGATTGGATACTTGATCCATGCCTTGTTGTACTTTATTTTGATCTTGCGAGGAGAGTAATGTAATAGTGTCTTCAATTCCTGAAATATCTTCCTTTATCCATTCTGAACGGTTGACAATGCCTTGCGGCACTTCCTGATTCTGGTAATTTTGTTTCCACATATCTTTTACAGCCTGATAATCTTCTTTATTAACTGTTTGAATTCTATTTATTGTAGGCAGCGGTGATGTCTCTGTCACATTTGCCAGTGCCGCGATTTCAGCTGCAACCGGCTCTCCTTTTTCTTTGGCGTCTTGAATTCGTTTCTGTAATGCTTCAATCTCAGTTATCGATGTTTTTTCATCAACGGCAAGAATAGAAGTCGCAAGCTGATTACCTTCTTTACTTGCTTTTACAAGTGAACTTCGAAGCTTGTTTACTTTTTCTTTATTGCCGATTCCGGTTATAGAATCCGGGTTTGCTACCTGTTTGATTACATGTGCTACTTGAGTTGATGATTTCTCCGATTGAGAGACCGCAGATGTTACTGCCTTACTGACTTGACTGTTGGATGTTTGTATCAATTGGTCTTTAATCTTTTGTATTTCCGTATCGCTTGTTTTCTCGTTTACTGACAAAATTGATGTCGCAAGCTGATTGTTATTTTGTGTACTTTCTTTCTGTAGCAGTTGATTCAACTGACTTACTTTTTCTCTATTCACAGATGGTGCCAGAGCTGGGTTTGCTACTTGCTGAAACATATCCTTTAACTTCTGATTTGGGGTATTGATAATGCTATGCGTTGAAGCATTGGCTGCATTGATAAGAGAACTTGCCATTATATTTCCGCTCTTGCTTTGTTGTGATAGTTTTGCGTGTATTCCACTTGCCTGAGCTCTTTCAGTAACGCTTGTAGCACTGGCAGGGTTTGCGATTCTTACTAATTGTTGTGAAAATCTGTTAACATCCTGTCGTTTACTTATGTCGCTTGAGCTGAGTGTAACATCAAATTTTGCGATATCACGGATGGTCGGCAGCTTTATGTTGGCAGCACGTAATACCTGCGCATTTACTGTAGCATTAGGCAGATTAAAGGGTTGAGTGAATGACGTGCTGATTGTCATGCCTTGTGTATTGATTTCTTTTGCTGCTCCGGTAGGGCCAGGTTTCAAATCAATTGGAACTGAAAATTTCTTCGCAAAAGGAAGTGTTATCGCGTTTCCGCCCACGGGTTTTTGACTAGGACCACCACCTCGAGGGCCGCCCATAGAAATAAGTGTTTTCATGAACGCAGTATCGCCTGGCGCGAAATTTTGTGCGTAATCGAGAAAAATCTGCAGTAATATCCATGGTAAAAGGATCACAATCCATAACATAATCAATGAAACAACATAAAGCGCAAATGTTTCAACAAGGTTGACGCTATTTGTCGGAGTAACTCGCTGTCCGGGGCCTCCCAGAAGGATATTTACTGCTGTTGGATATTCAATTGCTGATGCTTTTCCGATATTTGGATTACTAAAAGCAAGGGGAATTTGATTCCTCCAAAGATATACCAGACCATTTAGAAAAATGGCAAAAAGCGGTGCGTATAAAAGCCAGCGAAAAAATTCTCCAATCCAGATTTTTGCGGTATTGCGCACAGGATAATATAAAAGTAAAATTGGAAAAATTGGGGATATAATGATAAAGAACCAAAGAATAATTTTTCTTACTAGAAGCAAAAAAACCATCACAAAATAGGTAAGTGCTGTTAATTTTGTCAAAAGCAGTGAGATAAAGGCAGATTCAGCATATCTATCCCCAAGTAGACGGAGACCAACAAAATTATTATAACTCCACCCGACATAGAGTAAATCTTTATCTGAGATACAATTTGGCGGACAGGGACTGCTGATATTTGAACGCAGAAAAAATCCTTGAATTAAATCAGTAAGTTGATAAAGGAATTGTAATAATGAATAAGAAAAAATGATAAGCAAAACAACTGCGATAAAACGTGGGATAAAACGTGTAATTGTTAAACTTTTTCCTCGTGTAATAATAATGACGATAGATGTTGCAAGAATAACAAGAAATAGCATCGGGATAACAATATAAAGTACAATTAAGGACCAGTATTTGGCAATTGGATTGTTGTTGTTATCGCATTGAATCGTAGTGCCTGTTGTAACTTGTTTTACGCATACCCAATTATAATTTTGCAGTGTCCAGTTGAGGAGATCTCCCGCGCGTTTTGCATTTTTTCCGATAAAGGTAACTTCAGGATCAATCACCCAGAGAGAGCCTGGCTGCGAATTGTTCTGGAGTTTTTGCGTTGAAGAAGCGGCGAAGGTAACTGTAGGAGTTAAGAATGTATTAAAAATAAAGAGAAGGCAAAAAAGAATGGGCAATAATTTTTTCATAATCTATTTAAATCCTGGCACATGTAGTATATCTACAAGTACTGTCTGGATAAAAACATAACCAAAAATTGCAAGTAATAAGCCTGCAATTGCATAAAATATCCAGCTTTTTCCGTCATTGACTCGTTTCGGATCACCTCTGGAAGTCATGATGATATAGCCGCCGTAAATGAGCGCCAGTAATGCTATGCCGGCAACAAAACCAAGTCCAATGCCGTAAAATTTTTGTACAAAACCTACTGGGTCATTTGGAAAACAGCCAAAATCTGTTGCTATCTCATTAAGGCTACACGCCACCATACTTTAACGGTAGCATAGAAAAGGCAAAGAAATCAAATAGGAAGTAGAGATCTGGTTAGAACCAACCTTTGCTTTTTTTTTCTTCAGTTGAGTCGCCAGCCTCTTCTTTTTGTAGTGCTTCAAGGAGCTCTTTTTGTTTGTGTGTCAGTTTTTTTGGAACGACAATTTTA
>JAJYHW010000074.1 GCA_021784535.1 bacterium
TTGTTCTGCTTTCTCTTTTTGTACAGGGACACTTCGTAGGATAGGAAACCCTGCAGCTTTTTTCAAACTATCTACTTCCTGATCTGTAAGTGTGCGATACTTTCCCTCGGCAAGCCCACGCATTGAGAGCGTACCAAACCTAATCCTCTGTAATGCGAGCAGTCTTATCCCAACTGTTTCGCACATTCGCCTAATTTGCCGGTTTCTCCCTTCGTGAATAGTCATTTCTAAAAAATGCCTTGCTTTTTCACTGCGTAAAACGACTACTTTTGCACTCGCAGTAAGACCATCTTGCAAAAGTACTCCGTTTCGCAAAGCGTGAAGCTGCGCTATAGTAGGAGTATTTGCTATTTGCAAACGGTATACCTTATCAATATGATATTTTGGATGAGTCAATAGATAGGTCAATTCGCCATCGTTTGTCAAGAGAAGAAGGCCGGTAGTGTCTTTATCCAGTCTTCCGACAGGATAAATTTTGCCGGAAAAGGGGACAAGAGAAGTAACATTTTCACGACGATATTCATCATCTGTCGTTGAAATAATACCTGTTGGCTTGTTTACTAAATAATAAACGAATTGAGAAGTTTTTATTTTATTCCCATGCAATCGGATATCATCTTTTTGCAAATCAATACGGACACCAGGTTTTTTCACACGCTGCCCGTTGACAGTCACATAGTGTTTCTTAAGAAAAGACGCGACATCACGTCTTGAACAGATTCCGGAATTTGCAAGATATTTATTAAGCCGCTGCGTCTGATCCTCTCCCTTTATTGTTAGGCTGCTAAATCCTTCAGCATGTGCATGAAAACTGCGCCTAGTGAGCTTTTTCATGATATAGAATTATTTGTGGTGTTTGTCTGCTTTTTGCGCAAGCATTTCCCTCTTTGCGGCGAGCCTTTTTTGCGTTTTATAAGGATGTGATTTCTTTTTACTAGTAAGTCCCGTATTGCGTTTTGCCATAATTGTATTATACACTATTTTTTCTTTACTTCCAAAGAGAGAAATTAAGAGTTGTTCTTTTTGATATCCTTATGACTTATCACTAAATATACGATAAAAAAAATAATAAAAATACCTAAAACAATACTTGTTTTTCCAGTACCAAGCCCTATGCCTCCCATATCTGGAGGCCTTCCGAACCAATCGGCAAAAGAAGCTCCAAATGGCCTTGTCATAATATATGCAAACCAGAAAGTAAATACTTCATTTACATGAAAAATTTTATAAGCAATAATTGGCAGTGCAAATAACACTGCGAACAAAACACCGGAAGTGAAATAACCTAGGTTAAATGTTACTGCAGTCATATCTCCTGCGGCGGTCCCAAGGGCAAAAGTAGCACAAACAGTTGCCCAATAAAACAATTCCCGCCTCGGCGTCATGATACTATGAATTGAAAGAGTTTTTTCTACACTATACCAGAGCAATAAAATAAGTAAAAGTGACACAGCAAAAAAAGTTGTCGAATAAAGATAGGGCACACCCATTCCAACATGCAGCACATCCGCAACCATTGTTCCAAAAACAGCAATCATTGCGACAGCTAGCCAATATACCCATGCAATATATCGACGAACCCACAATTGCATTCCAAGAGCAAAAAAGAAAAAGACTGCTCCTAAGAGAACAGCGACAACAGGATCAATTGTATGTACGAGATAATCTGATGTTGATTCTCCAAAAGCAGTAGTGAGAAGCTTTATTATCCAGAAAATGACGATAACTTCAGGAACTTTTTTCGTAATGTTTCGATTAAAATATTTCTTAAACACCTTTTAAGTATATCAGAAATTGCTATAATTACATTTTCCCGTGGATGTACTCGGTCAATCTGCATATATTTTCAACTGGCGTAGCAGGGAGTACTCCATGTCCAAGATTAAAGATATATCCTTTTCTTGTCGGCAAAGATTCGTACAATTCATCAATCATTTTTTTTATATAAGAGAATTCGCTGAAAAGAACCACAGGGTCAAGATTGCCCTGTATCGCTTTTTCTTTGCCGATTTGATCCCATGCTTTTGTTAATGACATTCTCCAGTCGATACTCACGACATCGCAATCAACAGAAGAAAAATCCGAAAGCATCCCCGCGGTATTGGTACCGAAATGGATAAGCGGTACTGCATGGACACGCAGTGCAGTAAAAATCTGCTTGCTGTATGGCAATACAAACATTCTGTAATCCTGCTCACTCAGACAGCCAACCCAGCTGTCAAAAAGTTGTACCGCCTGCACGCCTGCGTCAATTTGTGATTGCAGATAAACAATAATAAGACGGGACAGCTTTTGCATCAATAGCTTCCACGCTTCAGGCTGTGTATAGAGAAAAAATTTTGTTTTGATAAAGTCTCTTGACGGTTTTCCTTCAATAAGATAGCTTGCTAGCGTAAAAGGCGCTGCGGAAAAACCGATCAAAGGCACTTTTGCTCTTAATTCTTTTTTCAATATACCGATTGTCTCTATCAGATAGGGGACATCCTCACGGGGAAAAAGTGAGCGAAGTTTTTTAACATCCTGCATAGTTTTGAGAGGATTTTTAATAACAGGGCCGATATGTTCAATAATCTCAAGATCAACGCCGATACCCAGAAGCGGAATCATAATATCCGCGTATAAAATTGCTGCGTCAACATGAAGAATGTCTACCGGCAGCAGCGAGATTTGCGCTGCAAGCTCAGGAATTTTAATAATATCCAGAATATTTTTCTCTCCTTTTAGCTTTCTATATTCAGGAAGATATCTGCCGGCCTGCCGCATAAACCATACAGGAGTAGTAGTATTTTTGTGATAACAGGCATCAAGAAAAATTTTGTTCATAATAATTTTACATGCGCTTTTTTCCTATCAGGAGAGGAAAAAACCATATAGTATGCTATAAAAACTCCAAAACTTCCTCTGGTGTCTTATAAACGCATGTAAAAACTGGTGTGTCTTGCTGTGTATATGACCGCACACTATCCGTACGTAATTCCATCACCAGTGTCTGAAACTCTCTTAAATCATCTGTCTCATATGATACGATAAATTCACTATCGTCAATTCCGTAGGAATAGAGAAGCAATTGCGTTATTTGTGGATGTTTTCTTCCAATTTTGATATGTCCCTTCATCAATTCCTTCCGCTTTGCAAAACTCAACTGATACCATTCATGCGTTTTAGTAAACGGATAAATAATTAAATAAGCTCCTCCTTTTCTTTCCGTATCAATATGCCCGGATGAAGCGGAAGAATATTGCGTTGGACGCGTTGTTCCCAAAAGTGTCTGTCTAATCTGCAGATATCTTCCCATTTTTGTATGCAGCAGACTCGTTAAGAAATTTTGAATATTTTCAATTCTGTCTGACTGCATCCAGAGAAGCAATGAAAAATCGTCTTTTAACCCTGTCAACACGTAAGAATTGGTAATAACTTTTTTTTCGTTTTGTAATTCTTTCAGAAAATTTTTCTTATATTTATCCTGCAAATCAGGAGAAAGATCTCTCAAGGAAGAACGTACAGAAAAAAAGAGATAATCGTGGTAAGTCATTGCATTCTATTATAATATATCGGCTAGTAATTTATCCAACACACCTTCCATGGTATACGTATCCGCAGTATAAATACGGCTAAATCCACTTTTTTTTAGTGTTTCTGTTGTGACTGAACCGATTGCTAAAACTGGAAGTGAAAGAATCATGTCAGAATTAAGATCAGCGGTATGATGTAAAAATCCTTTAACAGTTGAAGGACTGGTAAAAATAAGGCATTGGATCAGCTGATTTTCCAGTAGTTTTTTTAATTTACTATTTTTCTTCTGTATCAATGATGTTTGATAGAGTGCGATATCTGTTACCTGTGCACCTCTTTCTTTCAACTGTTTTGCTAAAAACGGAGATGCGATAGCAGCTTTTGGTATACAAATGCGTTTTCCATGTACCTTAGGAAGTTGATGCGCCAGGTCATTAGCCGTAAATTGCGCAGGAATAAAAGAAACAGTCAATCCATATCTGTTAATTTCTTCTGCTGTTTTTGTTCCAACCGCCGCGATTTTTACAGTACCTAATACAGAAAGGGGAATTTTGAAATCATGCAGTAGTTTGATGAAATATCGTATCCCGTTACTGCTTGTAAAAATCAACCAATCAAAAGAAGCAAGATTCCGGACAGTTTGCCTTATTTCTGCTGTTAGCTTACTGGTTCTAATACGAATAGTTGGGTAGGATAGCAATTTATATCCTGTCTGCTCAACGCGCTTTCTAAACTCCGTGTCAACTTCTTCCGGACGGGTAAGGACAATGTATTTCTTCTTAAAAAACCATGGTCTGCTTTTTTGCAGAAGTTGTCTCGCAAGCTTATTGCCAAGAGCTACCGGAGCTGTTATGTCGCCTTGCAACGACCCTTTTACAATATGTTTGCCGTCTCGTGATCCTACCATTCCATACAGCGTTAATTTTTTACCATGACACGCTGCATATGCACCAACAGGAATTTTGCATCCACCTCCGAACGCACCCGAAAAAGCTCTTTCAGCCCGGACTTGCGCAGCTGTTTCTTTGTGATTTATTTTTTGTAAAAAATTGCGCACTTTACTATTTTCTTTTTGAATAACAAGAGCCAAAGCTCCCTGTCCAGGGGACGGGACAACGTCTGTCAGCGCGAAATATTCTGTAACACGATGTTCAAGTCCCAATCGCCTAAGGCCTGCTACAGCAAGAAAAATCGCGTCATATATTCCTTTATCAAGTTTTTGCAGACGGGTATTTACATTGCCGCGAATACTTCTTACGATCAAATCAGGCCTTTTATACAATATCTGTGCTTTTCTTCGCAAACTGTCAGTACCGATAAGTGCGCCTTTTCTCAAACGCGCCATCGGAATATTTCCAAAAGAAACAAGTGCTTCCCGTGCATCTTCACGATTTGGTATTGCAGCAATCATCAGTCCTTCAGGCAATTTCTCCGGTATATCTTTTAAGCTGTGTACAGCAAGATCAATGCGTCCCTCAAGGAGTGCTTTATCTATTTCTTTAGTAAACCAGCCTTTGCCGATACTATCCAACGGAACCGGACTCATGTCTCTATCTCCTTGCGTTTCAATAACGACTATTTCAACTGTTAATTTTTTATGCAGCTGCAGCAATTGTTCCTTAACGATTTCCGCCTGTATTAGGGATAACGCGCTCCCTCTTGCGCCGATAATAATTTGCATATATGCTTTTTCTCTATACTAGAGTAGCGCAATGAAAATAGAAAGGGGGAAATACAAAAACAATGATTTAAATCACGGACTAAGTCTAAATAATTTGCTAACGTAGATAGATACAATTATCTGAATTTTATGCATACAAAACAAGCGCTTTTCCTGTTAGCCTACGGAACACCCGAGACAGCAAAAGACATTGAACCATATTATACAGACATCAGACATGGACACCCGCCAGAAGCAGCACAGCTTTATGAACTGCAAAAACGCTATCAGGCAATCGGCGGCAAGACACCGCTTCTTACGATTACCCGTGAGCAAGCGCGTCTTCTTGAACAAAAGCTTAATATTCCTGTTTTTATTGGTATGAAGCACTGGCATCCATATATTGCAGACACGGTAAAGAACTTCACGAAAAAAGGAATAACGGATATTATCGCACTCGTACTCGCACCTCATTATTCCATCATGAGCATCGGTGATTATGAGAAAAAGCTCAATCTGGCAATCGATACGATAAATCCGGAAATACGAGTTCTTTTCATCAAGCAGTGGGGGGACAATCCGATATTTATTGATTCACTTTGCCAAAGGATTGAGGAAACACGCAAAACATTTCCTTGTCCTGATGTAGCAGATATCGAAGTTGTTTTTACCGCTCACAGTCTTCCGATAAAAATTCTTGCTATGAATGATCCTTACAAAAACCAGTTATTTCAAACATGTAAACTTGTTGCAAAAAAACTAAGAATTTCACACTGGCGTCTCTCCTTTCAGAGTGCCGGAAGAACCCGCGATACCTGGCTTGGACCTGATATACTTCAGGAAATGAAAAATATTTCAGATTCAGGCATAAGACAAGTTCTCATTGCTCCTATAGGTTTTACAACAGACAATCTTGAAATTCTTTATGATCTGGATATTCAAGCAAGAGATGCAGCCAAAAAAGCGGGACTTGTACTGAAACGAATTCCTTCAGCAAACACAACCAGCCGATTTATTGATGCTCTTGTAAATGTAATCACTCCGTATCTTTACGCAAAAGAGTAGTGGTCATACTATATACCTGTCTTGGTGCGTCAGGAAAATTTTTGGTATCATATAGTATAATCTCTTCTGGTATAAACCGATAAAGTCCATAATTTGCATCGCCTGATACCATTTCATTTTTTAATTCTATCTCCCGTTTCTTGCTCATGTCGTAACGTTTTCGCATCGCTCCAAGCCCCTTCTCGATCTCCAATACATCATGCAATTCTACTGCAATTCCGGCGAACTGCAGCCCGCGTGATTTATTGCCCTTTACGTAGGGTAAAACAACAGTTCCTGCAACACAATTATTTTGCAAGATTTCCTGAGAATGACGGGTATCATGACGAGAAAACCAGTAGAGATTAAAAGAAGTATCAAATCCGAAACAGACAGTGCATATCCACGGAATATTGTGCCCGGAAGTTGCAATCTGAAGCAAATACGATTCTTTTAAATAGTTGTTTATTAATTGTTTTACTCGCATCAATGGATGGGTGCTATGCTTTTATCAAGAGCTTCGATAGTCCAGAGAATCCACCCAAACGGATGATTGCCTTTAATGGGAGTTTTATCAGTTGGAATATGTCCCGGGACAAAAGATCTTCCGACATGACCCATCGTCAACTGACGGAGAGCAACACCAAACTGAAAACGCTTGTCGGTATGGTCTATTTTTTCCCAGATAGCATTTACTTGCCATTGGGTATACTGCATCTGCTGACCCGATGAAGGCATACCCAGAAAATGCAGCGAAACACGTGGATCACGTATAAAATTTTTTGCAGTATTACCCGGCCATATCTCAAGTCCCGCAAGGCATCTAAGATCAATCTTTTCCGTATGCTCATAAAATTCAAGAATTGTTTTGATACGTCTTTTTATTGATTCATCTTTTTCCTCATCCTTAGCTTCAGGAGAAGTCTCTGTTTGCTGATAAACAGCTTGAAATGTATCAAGGTAAAAATCCAGATATTCATCTTTTGCTACAAATCCTGTTCCTTTATTTGCAGCATTTACAGAAAAGAGTTTATCTTTCGGATTATTGGTAATATATACGGGCAGATGTGCACCAAAACCACCGCCTGTATGGTGTGATCTATCTTTTTTACCGACGGCAGCAAGCATCTGTTGTAAGGCAGTAATCCGCTGTTTCAAATTCCAAGCAATAAATTTGAGCGGAAGCTCTTGTATCGGATATTTTCTTTTTTCTTTGTCTATTACAAGAATAAAGCTGTCATTTGTTCGCTTCTGTTGTATCATCCAAATCTATTTTCATCGATAGCCAGCTTTCTGTCTGTGATTAAAATCACTCTATTTATAAAATGAGGTGCATTGTGATAGGATAAAGTATGACATTTTTCCCCACAGTACGCATGCGAAGAACGAGACAAACTAAAATTTTACGCAATCTTGTGAGTGAAACACATCTCTCAATCGATCAATTTATTTATCCGTTATTTATTTCAGAAGAGCTCGCAAAACCGCAAGAAATTGCAACAATGCCTGGAATCAAACAATGGACTATTACTACCGTTACTGAAGAAGCAAAGAGGATATACAATCTTGGTATCCCCGCAGTACTTCTTTTTGGTATTCCTCAAAAAAAGGATGCATTTGGATCACAAGCCTACACGAAAACAGGAGTAATTCAAAAAGCGATTAAGCAATTAAAAAAACATTGTCCGGAATTGCTGGTAATTACCGATGTGTGTTTATGCGAATATACCAATCATGGTCATTGCGGTGTAATTCAAAATACATTTATACAAAATGACCAATCGCTCAAATTGCTTGCTAAAATGGCTTTATCGCATGTTCAGGCAGGAGCAGATATGGTTGCACCCTCTGACATGATGGACGGAAGAATAGGGGATATCCGCAAAACGCTGGATGCCAACGGGTTTTCTCAAACACCAATCATGGCCTATTCGGCAAAATATGCTTCTTCATTTTACGGACCGTTCCGAGAAGCAGCGCAATCAGCACCGCAATTTGGAGACAGAAAAACTTATCAGATGGATCCTCGTAACGCACGCGAAGCACTTCGTGAAGTAGAACTGGATATCATTGAGGGAGCTGATATTGTAATGGTCAAACCGGCAATGGCGTATATGGATATTATACAAAAAGTAAAACAGGCATACAATCTTCCAGTCGCCGCGTACAATGTCAGCGGTGAATATTCCCTAATAAAAGCAGCAGCGCAAAAAGGATGGATTGATGAAAGAAAGGTAGCTCTTGAAGTGCTCATAGGGATAAAACGTGCAGGAGCCGATATTATTATCAGTTATTTTGCACCACAAGTTGCAGAATGGTTAAAAAAGGACGTATGATATATAGCTTAAAACTCAATTTTTAAAAAATTATACTTATGAATATATTTGTAATTCTTATGACCTATGGGTCGCCACAGACGATATCTGAAGTACCTGAGTATCTTAAAAATGTTTACGGCGGAAAAGATGTGCCGATTGAAACGGTTAAAGAATTTCAAAGAAGATACAAACTCATCGGCGGCTCACCTTTGGTAAAAATTACGCAAGAGCAGGCGATTGCCTTAGAAAATGAATTAAATAAACAAAAAACTGATCACTCTTTTCGTGTAGTTGCTGGCATGCGATTCTCGCATCCGTTTATTGAAGAAGTACTTATAGAACAAGCAGAAGATGTCGATGCCATTATTGGTATTATTATGTCCCCACAATATTCACCAATTATTATGAGCGGCTATGTGCGAGAACTTGAATCCGCTGTAGAAAAACTTGCAAGAAAACCTCTCATTTTTAAAATTGCAACTGATTGGCATCTCCAAGCATTCTTTTTGCAAGCAATGGCAGAAAAAGTACAACAAGCACTCGATACACTTTCTCCTGAAGTAAAAAAACAAACGCAAGTACTTTTCTCAGCTCACAGCATGCCAAAAAAAATTATTGAAAATGAACCAAATTATATAAGCGACTTAAAGGAAACTGCTGCAGAGATAGCAAAACGCGCCGGAATTCCCAAAAAACGCTGGATGTTCTGCTATCAAAGCGCTGGGCATACTCCGGAAGAATGGCTCAAGCCAGATTTTGCAGATATTATGCCAGAGTTAAAGAAAAAAGGTGAAACACATGTAGTAATTGCTCCTGTACAATTTCTTGCAGACCATTTAGAAATTCTCTATGATGTGGGCATTGGTGCACGTGAACAGGCAGAAGAACAAGGAATCCAATTTATGAGAACAGAATCTCTTAATACTTCACCGCTTTTTATAAAAGCCCTTGCTGAGGTAGCAAAAAAGACAATTAAAACGCCCAACAACACAAAACTATAATTCTGTACTTGCTATCGCAAATAAATAATTGGGCAGATATCTTTTTTTTTCAAAAGCAATATATCTTTCCCTCCATTGCGGTAAAAATTTATTATTAAATGCATATAACGTATTTGTCATATATACCGAGCTTAATACTTTATATAAAAAAGTAAGAAAGAGCGTGTCAGAAAACTTTTGCTCACCTTTTGCAGAATAATGAAACGTCGCAAAATTAAGACTTACTGATTGAATTCCATTTTTTTTAAAATACTCTAATGATTGGATCAATAAAAATTCTGTGAGTCCATTGGGAACATGCTTTTTTTTACGTGCTGCATCCAAAGATAAACCTTTTGAAGCGTATACAGGGACAAACGTAAGATATCCGATCACGGTTTCGTTTTGTAAAGCCAGTACCATTTCGCAGTCCTGATCCATCTCATTGGGTATTCTTCCCAAGGTCATCGTAAATCTTTTTTCTTTTCCTCCTTTATCGTTAAGCCATTCCTCACTTATATCCTGTAACTGATTAAGATAAGCTGTGGGGATATCCCTACGCTTATAAATTCGACAGGTAACTCCTTGATTAAGGACATATCTTTCAGCTCGTCGAACTTTCTTTTTTAATAAACTTTTTTTAAACGCTGAAAGATTAATAATGGCCTCCTTGCCTATATGCACATGTTTATGGCCTATTTCAACAAGATTTTGCAATGTTTCATGGCTCACTGCCAGAAAACAACTGGATAAACCGGCACCTTTTATAAAATAACTAAATTCCTTTAGAAGATTCGGAATTTCAGTTACCGGTCCTACAGGATCACCGCTTACCAATGCAATTTTTCCCTTAACTGCATACGAAAGAAAAGATTGTCCTGTTGATGAAAAGAAAAAATATTTTTTATCGTGAAGCGCAAAATAGGAAAGAGAATCTTTTCCATAACGCCCCAGCAATATTTGCGCTGCGTTGATATTGTCAGGCATTTTTCTCATAAAATTCATTATAGCATCAAGAGCCACAAAAATTGCAATACGGGTATATAAATCAATTACTTGCTATAATAGCTCCATGCTAAGAACAAAAGTTAACTGGAAAAAGACTATGACAGGGTTAAGCGCGCTGCTCCTTCTTATGCTTATTCTTTTTTTTCTATTGATATACCCTAGAGATCTTACACTGGCACAACAGTTACCGAAAACGCTTTCTCTACAATACAAACAGCATAAGGTACACTATGAAAATATTCACAATATTAACAAATATATTCAGGAAGCAGCCATTTCATCACAGGATAAACGTTTTTATACAAATCAGGGAATTGATGTCATCAGCACAATGAGAGCGCTCCTGATGACAATTGTTACCGGCAAAAGACAAGGCGCGAGCACAATTCCTGAGCAGCTTGTAAAAAATGCCTATTATCATGATAAAGATACTCTCATAACAGATATTGAGACAAAGATACTCGCTCCTTTTGTTATCGCACGGTATTCGAAAGCATCTATTTTAGAAATGTACTTAAATGATATTTACTACGGAAAAAATGCTTACGGCATCTTTAATGCCAGCAATATTTATTTCCATACAACACCAAAAAACGTCTCTCTGGCGCAATCAGCATATCTTTTGGGACTTATCAACGCGCCGAGTTATTTTGGCGATCATCAGAAATCAGCGATAGAGGAGGCGATACTTGTCCTAGGTGAAATGAAACGGGATCACTACATATCAAATTCGCAAATGACTGCGGCGGAAACCACATTGAAAAAAATGTAAATTTACAATGTAAATTTACTATTTCTTGATGAAAAATACTCCGAAATGTGCTATACTGTTTATGCAGATGAAGATAGCGCTTCTATGCTTATATCTGATTTCGATTCTAGTAATAGACCAGAGTATTTTTATATTCTTCTTAATTAGACCACTTCATTTTGTAGGCAGATACGAACAGTCTATCTGAAAGATAAAATGACAGATAAAATAATGACAGACGATAAAAACGCTTCCCCTCTTTGTTTTCAATGCGGGTCTCCGCTTATTTTTGTCAGCCGGGAAATAATAAAGCTTGAAGGCTCACGTTACTCGCAGACAAATACTATATACCGCTGTTCAAACGAAGCCTGTCAGGAAAAAAAAGATAAAGAAAGAGCAGAGAGGCTAAAACTGAGACTAAGTAGGGAAACAACAGAAAAAGAAAGAATGGAAAAGATACAGGAAAAAAGAAGACTGGGGAAAAGTGCCAAGTCTAAAAATTGACTATAGGATTAGTTTATGGTATACTCTTTTAAATACAGGAAATAGATATAATACTATTTCAGCTTGAATTAGAATAGTTTTGTTTGATTACATAATGCTTCAATAAAACACCTCTAATTAGTACGGATATCTCTATGTTTAAAAATCAACGACAATACAGATCAAAAACAGGAAATGGTAACTCATCCTTCAAAAGAAACGGATTTTCTTCACGAGGGAGTAGACGAAGACCGGTAAAAAAACTTGACAGCAATCTGTTTATCAGACAGGCATCAATGAAGAATACGGAAACGAATACTTCTTTGCAGACGTTTTCTGAATTTCCGCTTGCCGACAAATTACAAAGAAATATCCAGGAACACGGCTATTCTCATCCGACACAAATTCAGGAACAAACGATACCTCATTTACTCAACGGGCGCGATGTCATCGGCGTTGCACATACAGGAACAGGAAAAACGGCAGCATTTCTCATCCCGCTTGTTCATAAAGTATTCCTGGATAAAAACGAACGGGTTCTTATCGTAACGCCTACCAGAGAATTGGCAATGCAGATAACTGAAGAACTACGTGCTTTTATCAAAGGCATGGATCTTGAGGTTGTTTTATGTATCGGCGGATCCAACATGGAGCGGCAGGAGAAAAAACTTCATCATAATCCGCATTTTGTCATCGGCACACCCGGACGACTCCGTGATTTGATAGAGCGCAGGAGGCTCAATCTAAATCTTTTTCACAATATTGTTCTTGACGAAGTAGATCGTATGGTTGATATCGGATTTATTCGTGATGTAAAATACTTTATCTCTCTTCTTCCGCCAAAACGCCAGTCATTATTTTTCTCAGCGACAATTTCAGGAAAAGTTACGGAAATTCTGCGTGATTTTGTCACAGATCCTGTTACAGTATCAATAAAACAGCAAGACACGTCAGAAAATGTAGACCAGAATATTATCAGAGTAAACGGCAGCAATGCCAAAGTTGATACGCTGCATGATCTTTTAACGCAAAACGGTTTTGATAAAGTGCTTATTTTTGGACGGACAAAATGGGGGATTGAGAAGCTGACAAGAGATCTTCTCACAAGAGGTTTTAAGGCAGCCGCGATCCATGGCAATAAAACCCAGGGGCAGAGACAAAGGGCACTTGAACAATTCAAAAATAACGATGTACATATTTTACTTGCTACTGATGTCGCATCCCGCGGACTGGATATAGAAAATGTTACACATGTTATCAACTATGACGCACCAGAATCATACGATGATTATGTTCATAGAATCGGAAGGACAGGACGCGCAGGTAAAAAAGGTACAGCCCTCACTTTTGTAGAGTAATTAACCAGCTTCGCACAGGAAAGTGTAAGCTTGATAAGTCTAGAACTTTTTATCTCTATTTATGATATGATTTTCTCAATCATAAAGTCCACAAACTTTTTTGCTTCAGGATAAGTATCTTCTGGATTCTCTACTTTTTCTCTATACAGTTTTCGCCATATAAAAGCACTATCTATTAAATCAGTCCATTGAGGATAATTTGTTTTTACCCATTCTGCAGCTTTTCTTTTAGATACTTGTTGTCCATACGTAAATGTATAGAAAGCTCGACATAATGTCATAATTGCAAATCCTTGATATGGCCTTGAATACTTTGCATTTTCTATGTGCGTTCTCCATTTTCTAGCATCAATGATTATTGTATCTAAAAAATCTTGTTTTGATATTGATTGAATGAACATTTTAGGATCAGGCCCATACAAAGCTTCTCCTTGCTCCTGAACAAAATAAAAATTCATCAAATATTCTTCTACATAATCTACTCTATGCAAAGGTTCACCAGGACTAATAACTGCCATTATATTTACACTTGATTTAAATGTCTTTAAGGCATTTGTTGATACATATTGAACCTCAATGCGATCTGACCACTCCTTGTAATCAGATACAAATGTTTCATGCAATTTATTTAATGAAATTACTTCTTTTTCTGTAATATCAGATGTCAATACAGCTAATAGATCAATATCGCTGATATCAAAATCAAAATCTCCCCATACAAGTGATCCATAAAGATATAGACCGATAAGCTTAGCTCCAAACTCTTCTTGCATGCGAGAAAGCAATTCTTTAAGAATACTATTTATTTCAGGATTTTTTGTAGAAAACATAAAAAATTATAACAGAAATAAAACTATCAATTGCAAAGCGAGTTAGGATCTTCTAAATTTTGAAGTTATTTTTAAGTACTGGCAAGCCTTGTCAATCTTAGAACTTTTTATAATAAATTACTTATTCAATTTCTTCTTAACGTTTAAATATTGCTAGGACTTGAGCTGGTTCTATTGAAACATCGCGGTAACTAATATTGGGAAAATAGCGTCCCAAAGTTCTACCTGACCAAGTACATCGTGCAGCATTCACTCTATTATCTTTTTTTCTATCATATATACTATGAAACTGTAAATAATTATCGTTATAGCCGATGACATCAGACCAAACACCTTGAAATTCGCAGGGAACTATTGATCTTCGCTTTAGAATTTCAAGAACATGCGCAACATATCCTCCTGCATACATATCAGGATGTCGACGATCATGGTCATCGTGATCTCGTGTATTAAGACTAAGAGTAAGAACACCGCCTATCGAATCAACATTGGTTGTTAAGTGGAATGTGGGATCTACCATATCTCTAATCTCAAACTCGACTTTTGCTCCTTCTGTTTTATAGTTATATCCAAGTAATCTTCCGGAGTCACCAGTAATTTCTCCTTTTAATTTTTTATCATCAATGTTTTCATATATGATATCCCATGGAATACCGCCTGATTCAGCTCTCCCCATTAGTGAATTTTAACAGGACGCTAGGAACTTTTCCACTGTAGACCTACGTTGATAAGCTTTGATCAAAAATGTTTTGTTAGTACGATCTTGGAACTTTTTACACTAGGGCTTGATTATTCGCTCTTCGCCAATTACAGTAATTTTACTATCTTCTACAATTATCTCTTCGCCATTTTTCAAGAGATAAAGTTCATTTCCTTTATAACTCTTTTTAATAGCATCCAGTTGTCCATCTTCGAAATGAGGATAGATATCAAAATCTACAAGTCCTAAACCTAGAATAAAACGCGCACCTACTTCCTGATCTCTTAGATACCATTCTGCAATATCAAGAGATTTACCAGTTATCATACTTCCTGCGCTTGAGCCAACATAAATTCCTCCTTGTTCCAATAA
The DNA here is from genome assembly GCA_021784535.1 of bacterium. Taxonomy (GTDB): domain Bacteria; phylum Patescibacteriota; class Microgenomatia; order Levybacterales; family UBA12049; genus JACDET01. The sequence continues at coordinate 15,018 of JAJYHW010000074.1, forward strand.
AGAAGGTAAATACTTATCAAGCTGCTTCCTTCTTATCCAATACATAAGATAGCCACAAAAACCTCCTGCAAACCATAGAATATCTTTATCTTCAAGTTTTTTAAGTATCTCTGAAGCTGGATAATCTTCTAATTGAATCAGAGAAATTTCTGCATCTAAAGAGTTGACCAACTTCCAAGATCCTCCTTCTTTCCACGAACCCCAACTCTCACCATTTGCAGCTGTTGGTATATATGCAATGTTTTTCCCTTTTAATCCGCCGACATATCTACCTAACTCTTTAAAAGTTTCTGGATTTTTAGCTTCTGATGCGAGGAATAATTTCATATGCTAATTATAGCAGAATTAAGGAGAAATCAATTTACTGAGCATACCGGTCTAGAACCGTTTGATCCCATAACTATTTCTTTATAAAACCGTAATAGAAAAAAACTATAAACAAAATAAAATCAGCAAGTCCCCTTAATCCGAATTCCTGCCACGTAAATATACTCCCAAAATATGGAATAGAAATATTTGCAACAAACGGAATAGATATATGATTTAAATAAAGTTGCAAGTCTGCCAGAGATCCTGCTAGAGCTACGCCCGATAAAAATTTAAATATCTCTTTCCAGTATAATTTCATTTTGCTCAGCATACCAGTCTAAACCTATTTAGTCATTATAATTTTCAGGCGCTTACTTTAGAGGCATTCTGAAAAATAGTGCTATATAATAATGCATTGTCTGCTGCCGCTTTCTTTTCTTCTTTGTTAAGGTTTTCTATATCATTTAAGAATTTAACTAAATAAGGTTTTAAGTTTGTGCTATCTATCTCATTTCTTCTTTTTAGAGCTTCTTCAAAAAATCTCTCAGACATAATAGTTGAACCTCTATAATATCCAATAGCTACTCTTTTTAAGTCTAGAGCAAGTGCTCCTAAAAGTTGTTTATTATTCATATAATTCTTTAAAAAAATATTTAGACAAGTCTTCAAATTTTTTTCTTAATTCTGGATTTTGAATTTCATTACTCGTATTTCCATCTGTCGGACGAACATTGATAAATGAATTACAATCTATGGTTTTTGTTTCAATGTCAATTCCTCCACCCCAAAGATTGGATTGCCTTGAGCCGTCATCAAGTAAAATCTTTTCTGATTCAAAATGCCTATCTGCTCCACCCGAGCAAATTTTTTTTTCTACATCAACAACAGTTTTAATATAAACATCAAATAATTCTCTTAATTTTTTAATTTCTTCTTTTGTAAAAGGTTCTGATTTTGTAATTATCATTATGCTTCATTATAGCTCTATTGGGGATTTATTAAAAGAGTTCTGAATCCGAGCTTTAGGATTATAGTCCGTAATTGCTGTCGAGCCTGGATTCGAACCAGAATAAACGGATCCAAAGTCCGTTGTCCTACCGTTAGACGACTCGACAATATTACACTTTTTCTAAACTTTTTATTATTTTCGCATGCAAAACTTCTCTACCATATCCACTTTTATAAAATTTTTCTTGTTTTAGAGCGTCCTCCTCAGCAAGAAAAGCTTCGTAAAATAGCAACTTGAATGGTCTATGCTTTTTCGTATATGATCCACCTCTGCCATCATTATGGTCTTTCAGTCTCTGTTTTAAATCAGACGATGAACCACAGTAAAGTATTCCTGTTTTTACACTATACAAAATATATGTATAAAACATTTTACGTTGTCCCTGCCTCCTCGGCAGGTCGCCGATGAGGCGACTACCGTTAGACGACTCGACAATATAGTATGGACTAACACGTGAGAACTAGAAATTAATCAAAACTAAAATAATCGTGTGTTCATTTTACTAAAATTGAACCAAAATTGCCACTTTTTTAAACACACTTTCTTTACTTGATTCACATTAAACGATATAATAGATAATGAAAAGAAGCATGCTATGACAAAAGATCAAATAAAAGCCAAAAACGTTCATCACCACGAACCGCTAACGCAAACGAAGAATGCCAAGCTCAACTGGTTGCGTGCCTCAGTTCTCGGAGCAAATGACGGCATCGTTTCCATCGCGGGACTGGTCGTCGGTGTCGCTGGAGCAACCTCGTCACATCAAATTATCCTCACCGCCGGTATTGCCGGTATCATAGCAGGAGCAATCTCAATGGCAGCAGGGGAATATATTTCAGTCAGCAGCGCGCGCGACACAGAAAAAGCGATGCTGAAAAAAGAAAAATACGAACTTGAAAATTTCCCGGAAGAAGAACTGGAAGAACTGACGCATATTTATGAAGGCAAAGGACTTACATCAAAAACAGCAAGAGCTGTCGCGGAAGAATTGACAGCTAATGATCCTTATGCAGCACACATTGACGCGGAATTGGGGATAGACCCCGAAGATTTGATAAATCCCTGGCACGCGGCGTTTGCTTCAGCAACATCATTTCTCGGAGGAGCAATTATTCCACTTGCCGCTATCCTCCTTTTCCCTGAACCGATACGTATCTCTATGACGTTTATTTCTGTCGTAATCGCGCTGGTAATAACTGGTTCTATCAGTGCCAAAGTGGGAAATGCCAATATTCTACGTGCCACAACAAGAGTTGTGCTTGGCGGCGCGCTCGCAATGATCGTGACTTATGGAGTAGGCAGACTTTTTAATGTTTCAGGACTATAGAAAATAATTTTGGATTTGTTACTACAATTTACACAAACCCTCGTAAACAAAAACCAATAAGCTCTCTCACTGTTTCTGTTATAATCCTCATATGATGAAAGCTGTTATTTATGATGTTGATGGGACCATGGTTGATTCAGAACCTGCACATGTTGCTTCCTGGGAAAAAGCATTGCAACTATATACTCATAGTTTAGAAGACCTCTCCGAAGCATTCAGGTCTACAATGGCGGGGAAAAAGCCGGTAGCTATCGCACAAGGGATGGTAGAAGAGTTACAATTACCAATTAATGCAGAAGTATTACTCAAAAACAAAACAGATATCTTTATGCATACAATCAAAACAGCTCTTAAAGAAATGCCTGGAGTAAGTGAGTCAGTTAAACGATTCCATCATAACGGATATAAGCTCGGGATTGGAACTTCCTTAACAAAAGATTATATAGATATTGTCCTTGATACACTCAATCTTAAAAATTATTTTGACGTTATTGTTACAGGAGATGAGATTAAAAACGGGAAACCTCATCCGGATACATACTTGATTGTTGCAGAGAAGTTGGGACTCAAACCGGAAGAATGTGTGGTTATTGAAGATGCAAAGACCGGGATCCAGTCTGCAAAGGCAGCGGGATGCTATTGTATTGCTATTGAAAATCCAAACGCGCTTAAACAGGATACTTCACAAGCAGACAGAAAAATTACTACATTAGACGAAATAACCAATACATATATTAAAGATCTTACTCCTTCTCTGGAAGATGGCTTCACTTTTTAGGAATGGCAACTATCCAATAAGCTATTTAACAAACTCAAGGAATAGTTTATACTATTTTTATGAATCAATTACTTTCCACTTTTTTTTCTCCTGTGTATCTCTTTTTTTACCTTATTCTTCTGATAGTGTGGTATTTTGTGTTTGGTGCAAAACCTCAACGCCGCAAAAACGGTCACAAGGAAGTAAAACGCGTTGTAATTATCGGCGGAGGATTTGCCGGAGTTGCCGCAACGCTCAGATTACAAAAACACCTTTCTGATACACCGGTAAAAATTACGCTCATAAACAAACACACCTATCATTTATTTACTCCTTCACTTTATGAAGTCGCGACTTCTGAAGAGCCACGTAAAAATGTCGCCATACCGTTGTCAAAGATTTTCCCTCGAGGAATTGAACTTGTGCATGATACCGTTGAGAGAATAGATCAGACAACCTGTACTCTGACTCTTAGCAATAAGGAAACGGTAACATACGACTATCTCATCATCGCAGCAGGCAGTCAACCAGCCTTTATGGGAATTCCCGGACTTGAACAATACGGCACAGGATTTAAATCACTTCATGACGCGCTCAGTATTAAAAATCAAATTAAAAATCTTTGCTGTAAAGACGGCAAATGTAACAGAAAAGTACAAGCAATAATCGGAGGCGGAGGATTTGCGGGGACAGAACTCGCAGCAGAACTGTTAACGTACAAAGACAGAATCGCACGACAAAACGGACTGGACCGGAATTGCCTTGAACTAACCATCATTCAGGGAAGCACTCATTTGCTCAAAGAACTCTCGCCTCGTGTCTCCAGACTTGCAGAAAAACGTCTTAAAGCACCCAATGTCCATTTCGCGTTTGGCGGTCACATCACAGAAGTGACAGAAACAGAGGTAAAAACAGACAATGGCAAATCGTACCCCTATGAAATTCTTATCTGGACCGGCGGGGTACAGCCCAACAGTCTAGCAAAAATAAACAATTTTCCCGTGACTCATCGCGGAGGATTACTGGTCAACAATTACTTGCAAGTGAAAGGCTTTGATAATATTTTTGCGGCAGGAGATATTGCTGCGTATACAGATCCGCAGACACAAAAACCTGCCCCAAATGTCGCTCAAGTTGCTGAAGAACAGGGGATAATTGTCGGAGAAAATGTTGCATCTATGATCAACGATGAACCGATAAAACCATATCATTTCAAACATTGGGGATATGTCGTGCCACTGAAAGGATATTACGCAGTAGCAGAGCTTTTATACAATATTCATCTGCAGGGATTCGCCGGATGGACTCTACAACAACTGGTACTGCTTCGTTATCTTTTCGGCATCATGCCATGGCACCGCGCCCTTGAACGATTTGATTCTTTTGAGCTTGAGATGGAAAAATAATAAATCATGACTGATGAGGAATTTGAACAAGTAATTAGACAAACAATACAATCGCTTCCAAAAGAATTTCTCAATCAGATCGATAATGTTGAAATCGTTATTGATGATGATCCGCCAAATCCTTCTCTTCTTGGTCTTTATCGAGGAGTCCCGAAAACCGGCAGGGGCTTTGGCTATTTTGCGCTTCCTGATAAGATAACTATTTATAAAAATCCACTGTTACGAATTTCACAAACAATTGATCAAGCAAAAGAAAATATCAGAAACACGGTGCTTCATGAAATCGGCCACCATTTTGGACTATCTGATGAAGAACTCGAAAAAATTAAAAAATAAACTATTGGTTCTTTACCAAAAACTCCCTAATCTCTTCAGTATCTTTATGCATCCGTGCAACTAATTCCTCAACTGATGCAAATTCTTTGTTATCACGAATTTTTTTATACAAACGTACAATAATTGATTTACCATACAGGTCACCGGAAAAATCAAAGAGATAGCTTTCCAATTTTATATCAGTCTGTTGAAACGTTTTTGCGGATCCAATAAATGAAGCTGCGTAATATATTTTTCCATTAACCGCCACACTGCCCGCATAAATCCCCTCAGGAATTTTAACACCCAATCGGATATTTGCTGTTGGAAAACCAAGAGATTTACCACGGTTTTCTCCATGCACAACAACTCCGGTAATTTTATAGAGCTCTTGCATAAGTCGCATATAGTATAGCAAATTGACAACTCTAAAAGCTCAATGTATGCCCGTATCTCTTCAGCCACGTGCGATGTTCGCGATAAAGCGGATACATCCTTCTTACCGTTTCCCAAAACGCTTTGGAATGATTAAGCTCTGTCAAATGCGCCAGCTCATGAGTCACCACATAGTCAATCACTTCAATCGGCGCCATCACCAGCTTCCAATTAAAATTCAGCGTTTTATTGCTTGAGCACGATCCCCAGCGGGTTTCTGCCGTAGTAATAGAAATTGAACGGAATGACAGCCCTGCAATCTTTGCATAATGATTAACTCTTGCAACAATAATTTTTCTTGCCTGCTGTTTGTACCAGCTTACAAGATACGTTTTGACGAATTTTTCATTCATACTTGCGACATACAATTTATCAGAAATTTCAACCAGATCTTTCTGTCCGGAGCGAAGCTGCAAAGGATACGTTTGCCCTAAATATAAATAGTGTCCTTTTGCAATCTTTTGCTCCTTTTGCGCCAGCATCCGCTGCTGTGCGGCCATGATCCATTCTTCTTTTTCTTTTAAAATTTTTGAAACAAAAAACTTTGGGTACAGCAGGGGAATTGTCACTTTGACACTGGCGTCAGGCAATATCTGAATTCCCACGGATTTTCTCTTTGAAGAACGTACGATTGTTACGCTTTGCATACAAAACACTTTATTATAGCATCTATGAAAATATGACTCCAATAAATATATACGAACTTTAAAAAATGACTTAGCCTTAATTATGTGCTATAATAGGTATACATGAAACAACTTCTTGCAGCAGTTATCGCTGTGGTCGTAATAATAAGTCTCATAGCGATTTACTTCACCTGGACACAAGTTAATTCTGAATCAAAAAGACTCACAGGCGATATTCAATATCGCTCCTACCTTGTTGATGAAAGTCTGAAAGAATCCGTAGAGCCAAATTTTATCAACAAATCCAACGCATACCTGCAGACCGTTGTTGAAAATTTTGTTGACAAACAACGGCTTGCCGGTATCGCGATTGTTAACAACAATGGCAACTATGTTGCATCTTCAACGACACTCGCGAAAGGTTTAAAATCTTCCAAAGAAACAAATCAGATTATCACGACGGCTATGGACGGAGACCAGGATAACGGCGGATTTGTTACGGTAAATAGCAAAAGGTATTATATCTACGCTTCTCCTATACATGATAAAAAAAGCGTAGTTGGGGCTCTTATTGTTTTTCAGAACGCCGGTTATATCGATACGCAACTCAACGGCATCTGGCAAAGTGATTTAACTAAGCTATTTATTCAATCATTCCTTCTGGCAATTGCAATACTTATTATCCTCCGGTGGATTATTTTTATTCCGATACGCAATCTTGTAGAATCACTGAAATACTCAAGTAATGGAAACAGGAAAAACAAACCGGGAAAAATGTTTAATAATCCATTCCTCGGACCTCTTATCAAAGAAGTAGGCAATATGCAACAAAATCTTATCGAAGCGCGCATCGCAGCCAGCGAAGAAGCGAGACTGCGATTGAAAAAATTTGATTCTCCCTGGACAACGGAACGGCTGAAAGCTTTTGTTGCAGATATTCTAAAAGACAGAAAAATTTTTGTTATTTCCAATCGCGAACCATATATTCATACGAAAGAAGGCAATACTATAGATTATCATTTTCCGGCAAGCGGCATGGTAACAGCGATTGAACCGATTATGCAGGCAACAGGCGGTATGTGGATCGCTCATGGCAGCGGCAATGCTGACAAACTTGTTGTTGATGAAAATGATAAAATCGGCGTTCCTCCAAACGATCCGCTTTATACACTGAAACGCGTCTGGCTAACTAAAGAAGAAGTCAAAGGATTTTATGACGGTTTTTCAAACGAAGGTATCTGGCCGCTTTGCCATATCGCCCATACCCGTCCGATTTTTAAAAAGAATGATTGGATAGAATATGTGAAGGTCAATGAAAAATTTGCAAAATCCATCTTAAAAGAAATCCGAAAAGAAACCAACCCTATCATACTCGTGCAGGATTTCCATTTTTCACTATTACCCCGCCTCATCAAAGAAAAAAGACCGGACGCAACAATTGGCATGTTCTGGCATATTCCATGGCCAAATGCTGAAGCATTTAGCATCTGTCCGTGGAAAAAAGAAATACTTGATGGGATGCTAGGCGCTGACATTATCGGATTTCATACACAATTGCATTGTAATAATTTTATCAATACAGTCAGCCGCGAGCTGGAAGCATTGATTGATCTTGATCAATTTACTATTACAAAAAATAATCACAATACTTCAGTAAAGCCATTTCCGATCAGTATTGCTTTTTCAAATAAATCATCAGAAAAACTTACCGTACAGGAAGCTCGCAGTAAAGAGGCATTAAAGCAGCTGGGAGTTAAATCAGAATACGTAGGTATTGGCGTTGACAGATTAGACTATACAAAAGGAATTCTTGAACGCTTACGCGCTATTGAAATTTTTTTAACGAAATATCCTACGTATATCGGTAAATTTACCTTTATTCAGATTTCAGCTCCGAGCCGGACTGATATCCCTGAATACAAGACATTTGCTGCAAAAACTGAAGCGGAAGTTAATCGAATCAATAATAAATTGAAAAGAAATGACTGGAAACCAATTCTTTTTTTACACAAACATCATAGTCATGAGGCAATTTATCCACTCTATCGCGCGGCAAACGTTTGCATGGTAACATCTCTTCATGATGGTATGAATCTGGTCGCCAAAGAATTTGTTGCAGCACGGGACGATGAAAAAGGAGTCCTCATACTGAGTCAATTTACCGGCGCTTCAAGAGAACTTCGTGACGCGTTGATTATCAATCCATATAATGGAGAACAGACAGCTGAAGCAATTCACACTGCTTTGACTATGAAAAAAACTGAACAATCGAAAAGAATGAAACGCATGCGGGATGTTCTCAAAAGCTACAATATTTACCGCTGGTCAGCAGAACTTTTAAAAACAATGGTTGAATTGGCTTAATCATCTATAACGCTTATAGAAAATAATTTTCAAATCTTCAGAAGGAAATTCTTCACAAAAAAAGAGCTCTCATTCTTAAATATCTTCGCTAATTCAGAACATATTTATTTACTTTGGATAGTAATTCATGCATTGCAAACGGTTTTGCGAGATAATCATCTGCGCCTGATTCTTTAACAATCTCAATAAGATCACAACTGGCAGAAATCATAATCACAGGGATCTCTTTAGTTTCTTCAATCGCCTTTAGCGAACGGCAAATGTCGCCTCCATTAGTACCTGACATGCAGATGTCAAGAAAAATGAGTTTTGGCTGAAGCGAAAGCAATTTTGGTATAATATTTCCATCCGCGATTGTCTCAACCTGAAAATGATAGAATTCCAGCATGAGTTTCATTGCATCAAGAATAGCAGGATCATCATCCGCGATAACGATCATTCCTTTTTTATCTTCGATATGCGTTTTGCTGGAAAAAACTGAACCGACTAATCTGCTATTTTTCATAAACAATATCATCCTAACGAATAATTATAAGAACTATGTAATAATCGTTGTGCACATTAGACAACCTTTAAAGAAGTTTTTGACTTTTGGAAAAAATACGTAACCAATATGATAGTGACAAGCGGTGTAATCCACTGCGGTATTTTAAAACCAAAACCGTCAGACAACATAACGCTTCCGAGGAAAAATACCGAATACATCGCGGCGTTATTGAGATATTTATACTGTTTAATCTTTTCAATACTTTCCATTGTTACTTTCCGCACAATCACAGCACCAATTCCGTTACCCAATAAAATAAGTGGCACTGATAAAGTAAATGCAAACGCGCCAAGAACGCTATCGATTGAAAAGATTGCATCAATTACTTCCAGATAAAATAATTTACTCAAATCTGAACGTACCTTTTCGCTCAAAAGATCCTTTTCGGCCTGTTCAGCATTCTCTTTAAAACCATGTGTTATAAAAAACGCGGTTGATCCTACAGCAGCGCCAAATGCAATAACGGGATGAATTTGTAACGCAAACCAGATGATACCAGCAAGAAGAACTGAAACGACAGCATAAAACCACACGCCTTGTGATTGCATAAACCGTTCACCCCAAAGGCCGAAATGTTTTGGTTCTAAAAAAAGCCAATGGAAAAATAAAAAAATGAGAAATGTGCCGCCTCCAACTAAAAGGATTGATGAAGAAGCCTCAACGGCATCACGCACGCGCGGATCTGCACTGGAAGCCGCAGTTAATGCCCCTATTGGACCAAGTGCCGGGTTGATAATCCAGACAATAAGAAATGGTAGAAAGCCGCGGATAAGAAAAACTGCGATAAGCAACCCATAACGAAGAAACCAGCGCCTTGCGCGCATACTCATCGTCGCGAGTACCTGCGCATTAATAACAGCATTATCAAGACCGCCTACGATTTCAAAAAGTGTTAAACCTGCAGATCGAAGAATAAATGAAAAAACATCCACAATAAATATTATATACCTATTTCTTTTTTCTTATTTGTATTTTGTGATATAGATAATAGAGGACAAGTAATACTACTGCGACAATTACAAATAACTGAAATTTGTTATATACCGGTGCAATCGCATCCCAATGAGCACCTAAATAATAGCCAATATATGCAAGCACAAATGACCAAAGCACTGATCCGAGAAATGTATAAATTGAGAATTTCCATACATTCATTTCTGCCAAACCGGCAGGGAGTGAAATAAACGTCCTAACCGCAGGCAATAATCTGCTAAAAAAAGTGATACTGCTTCCGTATTTTTTATACCAGCTAACCGCTCTTAAATATTCATCACTGGACAAAAGAATAAACTTGCCATACCGTTTAATAAAAGAAAGAATCACTCTTTCTTCAAGAAAATAACCGACAGCATAAGCAATAAGTGAACCGGTAAGATTGCCAAGTGCTCCTACCAAAACAACGATAGGCAACGAAAGCGCTCCTGTTTGAGCCAGATATCCTGCGAACGGCATAGTCACTTCAGAAGGGATAGGCAGCAATGCGCTTTCAAGTGTCATAAGAAGAAACACGCCGCCGTATCCGGCTGATTGAATAAGATGAATAATCATTATTGATAAACTGCCTATCATAAGAAAGATATTCTCTAGTATAACAAAAAAAATTAATTGATGATGTCGCAAATAAAACTTTTGTTCCCATTCTGCCTCTTGCAATTAAGAAGCCGATTCTTCAATATTATAATTAGTAGTTAAGGAAAGGAGGTGAACAATAATGAGTACAAAAACGACAACAGACATCATGGAAACAATGGGAACATGGTTTGATAAAGCTCCGGCTTTACCAAAAACATGGCGAGAAAATCTGGTAAAAGCAATTCCTGTCCTTACGCTCATTTTCGGTATTTTAGGTATTATCCTTTCAATTTCAGGACTTGGCATTTTTACCGCGGCATCGCCTTTCGCATACTTTGGAGGAGCAACGCCTTTATATTATGGCAACGGATTTTTGACTATGCTCCTTTATCTTATCGGTTATGTCCTAATGCTGGCTGCGTATCCTGGAACCAAAGGCAGAAAAATAAAAGGCTGGAAATTATTATTCTGGAGTGAGGCAATATTTTTTGTCGGCGGATTAATTTCATTATCTATTGTATCAGCAATTATCGGAGCCCTTATCGGATTCTATCTGTTATTCCAGATCAGATCCTATTACAAATAATAAGCTGACAGCAATCAAACAACATATATCATTGATATGTGTTGTTTGTTGTCCTAATTTTTGGACCAACGGGCAAAAATACCTGTAGAAAGAAGTCTACCTGCAGATTTTTCTTCAAGCGCCAATTCTCCCGCCTCTATATCACCACCCAAATCTGAAATATAATCTGAAAATACATTTTCAAGCATCAGAGAAGATGAAGAAATCGCATACGCATTAACCAGAATAAACAATGGCTTGCTTGTCAGAACCAACCTGCAGAGCGCTAAAAGCTTGGGGAATGATTCATTAAAATCCCATGTCTCACCCTCCGGTCCATGACCATACACCGGAGGATCCATAATAATGCCGTCATACCGTACACCCCGTTTTACTTCTCTTTGGACGAACTTTATGGCATCATCCAAAATCCAACGAATAGATTTATCATGTACATGAGATACTGCTTGATTTTCCCGAGCCCAGCCGATGGCAGGACGTGAAGCATCCACATGCGTAACAATAGCTCCTTCTGCAGCGCAGACTAAACTCGCAATCCCTGTATAACCGAATAAATTTAAAACTTTTACGTTTTGATTTGTACTATTGAATTTTGCGTTTTGAATTGTGAGTTTCTCTATCATCCACTCCCATTGCAAAATTTGCTCAGGAAAAATACCGGTATGCTTAAAAGGGGAGAGCTTTGCGTAAAAAGCGATATTTTTATACTTCAAAAGCCATTTTTCAGGCACTTTTGTTTTTATTATCCACTTTTTTTTCTCAACATCAAACAAAGCATCAACTGCATGCCATTGCTGTTTATCCAATCGAGGTTTCCAAATAATTTGCGGGTCAGGACGGACAAGTTTGTACTTGCCAAAACGTTCCAGCCTCATACCATTGCCGGTATCAATGAGCTCATAATCTTCCCAGCCCTTTGTTGACAAAATCTTCATTTGTCAATTATACCAAATCCGAACTCTGTTAATTAGTTAAATACC
>JAJYHW010000023.1 GCA_021784535.1 bacterium
ATTTTTCAAGAATTGCAACTGCAACAACTCGCCTTGTGTCAAGAAATCCAGTACAGGTATACATCGTAATCCTTCTATCTTTTGAAGGAGCGAGAATAGATGATTCATTTGGCGTCACGATAGAAGTATATTCTATAACAAAAGTTTTTTTTATGTGGTCAGGATAAGTAATAACAACTTTATCACCGATTTTTGCATTGCGCAGTTTACCAAACAGACTTATCCAGTTGTGAGCGTAAATAATACTATTGCCCTTATCTCCTGGAAGAGGCGATGACGTTAAATAAGAAGCTCCAAAATCAGTGGTAGGCCATATATTATGAACAATAGTTGCCTTATAGATTGGTAAATCAATTCCAAGTGAAGTAATCGTAATGCGCTCAGGCACCATTCCTTTTATTCCGGTATTTGCCGCATAGGAATAATGCGCAAATGAAAGTCGATAAGAGGCTGTTTGCAGCCAGATTTGATAAGCGCCTACAGTCAGAAAAGAAAGACTCTGGAGGATAAGAAACCAGAATAAAATCTTTTTCATATAACCTTTCTGTAGCAAAGTTATTTACTAAGCTTTCTTAATGTCACACCTATAATCAGGGAAACAAATCCAGCGAGAAGAGAAATATAGGTAAGAAGAGCACTGCCTGTATAAGCAAGATTATTTGCTGAAGCTGCCTGAACATTTGACGCAGGTGTTGGTGTCGCAGTAAGAACTGGTGTTGGTGTCGCAGTCGGCCCTGGTGTAGGCGTATTTGTAAGTGTTGGTGTCGGCGTACATGTTGTGCAGGCATACGTACTGTTTAATGCCATATATGGTGCATTTGCAAGACCCCAACTAGCTCCATTTGGTACATACATCCAGCCTTGAACTCTTAATTCATCAATCTGTTCGTTGGAATAGCCTGAAACATTTAGCCAGTTTGTTTGATAGCCAGCTCCCTGACCGGTACAAAGACATTGGAGGACATTACCGTTTGAACTATAAATACTATCAGTTCCCGCAAATGAGCCAACGCCTACGACTCCATTTTCAGAATTACTATTATAATTTTGTTGCGTTTGCGGCCATTGCGGATTAAGGCAAGATCCAAAATCAGGAGTTGTACTTGCAGATACCGGAAAAGCGATGCTTATAAAAATCAGCGCAGCAACCGGTAATAATAGAAAATTTTTGGTACTCATGAAATAAAATATATATATTTATAAGCCTATATAAATAGTATATGGGATTTTACCATACATGACTTATAATGTCAACAGACTGAATTTATTTGATGAAATAATAATGATAGTAAATAAAGAGGTTTATCTATATATTTAAATCTTGTCTTATAATATTATAATTTGTTTTGATAATAATTTGTTAAAACAGAAACTGCTGGCTTGGGGGAGCCATCATTGCGCCATAGAGCCGTAGATCCGCCCAGATCGTCCCAATAATTTACTCCGATAAGTGCTTTAATGCCTACAAGCAATTGAAGCGATTTTTGAAGCCATGCTTTTTGCTGCTCCTGAGTCATTGTACCATTTATATTGGGAATAGGTGCACCAAACTCTCCGAGGACAATTTCTCCTCCGCTTTGCTTTGCGATAGAAGCAACGTCACTTGCAAGTTCTTCGGGTGTCTGAACATAATGATCTATCACAACCACGCCTCCAAGAGCTTGCGTTGTTGATTTATTCATCACTGCTCTTGCAACATCCGCGTTCATAGAAAAATAATTACTGGTCACCTGTTTGCCAATCGCAGCAAAAGCGTCTTTTGTTGTCTTATATTCAGTAATAAGAAAAGTACGATAGGAGCGGACAGCGACAGGATTACCGTATTGTAATTTAATACCGTTTTCACATTCAGGACAGGAAGTAAAAATATCACCGTTTGCAAAAAGATTCTTATTTGCAAGAATAAATTGTTTTATTTTCTCTATATGTGTTTGTTCATTTATCTTAGGATAACCGAACCAACCTTCCCATCCGGAAAAATTTCCGCGAAACCAAACATGCAGTCCATGTGCTCGTGCTGAAGCTACCCACATTTTTAAGACAGGCAAAAATTCGCTATCATACGGGGTATCAATAGCGACATAATTTGCACCTGTCCTTGCAATTTCTGACATCTGTTTGTTTATCTCAAGCTGCGCTCCATTATCAGTAAGATATTGCCGTGCAAGATCACGTGAATATTTCATCGTATCAATTGATTCGACCTGCCAGTGGCGTGAAGTTTTTTTATTGATTACCTGACCCGGGAATAACGTTTGGAAAAAATAAAGCAATAGAGAAAACCCAAAGAAAAAAAATGTAAGAAAAAGAAATATATCTCCTTTATGTATTTTCATTATTTTATTATAGCGTATTTCTATAACAGTTATTTTTAAGCCTTACAATTCTTTATAGGGCTTCATATGCAGATATTTTACATATTGTGGTTTTATTTCATAAATATCAGCAAACGGATAATGATGGATAAGCGTATAGTCATTTTTAAACTCAGGATTTTTATAGATAAGGCGATAGGTCATATCATGAAGATCATACGTTCTCATTACAATCCATCTTGCCCAATGAGCAGGGTGTGCTATAGCCAAATTCCAATACATTCCTGTTCCTTCATGAATAAACCGTTTCATATCCAATCCTGAAGAAAAAATAATTGCATCATGTGAAGCAACCGAAATAAGAACAAATCCCGGTGTATGCGACACATGCTTGTGCAGCCATCCACTGACCGCACTGACATTTTTTCCACTTGCGCCGAAAACAGCATCATCAAGCGTTACGGCGTCTTTATTTACAATAGAAAAAAACATAACAAAAAGTAAGAGAAGTACAAGAATGTATCTGATGGCTTTGAGACGATGAACCAGGTAACCTGCAAATACCGCAACCGTTGGTATCATCATCAAGCCATATCGTACATTAAACCACGAATTTCCATTTAATCCCTGAATAAAAAGAACCGATTGTCCAAGATACAGAGCAAGAATATTAAAAACAAAAGGCGCCATAAGGGCAATTGATGCCATCTTCAGACTTCCTGATATTTTTTTATCAAACCAGAACAGGATCATCCCAATCGTTGCCATAACTGTCTGAAGCATTCCGGCATTGTAGATGACAGCATATGTATACGTAATAAAAGAATATGACCAATTATGCTCAGTTTTTAATAACCCCGCGGCAGCAATCTGCTGCTGCTGAGTTGCAGCTGCGTACGGACCGGAGATAAAATATAGCGGATCTTTAAAAATTACCCAATTCCAGATAATCCAGAGAATAATACCAAATCCTGCCAAAGTGCAAAACAATAAAAACGCACCTTCGGCAGCTTTATATCCGTGTTTTCTCCATGCCTGAATTACAATTAAAATTGAGGCAAATCCCAATAAAAACCATCCATCATAACGATTCATCGTTGCTAATAATACCCAAAAACCAGATTTGAGCAATCTACTCATCTTATCTTCCTTATGCCACATAATAAGTTCATATACAGCTATTGTCATTGACCCCAGAAGCAATAATTCTGTCATAGCAGTTGACTGCATATAGAGAATATTCATGTTGAGTGCAAATACAATAACTCCGGCAAGTCTTCCTATCATACGCACACCAAGCGCCTGCAGAATAAGATAAATAACAATACCTGAAGCCACATAAGAGATCATCGACTGCAATGCTCCGGCAAGTCCTGAGTGCCACATAAAGTCGTTCCATACCGTTACAACAGCAAGCAAATGAGGAAGGGGAAGCCACACGCTTCCAAGCTGGGCAAAACCAGGCTTAAGATTATCAACAACTCGTCGTGCGATATCCAAATGAGATCGCGCATCATTAAATGCAAGCCCTAATCCATTTGCATAATAATAGATAAAACAAAAAATAGATATCATGGAAAGTGCAAAAAAAAGAAGCAGCTTGATATGTTTTTCTAAGCTATCTTTGATAATTGCAATTTTTCTGTCACTGAGCGTAAATTCTAACGATAATGATTTAAAATTAAATTTCATAGAGAATTTTTTTCTGCATACTGTATTTTCTTTTTATTCATAATAAGGAGAAGTACAAAAATAAAAATGATAATAGCGCCCGTTATAACGATGTCAAATTGCCATGCAGTCATATCCCTCTTTGCATATTGCTGAAAGATAAATGATTTAGAATTATTACTATTTAATATATTGACATCATGCATAAACGTATAATTCACCTTGCGATGTTCAACGCGGGAAAGAACTGTTGCTTGAATTTGTGGCGGAATAGCATTTGAAGTAAGAGCTCCTATGGTATTAACTGAAACGGAATAGATAAAAACAAGAAAAAATAAGAAAAGCAGTATTTTCTTTTTGCTAACAACTGTAAGGAATAAGGCTAAATAAATTGCAAGAATAGCATACGATGGGATAAGATATCTGCCGCCAAAAGCAAATCCTCCATATGGATCACCCCACATCGAATAAAGAAGAAAATTAAATCCGATAATTCCGACCAATAATGGGATATATTTTTGTTTTTTCTTATTAGCGATAAAAAGCCCGACTATACCGAAGAGAATTACCGGCGTATACACAAGTACACCTCGATCAGGACTCAAAAGTAAAATATAAAATCCATTGAGCATATTTATTGGTTTGAAAAAATTTAACGCCGAGTGCTGTGGTGTTGCTGCAATTTGCAATGATGTGAGATGAACTTTTTTCTTCATATTTTCTTCGCCAAAATTCGGTTTTCCGTTTGCCTTTACAGAGAGTATGGTTGGCACAGTACCTGAAATTTTTAAAGGATTGCCATATGACATTTGATTAAACCATAAGAGAAATGTGAGAGGAATAATGACTGCAAGTACAGACAGTACTCGCAAAAAAGAAATTTTAATTACTTTATGTTCATGTAAATTTTCTATAAAAAAGCTTTTAAAAAACGTCGCAATCGCAAGTGGAAACATCATAAAAAGATTGGGATAATCAACCGTAAAAGCAAAAGCGTACACGATCCAAAAAACAAGGATAGACAAAAGAGAATTAAATCTGATAAATAAATAAATCGACAAAAGAATGAAAAAGGTCGAGATATGATGTTCATAAATAGTAACTGCGTAAGCGAAAGCGGGAGTCGCAAATAAAAAAGTAATTCCGGCGATAGTGGCAGCTATTGCATTTGAGCCAAGCCTAATCGCGATCAAACGAATAAGAAGGACATTGCATAATGCAAACAACGACATCCACAAAAAAGTTCCATATTGGGAAAGATCGAAATGTCTTCCGATCAGATAGCCAGGGATTGCAATAAATGAGATTGCAGGCGGGAAAATAGATACATAATGGTCTTTCCAGTATCCGACATCAGGAGCTGTAAATTGTGCAAGGGATGGTTGTAAATAAAACGAATGATTTTCAACAAAGGAATAGAGAAATGCAAATCTTCCTCGCTCAGGTGATAGTTCAAAAGGTCCGTTATTTTTCCAATAAGGCGTGTTTAACTGCGTAGGTGTCGGATTTCCCGGAAGTCCACGAACTGACACAACCAGCATGATTGCAACAAATACAATAAGTCCTAAAATAAGTAAATAATTTTTAAATCGGAAAAGGGTACTCATAGGTATATTTTATTGGATATGAAACCTGAGTATACTATATTTTGCGTTATATTGCAAACTATAAGCTTAAATATTTTATATAAATTTTTTAATACTTTTTGCCGGATTACCGACAACAATAGTATTTGCAGCAACTGATTTTGTCACAACTGCTCCTGCTCCGATAATAGCATTATCACCGATAGTAACACCTTTGAGGATAATCGCATGAGCTCCAATCCAGACATATTTCCCGATATGGATAGGTTTTCCTGAATATCCTTTCTCAGAAGTAATCAAATAACGGGATTTCTTCAATGGAAGCGCGTGATCACTGTCAATTATATATACGTTTGCCGCAATTAACGTCCCTTTTTCAATTGTTATATTATAAAGAGAAAATATATTGGCATTATCATCTATTGCTACATCCTCATCAATAAAGATATGTCCGTTAATCAGCGCTTTGAGACGTACTCCGGAACCTAAAACAGCACG
>JAJYHW010000037.1 GCA_021784535.1 bacterium
CTTGGATTCGAACCAAAATGAACGGATTCAGAGTCCGCTATCCTACCATTAGATGACTCGGCAATATATTAGAAATGAGAGCCTAGAGACAAATGATTAGCCATACTGACTTAATCGTTGGTTTATTGTACTAAAATCAGGGAGAAAATGCCACTTATCCGTGTTTGATTTTGAGAATGAGGATTGCTGAGGCAAAAACAAATGTTACAGCATTAGCGAGGATAACTGGCGTTGAATGAATTAACAAGCCATAAACAAACCACATCGCTACCCCAAACGTAAGTGTCAAATACATTGGAAGTGAAATATCCTTTGTACTCTTGCTCCTAAAAGCATGAATCACCTGCGGTAACAATGAAATTGTTGTACAGGCTGCTGCGATAAAACCGATAAATTCAATCATACTATGATTAATAATGAAATAACTTAACAACGTATGGAAGGAAAATAAGCGTACCGATAATTGCGGCGGCAATCGCGGTAACAAGTACCATGCCTGCTGCAACATCTTTGGCAATTTTTGCTTCCTGACGATGCTCCTTGGTAATCAAGTCAACCATCTTCTCGATAGCAGAATTGATCATCTCCGCAGTTATTACCATCATCATCGTCAACCCCAAAATAGCCATTTGATATCCTGTAACATGCAAAATAATACTGATATTTATTACCAGAAATGCAACCAGTAAATGAAAAAGTAAATTCTGATCATTTTTAAAGGCATAGTGAATGCCTTCAAAAGCATATTTAAATGATCTGATAAACCGTTTTCCGTCAATCATAATTACAAAAATAGTCCGTGCCCAATCAAAATATATATCGCCAAAGAAAATAGTACGCCAAAACACGCACCTACAATAGCTTCAGGAAGTGTATGTCTTTTTACTTTTAGTCTTGCCCAAGCGACCACTGGTATCAATAAGAGCGTTATATAATAATACCTTTGATACACCATTGCCAATGAGAAAAAAACGGCAGAAACTGTTGCTACATGAAAACTGACTTTCAAACGCGTGTTAACAATAGCAAGTAACAATACTCCCGTAATAAATCCAATCGTCACCACGATAAGAATTCGTGGGCCATTCAAAAAAAATAATCCCCATAAGTACACAAGCGACATAAAAATACCTGCCAGAAAAAGAAGCGGTCGCTGAGTACGTCTGGAAACATCAAGATCAGTAAAAAATTTCTTATGAACGCCATAAATCACAAAAAAGGTCATCGCAATAAGGAAAATCATCGTATATCCGGTCCATGCCAGCGCCGAGATGACATCTCCTGACGTTTTGTAGACGAGAAAAAGAGGCACAAAGACAAGCAGCATAACGGGGTTAAAGAAAAATGAAATAATTTGTGCTAAAGCAGTTCTCATGACAATGCAATACGTAGCCGTGAAAGAGCCTCTTCTTTACCCAAAATCTCAAGAGACTCCGGCAAAGGTAATCCACGCTCCTGTCCTGTTATTATTGTATACAAAACCGGCATGCGAATGCTATGGCTTTTCAAAACTTCCCGCAAAGCATCAAGAATAGAATCTGTATTCCAGATGCGTATACGATCAAGTTCATTCTGAAGAGACCGCGCGATCTCCATGGTATCCTTCGAAACAATGAACTGGGAGCCTGGAAGAAAATGCCGTACCAATGGATAAAATTCTTTCAGTGTGTTAATCCGCGACTGTGCCAGTTGTACAATTTTCAAAAGCATTGTTTCATCAATCTTTTTAAGTTCTTTGTCTTCTCCGGATTTTGCATAATACGTCAATAAAGTCCTAGTTAACGCTTCAACGGACATTTCTCTAATATAAAAACCGTTCATCCAGGTCAATTTCTGCCGATCAAAAGCTACAAGATCTGTCTTATGAATTTTGGTTAATTCAAACGATTTGATAAACTCATCAAAGCTATAAATTTCCTGCTCTGTACCTGGATTCCAGCCTAAAAGCATAAGAAAATTGATCAATGCTTTTGACAGATAGCCGGCATCCAAAAATTCGCGCGCTGAAACAGGACCATGTCGCTTGGAAAGTTTTTTATCAGCACCTAATTCTTTTAAGTTTGGAAGATGAATATACGTTGGCAATTCCCAACCGAAGGCCTCATAAATCAAAATATGCTTGGGCGTCGAAGGAATCCAGTCATTACCTCGCATCACATGCGTAATTTCCATCAAATGATCATCCACAACTACTCCCAGATGATATGTTGGAAATCCATCAGATTTTAAGAGAATTTGATCATCAATTTCATTGCTATTTATCGATATTTGCCCGAAAACAGCATCAGTAAAACTGATAATTTTATTTGGCTGAACATTAAGTCTGATAACATATGGCTCTTTTGCAGCTAATTTTTTTTCAATTTCTTCTGTTGATAGATGCAAACAATGCTTGTCGTATTTTGTCGAAGCGACTTTTTGCGCTCGTTGCGTCTCTCTCATTTGCGCCAATCTCTCTGCAGTACAAAAACAATAATAAGCAGCTTTTTTCTCGATCAATTCTTCTGCATACTTTTTATAAAGAGGAAGTCTTTCTGACTGAATATAAGGTCCAAAATCTCCTCCGACACGTGGTCCTTCATCCCAAGAAAATCCATAATCTCTAATATCATCTAAAATCCGGTCTATTGCGCCCTCAACCAGCCGCACTCTATCAGTGTCTTCAATACGGATAATAAATTTACCATGATGTTTCTTCGCAAAAGCTATATTATAAAGGACTGTACGAATATGTCCGATATGATATTCACCCGTAGGACTGGGAGCCATTCTTGTTCTTATCATTCTTGCATTGTAATCCAAAACTATCCTATACTCAATAGTATGACTCTTCATGATACAGCAGAATTTTCAAAAAAAGGAGGACTTACCATTGTTTTGAGCTTTATCCTCATCCTTCTGCTCGTTTTTTTCTTTAAAATCGGCAACTTCATACAAACAATTCTTTTTCCTCCCAAGATTGCTCCTCCAAATGAAGCATATGGGAAGCTGCCTCCCATCAATTTCCCTCAAAGTACCGTGCATGGACAATTTACCTATACAATTAATACTATTGATGGCTCCTTACCGCAAAATTTTCCTGACCGGTTAATCGTATATCCGATGATAATCAGCCAGCCAAATCTGCTGAATCTTGATAACGCGAAAAGCGTTATGGCCTCATGGGGATTTATAGACCAGGCAGGAAATCCGTTGACAGAAATCCCACTCGGTGGCCCGATTTATGAATGGAATGAGCCTTCCGGATTTCAACGCAAAATTATTTATAACATTATCAACCAAAATTTTACAATGACATCAAATTATCTTATTTCACTGATAGTATTAAATGCGCAAAATCTTGGCGATCAAAACGGAGCGATCAATACAGTTCAAACTTTCTTAAATAATGCTAACCTATTCCCTACAGATGTAGATATCACATTGACACAAAATCCGCCTCCGGATAAAAAATATTATACAACTCCCCAATTGTTCTCAATCATCAATGGGGAATTAACTCCAACAACAAGCTTGTCTAGTGCACAGGTAATTAGAGTAGATCTCTATCAAAAAGAGATTGATTATTCACTGATAGCAGGAAAAGACCAGAATCTCACTCATTTTCAAAATTTTGATATGAAAATGCCGATCTTATATCCACACCCTCCTTTTTCTACGATGAATTTTCTTGTCGCGTCAGGACAAAATGAAGCAGATGTTGTATCGGCTATCTTCAATCATCAATCTATCAATCTTCAACCTAATCAGCAGGCAACGTATCCTATCAAAACTGCACGTCAAGCGTATGATGAATTAAAAAACGGCAAAGCCTATATCGCTGCATACAACGGAACCAGTAATCAGATACTCATCAATAAAGTATATCTTGCTTATTATATTGGGAACACGCAACAAGACTATCTTATGCCTATAATAGTCTTTGAAGGGCAAAACGGTTTTTTTGCTTATGTCCCAGCAATAACAAATAATACGTTACAATAAATAAGCGTTTAATGAACCGGTTGCTGTGGAAGAATATACTTTACGTTGGTATCAATATACTGCAGTAATTTTTCTGTATCAGCAAATCTATGGGCACTATCCATCACAATAATGATATAGGTGTGGCCATTTTTCTTCATCGAAGTTACAAGTACTTCACCAGCTGCTTCAGTTGTCCCTGTCTTAATACCCGTTACTCCGTCAATGCCCAAAAGTTTGTTTAAGTTAGTCAATTGATATTGTACTCCGAAATTACTTGTATAAATTGTTTTTTGCTTTGTCGAAGTAACCTTTACAAATGTCGGATTGGTAATCGCATAAGAAGCCAAATGAGCCAAATCAACGACTGTTGTATAATCGCCGTCATCATCAAGTCCTGTCGGATCGCCATAATGCGTATTGGTAAGATGTAAGCTCTTTGCTTTTTCGTTCATTTTTTTAACAAAAGCCGAAGATCCACCGGGATAATTATCAGCTATTGCCTGAGCCGCATCATTTGCAGAAGGAAGAAGCATCGCATACAGTATATCTTTAAAGGTAAATTGCTCACCCGCGTAGAGATGCAATCCTGACCCTGGTACATAAGAACGCTTTACCGTTAAGATATCATTTGGTTTGTAATAATTGAGTGCAATTAAAGCTGTCATAATTTTGGTAGTTGATGCCATAGAAAATCTTACTTGAGGATTTTTTGAAAAAAGAATAACCTGCGAATCTCTATCAAGAATAATGGCTGCTTTTGCACTCAGTGCCGGCATATTCGCTACTCGTACATATGGATAAGGATTTATTGTTGTCAGTTGATCACTGATGACAGGCTTCTGCTGCGCACTTGCGAGCAAAATATGATTATTGAAAATTACAAGTGTGATCAAAATACTAAGTAAGATAAGCGGAAAAAGAATAAGTTGCATATCTGAATCATGTGTACGCAGCCAGGCTTTGATTTTCACCCTCCTCGATTCTTCTTGCTTGACCACTGCAGCCTTTTTTACTGCAACTTCTTTTTTTGTTTTTTTAAATTTATTTTGTCTTTTCTTTTGCCAGATTGGAGATTTTGAATGTGCCATGGGTACAAATAAGTAACAATAGTATTATTGTAATTGTTTCTCTAAGAAATGAAAAGTGCAACTAGAAGAGTATTTGGTGTTATGAAGCGAGGCACAAAAATTTTTCGGTTGCAATCTTTGCAACGGAGAAAAATTTTTCGTGTCGAGCAAAATGGTTTAATAAAACTATTTCTTTTTAACACTTAAACCCAACTCTTCAAGCTGTTCTTTACTCACTTCTGCCGGTGCATCCATGACTGCTGTTCTTCCGGTTGAGGTCATGGGAAACGCAATCGCTTCTTTGAGAGACTCTTCACCCGTGAGAAGCGTCACCAATCTATCAAAACCCAAAGCAATACCACCATGCGGTGGCGTACCAAACTTGAATGCTTCAAGCATGTGCCCAACGCTTTGTTCAATTTCTTTATCTGAATAGCCCATAATTTTGTATGTTGCTTTGAGCAATTCCGGCTTGTGTGTTCGAATACTTCCCCCGCCGACTTCTAAGCCATTGCAAACTAAATCGTATTGAGTTGTTGTTATCTGATCAATATTTTTCCCTTCGAGCAACCATGCCGCATGCTCTGAAATCGGCATACTGAACGGATTATGGGTAAATGTCCACCCTGACTTGCTGTCTCGTACTTCAGCTGCATCTTTTTTATCAACTTTCTTAAAGAAAGGGAAATTAATAACCCACGCAAATGCCAAAACTCCCGCTTTTTTCTCTTCATCTGAACGAAGATCAAATTTATCCGCGCCATATTTCTCCATCGCCTCTTTATAATTAATAATAGGAAATATCTCATCCCGCAACTTACCGCCGACTTGCTTTACCGCATCCTTCACGACAGCTTCTGTTGTCTGCATTACATCTTCCCGAGTAACAAAACTCATCTCCAAATCAAGCTGCGTAAACTCAAAACCTCTGTCTGCTCGTAAATCTTCATCCCGAAGACAACGGGGAAACTGGAAATAGCGTTCAAACCCTGCAGTCATCAAAAGCTGCTTATATTGCTGTGGACTCTGAGGCAATGCATAAAATTTACCCGGCTGAAATCGTGAAGGCACGAGAAAATCCCGCGCTCCTTCCATGGTAGACTTGGTGAGAAGCGGTGTCTCAATTTCAACAAAATCTTTCTTAAGAAGCGCTCCTCGAAGTGCGTTAAGATACGCAGATCGCAAACGAATAATTTTTTGCATCCGGTCACGGCGCAAATCTAGATACCGGTAGCGCAATCGCACTTCTTCACTGATTTCATGACCTTGAGTATCAATTTGAATAGGCAGCTCTTCTGCTTTATTTAATATTGCATATTCATCAACAGAAATTTCAACAGTGCCTGTCTGGATATGAGGGTTTATCATCCGCTCTGGCCTTTTTTTAACCGTTCCAATAAGTTCGATCACCGATTCAGTCGTCAATTCGCCCATTTTCCCAAAGCCGACACATTGCACAATGCCTGTTCTGTCACGAAGATCGATGAAGGTGAGCTTACCATGATCTCGTTTGGTTGCAACCCATCCCTGCAGGAAAACTGTCTCATCAAACTTTTCAGTAACGTCTTTTATCAATAACCTAGTCATAATTAATTAGAATTGTATCAGGTATTATGTAGCATGTATTAAGAAAAATATAACTAATCAAAAATTCTATACTTAATACTTTATACTTACTACTTGATACATATAACTTTTGTATCATACACCAGCCTCAACAGATTGACAAGAAGATAAACTAGAGCTATACTTCTTTGTATGAATTCTGTAAGAAAGCCTATTAATCATTGTGTTATTCTCCCGCTTGTCATTTTTTGGCATGGGTGATTGGTGATGATTTAACAAACAGCATCCCAATCTCCCACAAAAAGGGAGATTTTTTATTTTGGAGGTACTATGGCAGAAAGAAAACCACATTTTCATATAACTTTACCAACAGGAGAGGTGGCTCCAGTTGAATTTTATCCTCAAACACTTGCAACGCAAATTGGGGGTAAATTATCTATTCACGAAGCAGAACAACAGGCGGAACGATTGAGAAGAGCCTTAAGCTTTCCCCTTTTGCATCCATCAAAAAACCAAGATTTACATTCTCTTAAAGTTCAAAGGTACGGCGATAAGCGAATAAAATTAATTAACAATATGGATAGACAAGCATCAGCACCACCTCCTAATCTCACCTTACGAGATTTCGAACCTAACGCAAACGTACTTGATAGATTACAACGATCTACTTTTTTCCCTGTAGATTATCCAGTCTTTCGTGATTTAACTAGAGAAGCACGTGTTGCTCATGATCGAGAATATTGGAGTAGAGGCGAAGGTAAGAAATTAATTGATGCATTCGATCATCAAGCTCTAGAAACAATTGGTAGAAATTACGATCAACCTAATCAAGACACTGCACTAACGTATTTTGAAAAAAGGATAGAGGAAGCAAATAGCGTTATAAGCAAACTTCCCAGACTTGTGCGTCCTGGGAGCCAGGATGAAATAGAATTAATCAATACAACAAGTTTTCTTTATTCACCTGGTCAAATGGTTCGTTTAGCACTCTCATCTGACGTTGATCCACAGTTACAATTTGAAGTATTAAGGACTTTAAATGTCGCTGAATTATTAGCACAAAACGATAGACATTCTAAAGGCTTAAGAAGAATAGTCGGAGAATTCCAAGGAGCTATTGATGATGAGATATTTGATCATGGACGCTCAATTGGACAAAGTGAAAGAATAGAAATTTACACCTTTTTAGATAAAAATACTGGAGAACCATTATGGATCTCTTATTCAGATCAGGCCCTCACGCCTAAGCAATTAAGGGAACTTTCAGATGTAGCGGTATTAAAAAAATTGAATTGGGCAGTTCGAGAAGCAGCAGGGACAGGGCTTGTCTCTACTAAGCCCCGTACAAAAAGCCTGGGTGCAATCGTAGATAAACTAATACGTGAAGCACAAAGAAGAGAGCAGCTCCTTGGCGATAATTATGTTGATCCAAGTTGCATTACTGATTTAGGTGGCATCAAACATGTGCTTCTGGATGAAACTGATCTTAAAGGAGAAACAATGAATAGCTTCATTAATCGGCATCGTGAACTGGCCATAAAAACCTTTGGACCCGAAACAGAATTTATCGAAGGTGATGATACAAGCGGATGCCTAGGACAATCTGAGGAATTTGGATTCCGGCGATTATATATTATTGTCTCAAGGGGGGAACATAAATATCAATTAGAGATGCTATTTGAACCCCTACCGCTTTACTTAACAAATATGTTTAAATTTGGCAATATTGATGAAGACACAGGATATCGTAATGGACCTGCTCATCCTATTTATGAGGAAATTCGTAAGGTAGACGCTGCAAAGCTACTTTATCCTGAAGAAGTTTTTGGTGATAGAGAATGGAATAAAGCAACTGTTAGTGGATGTGAAAAAAAGTTGATGAAATTTTATCTGAAAATACTATCATTTCTGAGGAATTACCTGAGAAATTTATTACTAAAGATGCTTCAAGAGAAAGCTCTTCTGCAGCAACAGTCTATACTCAGCCAACTACTTAATATCCTTTACCTTCAGCTGTAGCTTGGTCTCGCCGTTCCAGGTATTTTCATCAAGCGTATAAGCAAGATCAATCTTATCGCCTGGTTTTATCTTATCCCCCAACTCCCCCATACCAAACGCAATCGCTTCAAAAGTACTGTTATCCTGCTTCAAGACAAGCTTTAAATGCGTACCATCCTTCCCCAAAATTCTAAAACTCTCAACCGTCACAGCGCGTGCCGCAAAAATCGGTTCGGGATTACTCATCCCAAAAGGCGCTAGCTGATGAATCTTCTCATATAATGTTTTACTTAATAACCCAAATGACAATTCGCAGTCAATTTTTAACGTACGAATCAATAATTCTTCACCAATCAAAGCAGCAGCTTTCTCTTCAAGTCTCTTTTGTAAAAGCTTAATTTTTGCAGTTTCAACGGTAAACCCGGCTGCCATCGGATGCCCTCCCACATTGACAAAATGCTCTACATGCATCCTGAGAAATTCAATGATATTAAATCCGCTGATTGAGCGGGCTGACGCCTTACTGACTGTCTCACCCAGAGACAACACAATTGCCGGCCGGTAAAATGCTTCCACCAATTTTCCTGCAACCAACCCAATTACCCCATCTTCATAACTCTCATGTCCAATGATTAATATTTTCTTTAAACTTAAATCTTCATTCTTAAATCGTGCAATGGCGTGCTCTGCTGCTTCTCTTAGTAATTGCTGTCGCTCACGATTGGTAAGTTCCAGTTTTGCTGCTAATTCTATTGCTCGTTCTTTGTTGTTAGTACACAACAAACGCAAACTATCCATTGCTGATTCAATCCGTCCTGAGGCATTCAATCGGGGACCAATGATATACCCTATTTCATAAACGCCGATTGACTTTTGTTCAATTCTCGCCTGCTGAAAAAGCGTAAGTAAGCCAATGCGTCTGGTTTCCCGCAATTTTTTCAGACCCTCCACGACAATCGCTCTATTCGCACCAGTCAACGGCACCAGATCCGCAACGGTTCCCAAAGCTGCAAGCTCTAAATGCGTATCTTCTTCAGAAGATATTATTCGAGCTTGTCGAGAATTCTTACTTCTCGATTCGCTACGCGCACTCGAAGAATAATCCTTTTTAATTTCCTTTGATAAAAGATACGCCACGCCTGCACCGCATAGCTTCGTCGTATGCACAATCGCATACGCATCAGGCAATTTTTCACCAACCGCATGATGATCAGTGATAATAACATCGATCCCCTGCTCATTGGCAAATACTACCGCATCATTGGCAACAATACCGTTATCTACCGTAATAATTAATGATATATTTTTGAGTTTTGAATTTTGAGTTTTGAGTTTATTGATTCCGAGAATCGATAAACCATACCCCTCTTCTTTTCTATGAGGAATGTAAGGCAGACAATTGGCGCCCAGACCATACAGTGTCTCCCACAAAATCGCACTGCCGGTAATCCCGTCGACGTCATAATCACCAAAAACAATGATCTGTTCTTTGTTTTCAATTGCTTTTTTAATACGAATTAGCGCTTTTTTAAGCTGCGCCGCATTAATTCCGGTACTTTTTGAAGTAACATTTTCAAGATTGGGATGAAGAAATTCCTCAATTTCTTTTTTGGTTTTTAGCCCGCGATTCTCCAAAAGAATCTTAACTAAATCCTCAATCTTAAATCTTAAATCTTCAATCTTCAATCTGTTAAGTATTTCCCACTTTTTCATATCCTAATAAACTACGTTTTCTTGTATCCATTCTTTTACTAATTGCGCTGCTGCTCTTACATCAGCTCCCATAAGCGCATGGTCTCCTCCTGCTACAGGTAATAATTTCTTTTTGCTACGTAGCCCTGAATAAAAATAAATCGATTGTCGGGGATTTACATCAGTATCTTTTTCTCCATAAACAACAAGTGCTGGAACAGTAATTTCACCTAATTGAAAATTGCGCCACCAATAATAAAGTTCACTCCAATAAACAGGATGTATTAATAAAAATGACCCTAATGCACATATTTGGAAAAAATTCGAATGCCTTGGATTGAAACTAAAAAACCCATTAACCGTAATTATTTTCTTAATTTTTCTAAATTTTAACGATGCAATTGCTACAGTAATTCCTCCCAAACTAACCCCATATAAGATTATCTCATCATACTCGGCAGAAAAATAATCTATGATATTACCAATCTCAACTATTCGCTGTTTTAGACTCAAATTCTTTTTACCTTCACTTTCACCATGGCCACTAAAGTCAAATGAGAATATTGATACTCCAGATTCGTAATAAATTTCAAAAATTTCTTCTACGCCCGGAAAGCCATTAACAGGATCCAAACCGTGACAAACAACAAGAAGTGTTTTTGATGTATTTCTATAGAAATAACCAATCAATTTTTCATTTTTATTATTTCGTATTATTACTCTCTCACGTTTCATCTGATATACTATACCAGATATGCCAAGCTACATTCCATCAGAAATACAAACAATGTATCAAACGTTCCATGATGCCGGATTCAATCTTTATCTCGTCGGCGGATGTGTCCGCGATATCTTACAAAAGAGGACACCAAAAGACTGGGATCTGGCAACTGATGCAACACCTGAAGAGATGCTCAAACTTTTTCCCGACGCTTTTTATGACAATATTTTTGGAACTGTAGGAATCCCCGTTGAGGCATTGCGGGAAACTGAACATTCCGGCGTTGTTGAGATAACGACATTCAGAACCGAACAAAGGTATGATGACAGACGGCATCCAACAGAAATTGCATGGGGCAAAACAATTGAAGAAGATCTCAGTCGACGTGATTTTACCATGAACGCGATTGCGATCAAATTCGCAACCCGCAACCCGCAATTCGAAACGAATATAATTGACCCATTCAACGGTCAAAATGATATAAAAAATAAACTTATCCGGGCAGTCGGTGATCCAAACGAACGATTTAAAGAAGACGCGCTTCGTCTCATGCGAGCAATCAGATTCGCAGCACAGCTTGGTTTCCGCATTGAAGACCAAACGCTGCAAGCAATTACTCATGACGCTCCCCTGCTTTCAGAAATCGCCGGAGAGCGTATCCGCGATGAACTACTGAAACTTCTCGCAAGTGACTATCCGTATGAAGGTGTCATGCTGTTAAAAAATACCGGACTACTCCATCAGATATTGCCTGAGCTTGTCGAAGGCATAGGTATTTCTCAGAAGCGCCCCGGGAGACATCACAAGGATGATGTTTTTACACATAATGTCTTAGCGCTCAAATGTTGCCCATCACCAGATCCGATTGTAAGATTCGCGACACTCATACATGATGCCGGCAAACCCCGCGTCGCGAGGTCAGATGAAAACGGTCTCGTCATTTTTCATAATCATGAGGTCGTCGGGGCGCGGATGAGCTATGAAATCTGCAACCGGCTGCATTTTTCAAAAAAACAACGCGAGAAAATTACCAAACTTATCCGCTGGCACATGTTTACTGTAGATGAACATATTACCGATAGCGCAGTGAGAAGATTTATCAGACGAATCGGTGTTGATAACGTCAAAGATATGATGGATCTTCGTGTCGGCGACCGCCTAGGGGGTGGAACACAAACTGCTGAAAGCTGGCGGCTCAAACTTTTTAAACAACGCGTTGAAGAACAGCTTGCTCCAGCGCCATTTTCAATCAATGATTTGGCAATTGACGGCAATGATATTATGAAAGAGCTCAATCTAGAACCGAGCCGAAAAATCGGTGAAATATTACACAAACTTTTTGAAGAAGTCGATGAAGATTTAAGTAAAAATACAAAAGAATATCTCCTCGAACGGATAAAAGAATATCATTAGCTTTTTTCTCAATTTACTATTATAATAATAAAGCGGCTGAGTAAGATTTGCCCCGCTTTTCTCATATTTTTTGAAGTACAGTACTATGCTAATTTTTAAAAAATAAATCACTGATATCCTTCAGGCAATACGAGACCACAGCGTTTTATCTTACCCAACTCTTTTTATGAAGCATAATATGCCGAAAAATCCAATACAATTTGGTTTTTTAATTACTAAGCTCCACAAAAAATGGGCGTTAAGCGCTTTTATTTTTGTATTTATTGCAACAACGTTAAGCCAATTTAACGTCATCGTATTACGTAATTTTACTGATGCAATCACGGCACATCCACTGATTATCAGTTCTGTATGGTTATGGGCAATACTTTTGCCAATTAATTTTTTCGCTGCAGAAAACATTTGGCGAGCAAGCGGTTTTATGGGAATGCACTGGATAATGAATCTCAGAACCTCTATCTACCAAACACTTTATGACTATCTCAGCTTACACAGTAAAGAATATTTTGATAATCGTTTTGCTGGTTCACTAACTAATAAAATAGCTAACGCAGTTGACGGAAATGAAGCTCTCACTGCCCAAATATTATGGCAATTTACTCCGCTTGTTTTTGGTTTACTGCTCTATGTAATTTTTGCATGGCTTGGAAATCCAATTTTGGGAATTATTGTCCTACTTTGGTCAATATTTTTTATTGCAATTAATGTATGGTTTGCAACCAAACTACAACCACGATCGATCAAATCTGCCGATGCTCTTTCAGCATTGAAAGGAAGAATTGTTGATTCCTTATCCAATATTTCAATTGTCCATGAGTATGCAAATATCACAGGTGAACGAAAGTATATCAATACTTTTGTAAAACACTCACGCGATGCGGGAATAGCACAATGGCGGATGAGTGAATGGATGTTATTTGTCAATGGAATATTACTTTTTATTTTTATGACCATGATGATTAGTACTTCGATGTATCTTTTCCAAAATAACGTAATCACTATTGGTGTAATTGTAATGATTATCACCATTGTTGGCAATCTTTCCAGTCAATTACTCTTCCTTGGACAAGAAATGAGAAATTCAGCAAAATACTATGGCGAGATAAAAGAAGGGCTTGAAGAAATTTTAACGGATCATCAAATCGTTGACACTTTAAGTGCGTATGATTTTATCTTCACAAAAGGGGAAATTATTTTTGAATCAGTCAATTTTGATTATGGGAAATTACAGGTCTTTAAAAATTTTTCACTTGTTGTCCCATCCGGCCAAAAAATAGGATTTGTCGGCAGAAGTGGTGCAGGGAAATCGACTTTTGTCTCACTCCTTCTCCGGCATTTTGACGTGTCAAATGGTGCCATCACTATCGATGGGCAAAATATTCAAGATATCACACTGCATAGCCTACGACATGCAATTGCGTTTGTTCCACAAGACACCAGCCTTTTCCATCGAACAATTAAGGAAAACATTAGTTACGGCAATTCAAATGCAACAGATGAGCAAATTAAACATGCAGCAACTCTTGCACAAGCAAACACGTTTATCGAAAATCTTCCTCAGAAATACGAAACGCTTGTTGGAGAAAGAGGAGTAAAGCTTTCTGGAGGCCAGCGCCAAAGAATTGCCATTGCCCGGGCGTTTTTGAAAAACGCACCAATTTTAATTCTTGATGAGGCAACAAGTAGCCTGGATAGCGAAAGCGAACATGCGATACAACAAGCGCTTGAGAAACTTATGTATGGAAAAACCGTTATAGCAATAGCTCATCGTCTCTCAACGCTAAAAAAAATGAACAGAATTGTTGTGATTGAAGAAGGAAAAATCGTTGAAGATGGAGATCCAAATAAATTATTACATAATTCCAATAGCATTTTTAAAAATATGTGGAATCATCAAGTTAAAGGATTCATCCTTGATGAGTAACGTGCTATAATACCGCTATGACCAAACAGCAGCTCAAAGAGGAACTCAAGCAATCAATGCTCGCACGTGATGCAGAAAAAACATCAACCCTTCGCATGATTATCTCAGCGCTTGGCTATTACGAAATTGAAAAAGGCGGTGCCGGTTATGAAGCAACTGAAGAAGATGTTCTGGCTGTGCTGCAAAAACAGGCAAAGCAGCGTAGGGACTCTATAGAACAATTCAAAGCTGGAGGGCGAGAAGAGCTCGCCGAGAAAGAGCAAAAAGAATTGGAACTGATTCAAACATATCTTCCCGAGATGATGGATGAAGAATCAATAAGAAAGCTTGTTGATGAAGCTATTGTGCAAACTGGAGCTACCAGCTCTGCAGACATGGGCAAAGTAATGGGAGCTCTCATGTCAAAAGTAAAAGGGAAAGCGGATGGATCATTGATAAGTAAACTCGTCAAAGAAAAACTTGACTAACGCTTAACATACTTTTAATCCTCCAGACTATTTCTTGCGGTTTTTTCTCTCTATCCATTCTTGCCAGACGACAAGAAGTTGTGAGGCATTGAAAATTGAAGAATACGTTCCGCTGGCAATACCAATCAACATCGCGACAACAAACCACCGGATCGATACCCCTCCGAAAATTAATAAGGTAAATAATACAAGTATTGCGGTAAGAGAAGTATTTAATGAGCGGACGAACGTTTGCAAAATAGAATCATTGACCACTTGAGAGAAAGAAGCGGTGATATTGCGCCGTAAATTTTCTCTAATCCTATCAAAAACAACAATCGTATCATGCACTGAAAACCCGATAACCGTTAACAAAGCTGTGACAAATAAACTATCAACCTCAACGTGGAAAAAATGACCAAGAATGGAAAAAATACCGACGACAACCAGTGCATCATGCAAAAGCGCAATAATCGCACATATTCCAAACCGCCAGCTACTCATAGGCTTACGAACACCTCTAAATGCCCATGCGATATAGAAAACAATAAGTAAGGAGGCAATGACAATCGCATTAAACGCGTTCATGGTGATCTCCTTCCCGATAACCGGCCCTATGGTTTCGAACTGATCCTGCTTGACTTGCCCGGTGTTCTTTTGCAAATCTTTCATGATCTGAACATCCTGCTTATCATCCATCGGTTTAGTCCGAATAAAAACCTGATGTGCTGATTGTTTCTGAATTGTTATAACCGCTATCTTATCCTGTTTAAACGTGTTATGAATACCAAAAAGCGTCTGTTGTGTAACCTGCTTCTGATACGTTACCGTTATCTGTGAACCTCCGGTAAAATCAATTGACAAATTAAGCCCCCACAAAAGAAGCGAGATCACTCCCGGAATGATAATTGCTAATGAAAAGGCAAAATACCAGTTTCTTTTTCCTACAATATTCATAGTTTGTTAACCTTATCCCCTCTTATAAAAGACTCTCAAAAATGTCCGTGTCACGAAAATCGCTGAAAACATTGAAACAATGATACCCAATGCCAGTGTTACGGCAAATCCACGTATAACTCCTGTCCCAAAATAAAATAATACAGCACTTGTGATAAGACTTGAAATATTAGAATCACGGATTGACGGCCACGCGCGGGAAAATCCCAAATCAATTGCGTTTGCACGTGTCCTGCCCCTTCTGATTTCCTCTTTCATCCGTTCAAAAATAAGAATATTTGCATCAACAGCAATGCCGACAGACAAAATAAACCCAGCAATACCGGCAAGTGTTAACGTCACGGGAATTAATCTGAATAAAGAAAGAACAAAAAGCGAATAAATAATCAATGCAGCGCTTGCAACAATTCCAAGCTGTCCATAAAGAACAATCATAAAAATAATAATAACAAAAAAACCTAATACGCCGGCAATGAGACTTGCCTGCAAAGAAGCTTTGCCCAACGTCGCACCGATTGCCTGCTGCTGTAGAACGGATAGCGAAACAGGGAGTGCTCCGGCATTTAATTGGATAGCCAGATTATTTGCCTGCTGTGTTGTAAAATTACCGGTGATAACCGCATTGCCTCCCACGATAGGCTGCTGTACGACAGGCGCCTCTATCACCTGCTGGTCAAGTGCGATTGCGACAACTTTTCCTACATTTCGCGAAGTAATATCAGCAAATTTTTTTGCTCCTCCCGGCGTAAATGTCAACTGCACCTGCGGCTTACCCGTATTGGTATCAAAAGTAACAGCTGCCTGCTTGAGATCAGACCCGCTTAAATTTGTCTCTTTCGGGTTCGGACCCACAGCTGCGCTTACTCCTACCGGTATTCCTGCCGCAAGATCCTGCATTGCCGATTGCGATGCTGTTTGCGCAGATTGACTTGCAGATGTAGGACTACCACTTTCCCAAAATGTTAATTTGGCTGTTTTTCCGACCAGATTAATAGCTTGATTGACATCAGTAATACCGGGAATTTCGACCAGAATACGATAGTCATTATTAACCTTTTCTGTTTGAACGACTGGCTCTGAAACACCGAAAAAATTTATTCTTTTTTCTATAACTGCTTTTGCTGAGCTTAATGCGCTATCTCTTTGCCCTTGAGGAATATTCTTCATGTTGGCACGAAACGTAATACTACTTCCGCCTTGCAAATCAAGACCCAGATGAAACGCCATATCATGAATTTTATTGATAACAGGGATCCCCTGATATGAGTACCGCACCGGAACTGATCGCGATGTAAAGGGATTAAACAAATCGAAATTAAGAGTAACAGGTGCTGCAGCGTTGATAAGAACACTCGCTACTGTCAATAAACCGACAAGAAAAAGCGCGTAACGCGAGTGATGCTTCACGCGAGAAGCCCCTCCTCATCACCGATAATCATCACCCTTGAGCCGGAAAGAATACCTACAAGAAACGGATCATTCCGCTGCTTACGGAATTTAAACTCGTCCTCAGTCATTGCAGTATAATTAATTTCTGTCCCAAGCCTCATTTCTTCATTGCGGACAAGTATCGCGAGTTCAGGCAAAACAATAGTTCCAACGACAATTAAATCAACATCTTCAGGATTTTCTTTAATACGACGGATAAATTTACCTGAAAACATAGCAAATTTGATCTTGCCTAGTTTTGCCCGGTATTCAAGAATTTGCTGACCAAGTCCGATTGTTTTTGCTCCGATTTTAAGGAGATCAAAATAAAAAGGATATTCTTTTGCAAGCGAATAATATACCCTGTTTGCTCTCTGTTCGCGCCGCAAAACTCCTTTTTTCTCAAGCGAAATCAATTCTCGTCTGACCGCATTAATTTCCTCCTCCGTCCTTCTGACGCATTCACGGACATGGTACATATCATGGGGAGATGTAAGAAACAGGTTGAGTAATTTTACCCTGGTTTTTGATGTAATAAGATCTGAGAACATAATAAGCTAAGGGCAAGATGAAGATATTATAGCATTTTTTTGCTCAATTTAAATAGCAACAATGTATTCACAAAAGAATAATTACTGCACAAGTACTTCTGAGCCTATGGGGAGCATTTCAAACCATTGTTTCCCGACGGTAAAAGTAATTTCATTACCGTTGCTATCAGTTAATATTGTTCTTGCTGTCCTGCTTGCCTTACTCCATGTCCCACGAATCTCTTTTCCGTTCTCAAACACGATAGCTTTTCCAGAGCCGATATCGCCATAAAGCAAATGTTCATTATTTGGATATCCATCATTTGCCCTACGCACTGTCATAAACAATACGATGACATCGCTTGCAGTCAGTTGTTTATGTGTATTACGATCTATATGCTTAACTCTTCCATTATCACGATAATAGAGATCATTTTGAGGATTATATGTCCATTTCACTGCGTAATCAGGCCCTGACCACGGGATTGAGATAATTTGACTTGAAGGCCGTTCGCTTACCGGAGGAGTCGCAGTGAATGTGTAAGGGACAAACGTTGTATCCCATGATACACCGTTTTTATCGACATTGGTCAACCCGCGCGATTGTGCTGCGAAATTCCACAGCTTTGAAGTAACTGAATACATCGTATGCTCAGTCGCGACTTCATGCCCCTGACGGTTCATGTCACGATAAAAAATAGGATAACCGATAGAAAATTGATTCAAGTCATTAAGTTGATTCCATCCATATTGAACAATTTGCCCTAATGCATTGGCAGGCCCCGGCGTGTTTGCGCCTCCTACATGTACATATAAAGGATTATTGCCATATTCAGAAATCCAATCAAGGAAATATGTCCTCGCCGAACGTACAGGTCCGACAATGCCAGCATCTTGGCAATAGTAGACATTCATCGTTCTGGTAATGCCTCCTTCCGCATATGCTTCATACGTTACATCGGCGGCATTGATACCTGACTGAGGACGAGCTGGCAGACTATTTTCAATCATAATTCCCATCGGTCGATGTGCCCGCCACCATGTGGCCTGATCACTTCCGTATTTTACCCCTGTTAATGGACACGCTTCTGTTTTTGGTGCATTTGGATTAAATTCCAAAGCTTGATAATTATTGGTTACTTTACCTAATTTGGATGAGACAGCAGTTGTTGTTGGTTGTTGTGCCGGAGAGACAGGCTGTTTGGCAAAAGCAACATAGGAGACTCCGGCAGAAAGGAGAAAGACAATAAGTGAGAGCAGGATAAGTACTTTCTTATTCATATATTATGTTAACCTTGCTGCCGAATGCAGAGCCTTTTTTTCTTCTTCAGAGAGTTCAACTTCAGTGCCTTTTCCTTTTGAAACGCGCTTGGTAAACCATCGGGTACCTGAACGGGAATAAAGTGCGGTAATCACTATACCCGTATCATGCGCATCAACAAGAGCCAGAATAAAACTTTGATCACCGCCGGTATCCTTGAATGGATTAAATCTCAGCAGTCCAACCTTCTGAATATGATAACCCCCGTCTTTCTCTATTTTATCACATCGCACTACTATTTTTGCAATATCTTCTTTTATTCTTTGTTCACTGGCAATCAAGTTGCGAAGGACTTCATCAAGTGTTTTTTTACTCGTTCCCTGAATCAAAACGAGATAATTTTTTCTCAAAAGAAACCAGTAATACGTAATTACTGCAAGCCATACAATTATGAAAAACAATAAAAAATAAATTATCATAGCAGCTCTTTTGACCAAAAACTCTGCGCTTTTAGCCTTGAAAATTTCGCTTACTCAATATTAACCTCTTGACAAGGCCAAAGTCAATAGTGTAACCTAGGCTCATTCATGCCTAAAAAGAGAAAAACTCGCAAACAAAAATTGCTGACTACTCAGAAAAAACAGGAAGCTCATATCATTGAGTCGGGAGCAGCGCTATCGCAACAAGAAGAGCCGAAATTAGCAAGCCCGGAGACTGGAATAACATTCTCACTTCCCGCAGTACCAGGTATAAAATCTCCAAGCCGCAAAAAATCAGAACCTGCAAGACAAACAGTTACTATCGAGACAACTGAATATGCTTATCTAGGAAAAGATCTTCTGAAAACTGCGATAGTTACAGGAATAATTGTTCTTGTAGAATTGCTGACTAGGATGTTTTATCTCCACTAAAGAGATAGCATCGAAATCTGGAACAAATTCGAATACTAGTAATTTGAAATTGTTTCGAATTTCGATATTCGAATTTCGAATTTAATTCGGAAGGAGGTGAGCATCAATGGCATCAATGTATTGTGTAAAATGTCGCGCAAAAAGAGACGTCGACAATCCAGAACAGGTTACCATGAAAAACGGCAAGCCAGCTCTTAAGGCTAAATGCCCAGTTTGTGGTACGGGAATGTACAAGATTGGTTCAAAATAATCTTGTAACTCCTTGAAGTACTCATTATGCTTCAAGGAACACGACCCGTTTTAATCGGGAAAGAAAACCCTGCGCTTGCGGGGTTTTCTTAGGTGACATAAATAGCAACTAAGAGACGAGTGGAGAAAAATATTACTGTTTGCTTGTGTGAATAATAACGTGGACCATTTTATAGACTTTTACTACCGACACATGCCACTCTTTCCACACCGTAGCCTGTCCGAAACCTGCGATTTCCCAAAGAGGATTGCCAAGTGGCTTACATGCAGGATCTTCACAGACAACCATAAGCTGATTTGTTACTGTTTTCCGTTGTGGATCAACCTGAGGATTCTGAATCGCTATCGGAGGATGACCTAATATTGTAAGATAGTAAACATAGGCATAATCAGAATTGCCGCTGCCTCCTGCAAGTAATGCAAAATTAAAAGGCTGATTATCAGTCTTTGAGATAACAAACTTTGCAATTTTTTCAGCTTGCGCTTTTTGTCTGTTCGGTGGATATTGAAAAGGCTGATAATACAAATTATATCCAAAAATGCCGAGAAAGAGAATTGCTCCTACTACATACCCGTATTGCATCGTACCTTTTTTCAGTTCAAATATTTTACCGATGAGATGAGCAATCAGAAAAAACGGCAGAGGAAACATAAAGACCATATAATAATCATAAATCGGTTTTTTATATAGTCCAAAGAGTGATACGCCAAAGACAAGCCATGTTGTTAATAAAATCACCACAAATTTATTTTTAGCGCGATAAAGCATTCCTATTGATGCAATGGCAAAAATAAGAACGATCAGTCCGAATATTTGTAATTGCATTAAGGAATATAAATGATACAGATCAGGAGAAGGATAATTGAATACCAGACGGCCAAATAAACGAAAGAATACATCAGCAACCGGCTGATAGAAAGCATGATAGGTTGCGTATTGCTCACTTGTTGTATCTGTAGAGATAAATTTAATAATGCTTCTGGTGTTCGGAAAACCATGTCTGATTTCAAATGCCAAAAAAGGGGAAAAACCAATAATAAAACCGGCAAAAATTTCAAGATAATTTTTCAATAATTGCCGGATAAGTATTTTAGTATTAAGATACCAGTGCATGAGAAACAATGAGACGGCAACGATCACCGCGAGAAATAAAGAAATATAATGCAGCTGAATACAAATACCCAACAAAAACCCAACAAGCAGATAATATTTCCAAAAGCGCACAATAGTCACTGCCTTATAAAGACAATATACCGTCAGTAACGCAAAAAAAGGTACGACATTTGGATTCCAGGAAGAATGAGAATACGTAATAACAAGTGGAGAGACGGCATACAACGCAGCAGCAATAAGACCTGTTTTTCGATCAAAAAAATCACTCCCCACGATGTATATAAGCCACACAGTGGCTATGCCAACAAGCGCAACCATTACCGCAGGACCAACGGGGTTAAAATGAAATAGCCATAAAAACGGCGCCATCATGTAATAATAAATTGGTCCGGTAAAAAAATTGCCTGCGGAAGCGCGAGGACCGAGTAAAGTAAAATGTCCTTGTAAAATATGCAAGGCAACAAGTACATCACGCCCTTCATCTCCCAGAAAGGTCATATAATCCGAGATCATATACAAACGCATAAAAGCAGCGAGAAGAAGAATAAAAGTAAGTAAGATAAAAGCAATTTTACGATTCATAACAATTCAATTTAAAAATTACTTTTCAGATGGTGCGTTTTCCAAATTACCCGATTATAAATAAGATAATTCATCGGAATAACCAATAAAATAATCGCTGGCACTAGGATGACAATTGATGTATGAAGAGAAAGTCCGAAAATTTTCATTTTTTCACCAAAAATATTTACCGCAATATATACTACAAGTCCCTGCACGCCAATGGACGCAAGCGAGGCAACATTAAATTTTACTAAACGTTTCAAAAAACTTCCCTGTTCTTTAATCAATTTGGTATCACGAAATGTCCACATATTATTGGCGATAAAATTCCATAAAATGGCAATTTCTCCTCCGATCATTGCGGCAATAAACTGCTTAATGCCCAAAAGAATAAAAGCGTAAATGGTAAGAAACTGCAAAACAAAACCCGTTCCTCCTACAAGCAGAAATTTGACAAACCGTTTTCTATCCAATACTGCAAGGCGCAAGACAACATAAAAAGATTCAAACTGGTCTTTCACATGAATTTTACTTTTGCCGTTTTCACGTTCATAAAAAATAATCGGTACTTCTTTTACTTTTGCTTTTAATTTCACTACGTCATGCAAAATCTGCATTTTATAAGCAAAATTTTTTGAAAGAAGATGATCAAGATCGACGCGTTTGAGAAATGATGTTTTTGTCAATTTAAAACCGGAGGTCGTATCATGAATGCTAAAATTCAGCCAGGCAATCCGTGTAAACAAACTGCCAAAGACACTCAAAAATTTACGATCAAGCCCCCATTCTTTCGGAATAGATCCGCCTGAAACATAGCGGCTTCCAATGACATAATCAGCTCCCTCATCGATTGCCTGAATCAAACGCGGAATATCATGAGGATCATGTTGAAAATCAGCATCAAATTCCATCACAGCATCAGCATTCATCTGCTCCATAGCATATTTCATTCCGCGTACATAGGCAAATCCGAGCCCCTGCTTCTCTCCGGTAAGAAGTTCTATATTTGACCATTTTTTCATAAAATTCCGTACGGCATCTGCTGTCCCATCAGGCGATTTGTCATCAACGATAAGAAGAAGCAGTGTATGATTTTTAATTTCCGGGAAAATATCATTTTCCAGAACCGGAATCATTTTTTCTATATTGGCTCGCTCATTATACGTAGGCGTAATAATTACTATTTTCATACTTCAAAAATCTATAGCTATTTCTGACTTTTGTAATACCCGATCATTTTTTGCAATCCTTCCTCCAATGAAACTACCGGCGACCAATCAAGTAAAGCTTTTGCCTTTGAAATATCTGCCCTTCTTTTGAGCGGGTCATCCTGAGGGAGTTGTTCTGCAAATTGAATTTCACTGGTACTTCCCGTCAATCTCTTGACCATTTCCGCATATTCCAAAACAGTATGCTCATTTGAGGAACCGATATTGACAATTTCTCTTTTTGTATTGTCATGAAACATCATTCTCATAATCCCTTCCACTGTATCTGAAACTTCACAGAGAGACCGTGTTTGCTTACCATCACCAAAAATAGTAATCGGCTGATAAGACAGCGCCTGATTGATAAAGATACTAATCATACGCATATCAGCGGTACTCATCCGCGGACCGTATGTATTAAAAATCCGGACTATTCGCGCATCAAGGCCTTTATTTCGCCAGAAATAGGCAACAAGCGTCTCTCCGAATCTTTTTGCCTCATCATATACAGATCGAGGACCAGTCGTTGATACATTTCCGCGGTAGGATTCT
Source organism: bacterium (assembly GCA_021784535.1). Lineage (GTDB taxonomy): Bacteria > Patescibacteriota > Microgenomatia > Levybacterales > UBA12049 > JACDET01. The sequence continues at coordinate 23,568 of JAJYHW010000037.1, forward strand.
TTTTGAGGATGTTCCAGTGGGTCACCATATACCTCAGATGTTGAGGTAAAAAGAAATTTTGCGTTATGCTTAGAAGCAAATTGCAACATATTTAACGTGCCTGCGGTATTGACAAGCATTGTTTCCATCGGCAGCTGGTGATAACTGATCTTACTATGATGATTTGGTGAAGCAGGCGACGCAAGATGAAATAGATATTCTGCCTGTAGTTGATCAGGAAGCGGAGTAATCACATCATGATTAATAAACTGAAAGCGTGTGTCATCCTGTAGATGTGCGATATTTTCCTCAGAGCCAGTCAGAAAGTTATCGATACAGAGAACTTCATGCCCGGAAGAAAGCAACTTATCACAAAGATGAGATCCAATAAAGCCCGCCCCGCCGGTCACTATAACTTTTGCCATATTTGTATGATACTAAAGTCGAAGCATTATTGGAAGAGTGAAGATAAAAAATTATCATTTTTTCTCACGCTCGAGGTCTGCCTGAACCATCATGGAAACCAATTCTTTAAAACTTGTTTTCGGCTGCCATCCCAATTTACTCTTTGCTTTACTATAATCTCCAATAAGATAATCCACTTCTGCCGGACGGAGGTGTTTGGGGCTATTAGACTGGACATATTTTTCCCAGTCAGTAATACCAACTTCAGCAAACGCAAGTTGAACAAATTCATGAACTGAGTGCGTTTCACCTGTCGCAATGACATAGTCATCCGGCTTATCCTGTTGAAGCATCAACCACATCGCTTCTACATAATCCCCCGCAAATCCCCAATCCCGCTTGGCGCTCATATTGCCCAGCTCTAGCTTCTTTTGTTTACCTAAGCTGATTCGCGCGACTGCGTGCGATATCTTTCTTGTTACAAACTCAATTCCTCTTCGTGGCGACTCGTGATTAAACAATATCCCATTGCATGCGAACATATCATAACTTTCACGATAATTTTGCGTTATATAATGCCCATATACTTTCGCAGCGCCGTACGGACTTCGGGGATGAAAACGCGTTGTTTCTTTTTGCGGTGTCTCAACAACTTTTCCAAACATCTCAGAACTTGAGGCCTGATAGAATTTAATTTTCGTATTTATATTTCTAATTGCTTCAAGGACACGGGTTACTCCTAGAGCAGTAAACTCTCCTGTCAAAACCGGTTGGTCAAAAGAAGCTTTTACAAAGGATTGTGCTGCAAGATTGTATACCTCATCAGGCTCAGCTTGCTCAATTGCCTCGGAAAGAGAAGTCTGATCCAATAAATCAGCAGAAAGAAGCTCTATCTTATCCTGTAAATGGCTGATATTCTCCATATTGGGAGTACTCAACCGTCTTACTGTGCCGAATACTTTATATCCCTTCTGAAGAAGCAACTCAGCCAAATAAGGCCCATCTTGTCCTGTGATACCGGTAATTAAAGCTCGTTTCATAAAAACTCGAACCCGTTAACGCGTTAATATTGTAATATTTTAAACTATTCCCCGCCAATAGTCCAGTACATCTTGCAATGTTTTCTCAAATACTATTGCGGGCTCCCATCCGGTAATAGTATGGAATTTTTGGAAATCACATCGTATCTCAGGAACATCAACCGGACGAATCCGTGCAGGATCAATCGTAACGGTAATTTTTTTTGAAGAAAAAGATAATAATGTCTGTAATATATCATCAATTTTATATGACTTCCCTGAACCGATATTGTATACTTCTCCTGCTTTACCTTTTTGTAAAGCTAATGCATATGCCTTCACCATATCCCGAACATCAGTAAAATCACGCTTTGCTTCCAAATTGCCTACGAAAATGATCGGTTCTTTCTTTCCTTTTTCAATTTCTGCAATTTGCTTGGCAAAATCAGCAACAACGAACCCTTCCCGTTGCCCAGGCCCGACATGATTAAATGGTCGCAAGCGAACAATATCCAGTTGATAAGCCAAATAATATTGTAAGCTTAAATAATCCTGTGCGAGTTTGGAAACCGCATAAGGAGTAGCGGGACGAAAAGGAGTATCTTCATCTACCGGAACATCTTCAGCTTTTACAATGCCATAGATTTCACCTGTTGATATGATTAACACGCGAATATGCTGCAAGCTATGTTTTCTGAGCGTATCAAGAAGTGAAAATTCTGAAATAATATTATTGGTCAGCGTCTCAACCGGAATTGAAAAACTTTTTGCAGAAGACGCTTGTGCAGCAAGATGAAAAATGTAGTCAGGTTTCTCAGAAAGAATGAGTGATTCAACTGCTTCTGCATCATGTAAATCGAGCTGCTTAAGGGTTATTTGCTCTTTTATATCTCCTAACGTTCCCAAACCGGACTCTGAACGGTAGGTGCCCACAACTTTATAGGTATTTTGCGCAAGAAGATGACTTGCCAGATGTTTACCGACAAAGCCGGTAATACCGGTAATGAGTACTTTCTTCATTTCCTCCCAACCCCAACATACGCAAAGCCAAGTTCCTTTGTCTTCTTCGGATTATAGATGTTGCGGCCATCAATCAAATTCGGAGATCTCATCATGGCTTTCACTTTCTGAAGATCTAATTGTCTAAATTCATTCCATTCGGTAACAACAATTAATAAATCTGCGTCCTTTGCTGCCTCATAGGGATCTTCAACGAACTGAACTCCCTTGTGGTCTTTCAGACGTTTTTTTGCATTATCCAGTGCTATTGGGTCAAATGTCTTGACTATTGCTCCTTCATCAAGAAGCGCAGTAATAATCTTCAAAGAAGGCGCATCCCGCATATCATCAGTGTCAGGTTTAAACGAGAGTCCCAATACGCCAATTGTTTTCCCATCGAGTTTGTCATGAAAAAATTGTTTTGCCTTTCGGACGATACCCATAATCGCTTCCTCATTAACATCTTCAACTGCCCGAAGGAGCGTAAAATCATAACCGTAATTTTTTGCAATAGAAAGCAGCGCCTTCACATCTTTTGGAAAACAACTGCCGCCATATCCTGCACCGGGATTCAGAAATGCCGTACCGATACGTTTATCAAGCCCCATTGCTTCCAATACTTTAAGACCATCGGCTCCCGTTACTTCTGACAGCTGGGCAATGGCGTTTGAAAACGATATCTTTGTAGCGAGGAATGCATTTGATGCATATTTCACCATCTCGGCAGTTTCAATATTGCAAAGGAACAAGCTTCCTTCTTGTGATTCTCCCTTTACACTTGTCAT
>JAJYHW010000089.1 GCA_021784535.1 bacterium
TTTATAATTTTAAAGTTTTTTTTGAAAATTTTAGAAAATTTAAGCATCACTATAATAGAAATACTTATTTACTTATTTCAGTATTGAGTTTAAATTAAGCAGAAAGAATATTATTGGGTAAAAAAGTTTATGTTTGTCATAAGAATAAAGCAGAAAACTGTATTTTAGTATACAAAATTTAGCGAGGTTTGAATAGTAAGCCTAGCGTAATCTTTCATTTCTGTGATTAAAATCACATATCTTTTTCCTTTTATTTTATCTATAATAAGTTTATATGGTGAAAAAAGAAGATGCAGGCGTAGTACAAGTTGTCAAAAATATCTGGCTTGAAGATGTTCCTTCTTACGCAAATAAATTTTTTTATTCGTTAGGTTTTTTCTCAATGATCTGCCTGGTATTGCTGATTATTACAGGAATTATTCTTGTTTTCTTTGGGCCTAACTGGTGGCTAACGACACGCGCGGGACTGCTTATCAGAAGTATTCATCTCTGGTCTGTTCAGGCACTCGTCGTCTTTATGATCCTTCATATGCTCATCGTCTTTTTTACCGGTGGTTACCGACCACCGAGACAGCTGGTGTGGATACTCGGCGCACTCATGCTTTTTCTTTCATTGATGGAAGCGGAATTCGGCTATGTCCTGCGCAATGATTTTTCCTCACAATGGCGGAGCCTTCAAGGCGCAGACTTCTATAACGGATCAGGCATGGGTATTGTCATCAATAATCTGAATTACGCGCAGATTTACGGAATCCACGTTGTTGTTATTCCTCTTCTTATTATCGCGCTGCTTTTTCTGCATTACGCGCTAATCCGGTTACGTGGAATTGCAAAACCATATAAAAAAGATGTATCGTACCGGATAGTCAAGGCAAATCATACCTTACTTTTTTTTAGAGGTTTTGTATTAATCTGCGTCATTATCCTTCTTGCAGTTATTTTCCCTTCTCCGATGATTGAACCGGTCACTATCCAACAGGTTGCAACACAGGATCCTTCCCTTATGGCAATAACTCTTATTAGCGAAACGGATCACAGCTCAGACACAGCAACCTATATGGACAATATAGATCCGTATCAATTTAATACAAGAAAGGTTTTTGTTGAATACCCCTACAAAAAATATCTTGCGATAAACAGAACAGCGCCAGACATGATGCGGCTTTTTCTCAATGAAGATAAGCAAACGCAAAATAAGATGATCAAGTCCGCGACTGCGTATTTTACCGTACATAACAAACTTACAACGGCTCCTGATACAAAAAATCCGCTTATCCCTGTCATCAGCTCGCTGGTATTCATGGGACAAAGTGGTCTCTATGAAGCATCGCTGCAACAGGAAGCAACAACGCAATATAATCCGACCTATGTGTTACGCTTTTTATCAGACACGGGAGTGCTTGAAGATAAGGCTAACGATCTTACCATAAAGATCGGGCAATACGGCATGCTGCGTGAAGAAAAAGGCGCTATTCCTCCTGGAGCATGGTGGCTTGCGCCACTGGGCGTAATGGATAATACGATTCTACAAAATGATCCCAATCAGGATAGGGATGGGGCTGAAATCGCCGGCATTTTTATGTTGCTCGTTTTAGCATTTCCTTATATCCCCTTTCTTAATGACCTGCCGGATAAATTAGGTATATATAAAATAATCTGGAAAGACAAAAAAGGATCAAAATCTAAGCCAATGAGTAATTAAGTCTCTACCTTGACGAATGAATCATTAATTGCTATTATTATTTTGTCTTAGATATTCTCTTATGAAAATAGTTTTTAATCTTCTTACCCTTGCACTTCTTACCGTTTAATACGGCGGAATTTGCTTGAGTAAGAAACTAATGCAGACCGCCGAAAGAGGCGGTTTTTTTATGACTATGAAGAACAACGTCTTTATTTTTGATACAACACTTCGTGACGGAGAACAGGCGCCCGGCTGTCAGCTTAACACTGCAGAAAAAATTGAAATCGCAAAGACGCTGGAAACTCTAGGCGTTGATATCATTGAAGCAGGCTTCCCAATCTCAAGTCCGGGAGACTTTCACTCAGTTGTCGAAATTTCCAAGACGGTACGACAACCTATTATCTGCGCGCTTACCCGAGCCATCAAAGGCGATATTGATTCGGCTGTTGAAGCACTGAAATTTGCCAAAAGAAAGCGTATTCATACTGGCATTGGCGCGTCTGATATTCATATAGAATATAAATTTCGCAGTACCCGGGAAAAAATTCTTGAACAAGGTGTTGAAGCAGTAAGATACGCAAAGCGGTTTGTTCAAGATATCGAATTTTATGCAGAAGATGCAGGCAGAGCTGACAACGTATTTCTTACTCAAATGATAGAAGCAGTTATCAACGCTGGCGCAACGGTTGTCAATATCCCCGATACAACCGGTTATTGCCTCCCATCAGAGTTCGGCGCAAAAATTGCGTATCTCAAAGAACATGTCAGCAATATTGATAAAGCAATTATCTCTGTCCATTGTCATAATGACCTGGGCATGGCAACAGCCAATACTATTGCTGCAGTCCAGAACGGAGCCCGTCAAGTCCAGGTAACGCTCAATGGCGTCGGCGAACGGGCTGGCAATACCTCTCTAGAAGAAGTTGCGATGATTCTTAAAACACGTGAAAGTCTCAACACGCAAACAAATATCAATACCACCAGACTTTATCCCGCCAGCAGACTCGTCTCGCGACTCATGCACATGCCGATTCAGGCAAATAAGGCAATTGTCGGCAGAAACGCGTTTGCTCATTCATCCGGCATCCATCAAAATGGCGTTTTGAAAAATCGCTTTACGTATGAAATTATGAATCCTGAAGATGTTGGGGTAACGCATTCAACAATTCCCTTAACCGCTCGCTCGGGCAGATCCGGCCTTGCCTACCATCTACGCAACTTAGGCTTCACTATAACACCTGAAGAACTTACAAAAGTATATGAAAAATTTTTACCACTCGCTGATATGAAAAAACGCATTACAAAAAAAGATCTACATGAGCTTATGATATCTTTATGAAAAAAACGCCACGAACGTTATTTGAAAAAATCTGGGATCAGCACATCGTTTTCCAGAAAGACGACTATCCTGCTGTCCTTTACATCGACGCGCATTTAATTCATGAAGTCACAAGTCCGCAGGCATTTAACGGATTAAAAAATCGCGGAATAAACGTCTTCAGAACACACCGGACTTGGGCGACGATGGATCATAACGTCCCGACCATTGATCAGGACAAACCGATTCAGGAAGAAATGTCTCGTAAACAGGTAGCGATGCTTCAGAAGAATTGTGACGAATTTGGCATCAGCCTCTATGGATTGGGTCATCCAAATCAAGGAATCGTCCATATCATCGGGCCGGAGCTTGGGATAACCAAACCAGGCATGACAATCGTTTGCGGTGACAGCCACACCTCGACCCATGGAGCTTTTGGGACTATTTCATTTGGAATTGGTACCAGTGAAGTTGAACAAGTCCTTGCGAGTCAATCCATTTTGCAATACAAACCAAAAACGATGAATATCAAAATTGACGGCAAGCTGGGTAAAGGCGTTACTTCCAAAGATATTATTCTTTATATCATTGCAAAAATTTCAACCGCAGGAGGAACAGGTCATTTTGTTGAATATTCAGGCAGCGCAATTAATAACTTGTCAATGGAAGCGCGGATGACAATCTGCAATATGAGTATTGAGATGGGAGCACGAGGAGGAATGATTGCGCCGGATGAAATAACTTTCGCATACATAAAAGGACGTCCTTTCGCGCCAAAAGGAAAAGAATGGGAAAAAGCCCTTGCCTACTGGAAAACATTGAAAAGCGATAAAGACGCAATCTACGATAAAGAATTATTTATCGACGCGACTGATATCGAGCCCATGATAACGTACGGAACCAATCCTGCTATGGGTATGAAAATTACAGAAACAATTCCGACAGAAAATGACATGGAGAATGAAAATCAACGGCATAATTTCCGTGACGCGATGGAATATATGGGACTACAAGGCGGCAAGCCATTACTGGGACAAAAAGTTGATTATGTTTTTTTGGGAAGTTGCACCAATTCCCGCATTGAAGATTATCGTAGTATCGCAAAAATTGTCAAAGGCAAGAAGAAACCTGAAGGACTGACTGTTTTTGTCGTCCCCGGCTCAGCGCATATTGTCAAACAAATTGAAAAAGAAGGATTGGATAGAATTTTTATTGATGCTGGATTTGAAATGCGAAGTGCTGGATGCTCTGCCTGTCTTGGTATGAACGATGATAAAATTCCACCGGGAAAATATTGTATCTCAACATCAAATCGTAATTTTCAAGGACGCCAGGGACCTGGCGCACGGACATTTCTGGCAAGTCCGATCACCGCAGCAGCAACGGCAATAACAGGAAGAGTGAGTGATGTGAGAGACTTTATTAAATAATATATTCGAAATCTATTTAAGCTTTGAAGCAAGGTATAAAAAATTTTTCGGTTGCATCTGAACACCTACAGAAAAAATAAAATAGTGTGAATTGCAACGGAGAAAAATTTCTATACCGAGCAAAATGAAAATTATGCAAAAACAAAAGCTGACGAAAATTATATCCACAGCCATACCTTTACGCATGGAGAACGTGGATACCGACCAGATTATCCCCGCGCGGTTTTTAAAAGCAACAACCCGCGAAGGATTTGGGTTGAATATTTTTCGTGATTGGCGGTATGATCCTGACGGCAATCCCAAACCGCATTTTGTTCTCAATCACCCGCAGTATGCAGGCGAAATTTTACTTGCTGGACACAATTTCGGCTGCGGATCAAGCCGCGAACATGCCGCGTGGGCATTATCAGATTATGGATTCAAAGCAGTGGTGTCCAGTTTCTTTGCAGATATTTTCAAGAATAACGCGCTCAATAATTCCCTGCTCCCCGTCCAGGTCACACCGGATTTTTTGCAATTACTTTTTGCCGCTGTGCACGAAAATCATAAAACAAAAATTGTCATTGATGTTGACAAGCAAACCATCAGCGTACCTTCTAAAAAAATCTCTGAGGCATTTGATATCAATCCCTACAAAAAAATCTGCATCATGAATGGATATGATGACGTGGATTATCTGCTTAGTTTGAAACCGGAAATCGAGGAGTTTGAGAAAAAAAGAAAAAATGATTATTCTCTATCTTAAGAACGATACGCAAACATGTTTCCGTTTCATCTGAACGCCATAATTATTTGCTAAATAAGATCGGGTGAATTGAAACCAGGAAATATTTTTTTACGCTGAGCTAATTAAATATATTTTTAGAAGGCATAATACCAATGAAAAAAACAATTGCAGTCTTACCAGGTGATGGCATCGGGCCGGAAGTAATTGAACAGGCTAAAAATAGCTTACAAACCGTTGCTGAAAAATTCGGCCATACGTTTATTTTCAAAGATGGCTTGATCGGTGCTGTTGCGATTGATAAAAAGGGAAATCCATATCCGATTGAAACGCACAAACTTTGTCTTAACTCTGACGCGATTCTATTCGGCGCGATCGGTGATCCAAAATATGACAATAATCCGATAGCAAAAATTAGACCAGAACAGGGTCTTCTTAAAATGCGAAAAGCTCTGGCGCTTTATGCCAATATACGACCAATTTTTACATTTAAGAACTTGCTTGCTGCTTCCCCACTCAAGGAAGAAATTATTAAAGGGACTGATTTTATCGTCATCCGTGAACTAATCGGAGGAATTTATTTTGGAAAAAAAGGAAGAAATACCGTACGCACTGCTGCGTTTGATACAAGTGAATATTCGCAAAAAGAAATTGAACAGGTCGCAAAATATGCATTTCAGCTCGCACAAAAAAGAAAAAAAAGATTAACAGTTGTCGATAAAGCAAACGTGCTGGAAACATCCAGGCTTTGGCGAGAAACAATACAAAATATGGAAAAAGATTATTCTGATGTGACGGTAACTTATATGTTTGTTGATAACGCATCGATGCAGATCATCAAGCATCCGAGCGAATTTGATGTCATTGTTACTGAAAATATGTTTGGGGATATTCTAACTGATGAAGCATCAGTTATTACTGGCTCACTTGGCATGCTCCCCTCGGCATCAATCGGCAAAAAAACCGCGCTCTATGAACCGATTCACGGCTCATACCACAAAGCTGCCGGACAAAATACTGCCAATCCCATTGGAGCAGTTCTTTCTGCTGCCATGATGCTGGAGTATAGTTTTGGGTTAAAACGTGAACGAGACGCGATCTATACTGCCGTTGAAAACGTGTTAAACAAAGGTTTCGGAACAAAAGATCTTAATCCCAAAACAGCACTTGGGACAAAAGAATTGGGAGAAAAAATCAAAAAGGCAATCTAATTTTTTTACCTGTTTTATATACGAGCAGTGCGCATGCCATTCGCGCCGGCGTTAATGTTACGCCTAATAAATCCAATACGTCCTGCTCGCTCATCTTTTTTATTTCTGCCAAACTTTTATTTTTCATTTCCTCAGTAAACAAGGATGCAGACGCTTGTGAAATAGCACAACCAACCCCAAAAAATAATATTTTTTTCACTCTTCCCTTTTCTATTGCAAGCGTCAATCGAATCGAATCACCACAGAGAGGGTTGATTTCCGTAACATCAATGTCAGCATTATTCAAAACGCCAAAATTCTGTGGATTTTGCGAGTGTTCCAAAATAATCTCTCGGTATAACGGATCCATATACGTTACTTTCGAAACACCTTCTTTACTTCCTCAATCCCCTCACATAGCCTATCAATATCACTCTTTGTGTTATAAAAATAAAAAGAGGCTCGTACTGTTCCGGCAACATTCAAAACATCCATAAGCGGCTGTGCGCAATGATGTCCCGCTCTTACTGCGATATGATTTCTATTCAACACTTCAGCGATATCATGCGGATGCACTTTTTCTATGGCAAAAGAAAAAATTCCAAGACGACTGCTTATGTCTCTATGCCCAAACAATACTATGTCTTTATTCTGCGCAAATTTTTCAATTACATACTCTATTAGTTCCTGCTCATGTCGCCGGATAGTTTCGAAACCAATTTTTTGCAAATACTCAATTGCCGCTCCAAGTCCAATTACTCCTTCCAGATTTTGCGTTCCTCCTTCAAATTTATCAGGAGCATCTGCCCATGTCACATTTTCTTTGGTAACTTTTCGTATCATGCCGCCACCAAAAACAAGCGGATCCATATTTTCTAATAATTCCTCTCTTGCATACAAAACACCAACGCCGGTTGGTCCAAGCATTTTGTGCGCGGAAAACGCTAAAAAATCACAATCGATTTTTGAAACATCGATTTGTATGTGCGGGACTGACTGTGCGGCGTCAATGCAGATTTTCATCTCTGGATTTAATTTTTTAAAATAGGAAATAATCTCTTCAAGAGAATTTATCGTTCCCAAAACATTTGAGACATGAGTAAAAGAAAGCAATTTTATTTTTTTTGTCATTGCGAGTGGAAGCGAAGCAATTTTTTTATAATCTAAATTATATTCTTTATTTACCGACAAATAATACAATTCGATGCCGATTTCTTTCTTTAATTGCTGCCATGGCACAATATTGGCATGATGTTCCATTTCTGAAAGAACAACAATATCTCCTTTTTTCAAATGTTTTTTTGCCCATCCAAAAGCAACAAGATTGAGAGATTCTGTCGTTTTGCTGGTAAAGATAATTTCTGAAGATCTCTTTGCGCCGATAAAATCAGCTACTTTTTTTCTGACTTCTTCAAACAAACCCGTTGCGTGCTGACTCAAATCATAAATACCGCGATGAATATTGGCATTATATGTTGTATAAAACTCTGAAACCGCGCTGATTACCGCTTGCGGCTTTTGGCTTGTTGCAGCAGAATCGAGATAGACTAATTCTGGATAATTTGTAAAAATAGGAAAATCTTTTTTCATAAAGTCAAATATCTCATACCCAATTTCTAATAAAATGGCTCATAAAAATATAAAAATTTACTAATTAATTTTTTAAAAATTTCTGCGCTACTTTATCGTTCATCTCTTTTGGGAACTCTTTTAACATACTCTCTAAAAAACCTTCAACGATTAATTCCTTTGCTTTTCCTTCCGGCAAACCCCGTGACATCAAATAAAATAATTCCAAGTCGTTAATCCGTCCGACTGTTGCAGCATGCCCTGCTTTTATATCGTTTTCCAAAATCTCTAGATTTGGAACAGCAATCCCCCGCGATTTTTCTGAGAGCAATAATAAATGTGCCCCAAGCCACGCACTGGTTCCTTTTGCACCTTTTTCAATTTTAATCAATCCATCAAAAAAAACACTCGACGCATCTGCTAACGCACTCTTGATGATTACATTGCTGGTTGTATTTTCTGCTCTATGTGTAACAGTAATTTTTAATTTTAACCCTTGATTTTCATTTCCCAATAATAATCCAAGAAACGTAACTGATGCGCCTTTTCCTTGTAATAAAATGGTATATACAAGCTCTGTTTCTTCTCCTGTCCATAATACAGGCAACACCAACTGCTCATTTTCTTTCACAATAATCTCGTTCATATTTTATTATTGTCATCCTGAACGACCATCGAGAGTCGAAGGATCTCTTTCCACTAAGTCACATCGTGGCATGAGATTCCTCGACTGCGTTCTGCAATGCAGAACTTCGCTCAAAATGACAAAGATTATCCTACTGCTCCTTCCATAGAAAGAGTAATTAACCGATTTAATTCAACGGCATATTCCAGTGGTAATTCTTTTACAATCGGCTCAATAAATCCATTCACAATAAGAGATGTTGCCTGTGCTTCTGATAATCCTCGAGACATCAAGTAAAACAATTGCTGTTCCCCTATTTTACTCACCGCTGCTTCATGTCCGAGTGTCACATTTTCTTCATTGATAATATTTACCGGATACGTATCGGACCGCGATAATTCATCAAGAAGTAAGGCATCACACCGGACAAATGATTTACTGCCTTTTGCACCGTTGATAATTTTTACCATTCCACGATAACTACATCGTCCACCGTGAAGACTGACTGATTTTGAAGTGACTGTGCTTGTTGTGTAAGGTGCAAAATGAAATGCTTTTCCTCCTGCATCCTGATGCTGTCCGGATCCGGCAAGTGCTAATGACAAAATCTCTCCTTTTGCCCCTTTCCCGTTAAGATAAACAGAAGGATATTTCATCGTTTTTTTTGATCCCAAATTACCATCAATCCATTCACCAAATCCCTCCTCATCAACATGCATTCTTTTCGTAACTAAATTATAAACGTTGTTTGACCAATTCTGAATCGTCGTGTATCTAACCCGAGCACCTTTTTTCACAATAATTTCAACAACCGCGGCATGCAGGGACTCCTTTGAATAAATTGGAGCACTGCAGCCCTCGACATAATGTACATAACTGCCTTCATCGGCAATAATGAGTGTGCGCTCAAACTGCCCCATATTGGCAGCATTAATACGGAAATACGCCTGCAGCGGAATTGTTACATGAACTCCCTTGGGAACGTAAATAAACGAGCCTCCCGACCAGACAGCAGAATTAAGAGCCGCAAATTTGTTATCAGCCGCGGGGATAACAGTTCCGAAATAATCGCGAAATAGATCAGGATATTTTTTAAGTGCCGTGTCGGTATCAACAAAAATAACTCCCTTATCTTCCCACTGTTTCTTCAAATTATGATAAATCACTTCCGAATCATACTGTGCACCGACTCCGGCAAGAAATTTTTTCTCAGCTTCAGGAATACCGATCCTGTCATAAGTGTCTCGGATATCAATTGGAACATCTTCCCATTTACCGAACTTTCGATCTGAAGGATTTATATAGTAGTACATCGTATCAAAATCGATACCTGAAAGATCAGCTCCCCACGGCGGCATCATTTTCTGCTCAAAAATCATAAGCGCCTGCAGTCTGAAATTTCGCATCCAATCCGGTTCTTTTTTATAATAGGAAATCGCTTCAACCACTCCGCGATTTAATCCGCGAGGCGTTTTGAACACTGATGACTCCGGTTTGTGGAAACCAAATTGATAGGAATCTTTGATAATGGGTTGTTTATTCATAATTTTTAATTTTCATTACCTATTCAAAGTCTCAATTTTCAAACTTGAAACATTGAATCATTGCAATTTGATTAAAAATAGTAAATTGAAAATTATTAAAGATATTGTTCATAACCTGTCTCTTCAACCTCCTTTGCGAGATTTTCATCGCCTGATTTGACGATCTTGCCTTTGACCACAATATGAACAAAATGCGGCTTAATATAATGCAAAATCCGCTGATAATGCGTTATCAACAATAAACCAAACGGGTAATCCAAACTTTGAATCACGTCGCCGATATATCGCAGTGCGTCCACATCAAGTCCCGAATCCGGCTCATCAAGAATCGCAAAGTCCGGTCTGAGCATTGCCAATTGCAAAATCTCAGCTTTTTTCTTTTCGCCGCCGGAAAAGCCCTGATTAAGAAAGCGCTTAACTACCTCTTCTGAAAAACCCAAGCTCTTGGCAATTGGCTCCACTTGATTACGAAACGCAATTGGAGATACCTTTTTCTTGACTCTAGTCCCTAGCGTCAAATCTCTTTGCTCATTTATTGCCATTCTCAAAAAGTTACCAAAATTTACGCCGGCAATTTCTACCGGATATTGAAAACCAAGAAACAAACCTTGCTTTGCTCGCTGATCAGGTGTCATCATTGTAATATTCTTCCCGTTCAACCGGATCACCCCTTTTGTAATAACATAATCAGGATGCCCCATCAAAACCTGCGCGAATGTTGATTTCCCTCCGCCGTTTGGCCCCATAATCGCGTGAATTTCTCCTTTTTTAATCGTCAACGAGATACCTTGAAGGATCTCTTTTCCCTCTTTCGTCCCGGCATGTAAATTGGTAATTACTAATGTATCCATAAAATCTTAAATGTCAAAAATCAAATCTCAAAATGATAATTCACATCTCAAATCTTTAAAGATTTTATTTTTAAGATGTAGATTTGACATTTGAGTTTTGCGATTTGAGTTCCTTTCTCCACTCCTTATCCAATTGCTCATTAATCTCATCAATCATATCGTTCACTTCCTCATCCGTCATATTGTGCATTTGCGCTCCTGTTTCAATAGTATCGAATTCATTTGCAAAACAGTTGACGCAATGCAATCCGTATTCAGCTAATAACTCTCCGGCGCGAGGACACTCATCAATAACTGTTTTTAATGGATCAAATCTTGTGATGACGTAAGATCCTGCCATATCACTTACTTTCTTTCGGTTGTAATAAAATATTGCCCTTTTGCAAAAAGATTACATACATCGCGCCGATATAGAACAGCATAACGACCAGACGCGCAGCGCTAAAATGCACATCAACTCCCAAAAAATTCTGCAATAATGTACCCGCAAAGCTATTCTCTCCGGGAAGAAAACGCAAATGAAACGATCCTATATTTGATAATGAAAAAGCAAAATATGTGTGTAAAAATTTTGTCATACCCATCTGGAACAATGAAGCTCCCAATAAAATAATCATATATTCCGTTGCTTTATATATTTTCCCGACAGAAAATTTTGAATACGCAAAATAGGTCAAAGAGCCAATCATTACAGCACCCGCAAAACCAAGCAATAAACCAATCACATCCTGAAGAAATACAGAAAACAGTGTAACGCTCATGCTGAACAATGCTATCTCAAGTCCTTCACGAAAAATGAGAAAGGTTATGGTAAAAAACAAACTTACATCAAACATATCTTGTTTAATATTCTGCTGTACTTTCGCGAGTGATTCTTTCTTGTTTTGATTCATCCGTTTATGAAGTGAAAAAACGACATAAACCAGAAATAAACCTGAAAAAATCTGTAAATAGCTTTCAATCGCGTCGATATGGTATCCGGTTGTCACGTTTCGCATATGTGCGGCAAAAAAGAAAACGCCGATATTTACCGCAATCGCAAGGCTTAAGCCGATAATGGCAGCAAGATAAATCTCCATCTCTTTTTTAAGTGCAAGTTTTCTTGATACGCCCAAAAAAATGCCGATAATGAGGAAAGCCTCTAAAAACTCTCTAAAGCCGATAACTGCTGTAGTAAACATAACATATAACTCAAAAATAAAAACTAAAATCGCAAAACTAAAAATAAATTAAACTTTTATCTTCGTGCGCCATTCTTCGTATTGCTTATCTTCTCCCTTAACGATTCTAAAAAACGTTTCTCTCAGCTTATCAGTAACAGGACCGATTTTGCCACTTCCAATGTGTCTTTTGTCAATCTGTTCAACCCAAGCAATTTGACATCCGGTACCTGTCAAAAATACTTCGTCTGCAATGTAAAGTTCGCTCCGTTCAATCGGCCGCTCAATTGTCTGAATTCCTATGTCTTGTGCAAGCTGCAAAACTGATCTTCTGGTGATTCCTTCAAGAATTCCTTCTGATAAATCCGGAGTAATCAATGTGCCATTACGGACAATAAAAAGATTTTCTGCAGACCCTTCAGCAACGCGTCCGAATTTATTGAGCATAATTGCTTCATCAAATCCTCCATCAGCCGCTTCTTTGCGAGCAAGAGAAGAATTAATATATCCTCCGGATACTTTCGCACGTGAAGGAATTGCATTGTCGCTTATTCGCTGCCAACTTGAAACAAGTAAGGATAAACCTTTATCAAGCGGCATATATTCTTCAAGCGGAATCATATAGATAGCAAAAGAAAGTGTTGTATTGGCAAGATTGGGGCCAATCTCTGTATTGCCGACATAGGCGAACGGACGAAAATATGTATTGGCTTTCGGTTTATTTTTCTTAACCAAATCAATAAGATTTTTTTTCAATTCTGTATGAGAATAAGGAAATTTACATCCTAATATTTTTGCTGAACCAAGAAAACGATAAAAATGATCATCAAGACGAAAAATATATAAACTTTTTTGTTTTTCCGAATAATACCCCCGTATGCCGGCAAAATAACCGGTACCATACTGAAATCCATTGGTCATAATGGAAATTTTTGCTTTCTCAATCGGGACAATTTTCCCCTGAAAAAACGCATATGGAAATACATCTGTTTTCATAATTTTTAACATCTAAGCCCTTCGACTCCGCTCAGGGAAAAACTTTTTTGGGTGAGCCTGTCGAACCCTAAAAACAATAAACTAATCTTTTAAAATTTCCGCCACTACCTCAATTTCGATCAACGCGTCTTTTGGCAGATGAGAGACAGCAAATGCCGCGCGGGCTGGTTTGTGTTTTGAAAAATACTGTCCATAAATTTCGTTCATTGTAACGTAATCTTTTATATCTGCTAAATACACTGTTGTCTTCACAACTTGTTCCAGACTCGACCCGTTTGCTTGTAAAACTTCAGATAAATTTTTCAAAACTTGCCGTGTCTGATCTTCTATGCCATCAACTAATTCATTGGTCTTCGGATCAATACCTATTTGTCCGGAACAAAAAACCAAACCATTACTCACGATTGCTTGTGAATACGGTCCTACTGCTTTTGGTGCTTTATCTGTAAGAATATATTTCATTAATTCATTCCCCCTCCCTGCAATGCCGGTTTTGCTGTGGCCCGCATCCTCCTGAGCAAACGATTTTCGACCGGCTTAACAAGCGGATGCTCTCCTCCGTTTTCTTTGGCTGCTTTTTGCCATAATTTCAACCGATCATTCAAAATGGTTTTATCCTCCATTTCGCGACAATCAATCCTGTCGCTGTTTAAATCAATGACTATTGTATCACCATCTTCAATTAACGCAATCGGGCCGCCGAGATATGCTTCCGGTCCCACATGGCCAATAACCAAACCAACCGATCCGCCTGAAAAACGTGCGTCTGTCATCAATGCGATTGTAATCTTCTTCTCCCGACACAGTGTCGTGATCCGTGATGTCGGATCAAGCATTTCCGGCATCCCGGGTGCACCTCTTGGTCCTTCATAACGAATAACAACCATATCTTTATCCTGAAAAATTTCAGGCGTGTGTGTTAGGGCATACAATAATTCTCTTTCGCTATTGAAAACACGTGCTTTCCCTACAAATTTTCCGTCTTTTATGCCGCCTTCAACGCCGGCGACTTTGATAACAGCGCCGCCGTTTGGTACCAGATTTCCATGCAAAATTCGCAATCCGCCTGTAGGTTTAAATGGTTTTTTGACTGGATGAATTACATCGCCGTCAGGTGAAGGTGGATTTAGTCGCTTAATTTGCTCCACCAATGATTCGCCGGTACACGTAATACAACTCCCATCCAGATAGCCTGCATCAAGCAGCTCCTTCACAATGACCTGAATGCCGCCTTTATCCTCAATATCCACCATCGAATAGATACCAAACGGCCGCAAATTTACCAGAACAGGGACATTCCGCGATAACTCGTTAAATTCTTTCTGTGTTATAACATCGCGCCAGAAATCCAAACCCGCAGCCCGCGCAATCTCAGGCGCATGCAATGTCACATTGGTAGACCCGCCCATCGCGATAGCAACAGTAATCGCATTACGCAATGATTTCTTCGTCACAATATCACGCGGCCGAATTCCTTTACTGGTAAGTGTTATCAAATATGAAACTAATTCCTCTGAAAATTCTTTCAACCGTCTTGGATCCTGTGATGCCGGTGAAACCATATGCAAAGGTTCCAAGCCAACAACCGCAAAAAATGTCTGCATAGTGTTGTACGTAAACATCCCGCCGCAGCTTCCGCATCCTGGGCATGCATTAAACGCGACTCTGTTTTTCATCTCCTGATCCTGCTCACCTGCAATTTGGAATCCTGTTACGATATCAATCCGCTCCTTGGTTTTTGGATCAATACCTGGACGGATGGAGCCATCTGACATCACAATTGCCGGGACGTTTGCCTCAAGAAACGCTGACACAGTCCCAACCGGCGGTTTATCGCACGCGACAACGGCAATTGCTCCTTTTACTTTGCTTCCGCTAAGATGCAAACAAACCGTGTCATGCGCAATTTCCCGTCCGATGAGAGAATACCGCATTTCATCCGTGCCATTCAATTGCCCGTCAGAAATACCGCCGGCAAAATACGGAGGCACAAGCCGGATACCCAATTTTTCCTCGTTAATTCTTTTACTGACTGCTTCTTGAATAGCTGCGACTTTTTCGGCAACTCCCAGATAGCACTGACTATCTCCCTGATTGCCAATGACCGCCCAAGCGGCACCGTGAATATTAAAAGGACTCTGTCCAAGAAATCTTGCAGTACCGACTTTCTGCGAGTCACGACCGGGATTGTCTGAAACAAAATTTTTATTTTCGCACACGCAATTTTCACAATTACACTGTTGATTGATACTGGTCTTTTTTATCATTATAAACTCGCTGTCATTATTTATATAATGTAACTATATAACAATTCTTTACTCGTTAACACCCGGAAATTAATACCCAATTGTTCCATGCGCTCTTTGAGCGGATCAAAATCTTTTTTGTCTTTAAGCTCAATCCCGACAAGTGCCGCACCACGCTCTTTATTTGTCTTTTTCATATATTCAAAACGGACAATATCGTCTGTCGGACCAAGCGCATCATTAACAAATTTGCGCAGTTGACCTGGTTTTTGAGCAAATTCGATGATGAAGTAATGTTTGCGACCTTGATAAACAAGGCTTCTCTCGACAATCTCAGGATACCGCGATAAGTCATTGTTGCCGCCGCTGAGAACACAAACGACTGTTTTTCCTTTTATCTCTTTAAGGAGATGATCAAATGCTGAAAGTGCGAGCGCTCCCGCCGGCTCAGCGACAATTCCTTCATTTTGATATAAACTAATCATTGTATTGCAAATTTTTCCTTCAGGAATAACAACAACTTTTTCAAGATTCTTTTTACATATCGAGAATGTCAGATCACCGACCCGGCTTACCGCAGTCCCATCAACAAACGTATCGATTTTATCAAGCGTTACTACCTTGTCCGCCTTTAAGGCTTCATGCATTGATGGTGAACCAACAGGCTCTACGCCGACAATGCGAATCTTCGGATTTTTTGCTTTTAAATAAGACGAGATCCCTGATGCAACACCACCACCGCCAATAGGAACGATAACGATATCAACATTTCCTTCTAATTTTTCATATATTTCTTTACCAATTGTCCCTTGCCCTGCAATTGTTAACGGATCATCAAAAGGATGGATGTATACGGCGTTCTGTTTTTTACAATACGCATGCGCTGCTTTGCTGGATGCGTCATAGGTATCACCGACTAATTTAATAGTGACAAAGCCGTCTCCGAAGTGCTTTACGCGGTCAATTTTTTGATTTGGCGTAACAACCGGCATAAAAATAACTCCCTGTATCTTAAGCAAAGCACAGCTCAACGCGACACCCTGCGCATGATTACCAGCACTCGCGGTAACGACTCCGAGTTTTTTCTCTCTGTCAGTCAACGAACTGATTTTATTATACGCGCCACGGATTTTGTAGGAACGGACATCCTGCATGTCTTCACGTTTAATATAAATATTTGCATTAAATAATGCTGATAGTCTCTTTGATTTCTGAAGCGGTGTTTGCATAACAACTCCTTCAAGCCGTTTTGCCGCATCTTCAATTTGTTGCACTGTTATGTTCATAACTACTCCTTTTGCCATTCTGAGCGAAGCGTTAGCGTAATCGAAGGATCTTTTCAACAGACTCACTCAGCAAAATAAGATTCCTCGACTTCGTTTCGCTCCGCTCGGAATGACAGATAATTATTTCTGATTCTCGGGACGTAATTCCCTTACTTTTTTTCCTGCCTGCCACATCTCACTTGTGCGCATTGCATCAAGCTCCTTTTGTAATTTTTTCCGGTAATCCGGCTCACTGTTTTTCTTGATAGTCCGTGCTGCTTCCTTTCCTGTTTTGACACTCTCATAAAGATCTTTAAAAACAGGTGCAACTGCGTCACGGAATTTATTTTTCCAGTCAAGAGCACCGCGCTGTGCTGTCGTTGAACAATTTGCAAACATCCAATCCATCCCATTATCGCCGATAAGAGGAATAAGACTTTGTGTCGCTTCTTCAACTGTTTCATTGAATGCTTCAGATGGCGAATGACCTTTTTTGCGAAGAATTGCATACTGCGCTTCCATAATACCCGCGATTGCACCCATAAGTACGCCGCGTTCTCCGGTCAAATCACTGTACACTTCTTTTTCAAACGTTGTCTTGAAAAGAAATCCTGAACCAATGCCGACTCCCATCGCTTTGGCGATATCTTCAGCATGACCGCTTGCGTCCTGAAAGATAGCATAGCTGGAATTAATACCACGCCCTTCAAGAAAGATCTTGCGTACTGTTCTTCCTGAACCTTTTGGCGCAACAAGAACGACATCGACATCCTTTGGCGGGACAATGCCGGTTTGCTTAGAAAAGGTCACTGCAAATCCATGAGAAAAATACAATGTCTTCCCTTTGCTGAGATGTTTTTTCACTGTCGGCCATAATTCGATTTGCGCAGCATCGGACAACAAATAACAAATAATTGTGCCCCGTTTTACTGCTTCTTCAATAGTAAATAATGTCTTGTCCGGCTTCCAACCGTCTGCAACTGCTTTCTTCCATGAAGGAGATTTTTTCCGCTGTCCGACAATGACGGTAAACCCGCTATCTCGCATATTCATTGCCTGTGCCGGACCCTGCACGCCGTAACCGATCACGGCAATGGTCTCTTTTTTTAAGACTTGTTTTGCTTTTTTCATGGGAAATTCTTCCCGTGTGACGACGTGCTCTTCTACGCCGCCAAAATTAATTTTTGCCATAAGTCACCTCCTCTCGTGTTAGGTTCTAGGTTTCAGGGACTAGATTTTAGAGATTTTATTAAACTAACCCCTAAAACCTAACACCTAATCCCTATTTTAATATTGCTATTCTTCCGGATCTTACATATTCTTTAATACCAAACGGCTTCAATAAGGCATAGAGAGAATCAATATCTTCTTCGGAACCTGCTTTTTCAATAACGAGATATGTACTTCCAACAGCCACAATTTCAGCCTTCGCCATTCGCACAATATCCTCAACACCTCGCATCTTTTCAGCATTGCTAGTTGCAACTTTTATCAACGCCAGTTCTTTAAATACCAATGCTTCATCAGTTTTTTCAAGCACTTTAACGACTTCAATAATTTTATATAATTGTTTGGTAATTTTTTCAACAGCAAGATGATCTCCTTTAACACGGATGGTAAACCGCGACATTTCCTGTGATTCAATTTCTGAGACAGTCAAGCTCTCGATGTTAATTTTGCGCTTGAGAAACATGTCAGCGATTCGATACAGCACTCCGGGTTTATTTTCCGTAAAAATAATAATAGTATATAATTTTATTTCATCCATACATTTAAAAATAACCCGTTAACGCGTTAACAATTATTAACAACCTACTCTAACCGCACTTCTTCTACCGATGCCCCTGTCGGTACCATCGGGAAAATATTACCCTCCTTCTTAACAACAATTTCAAGAAGTGCCGGCTTTGTAGATGCCAATAGTCTATCCAAAGCCTTAGAAAGCTGCTCTCTTTTGTTTGCCTTTTCCGCGTCAACATAAAATCCTCTGGAGACAGCAACAAAATCAGGATTTTTCAGATCAACAAATGAATAACGCTTATCAAAAAAAAGCTGTTGCCATTGACGAACCATACCCAAATAATTATTGTTCAAAATAATAATCTTTACCGCGATATCATCCTGCGCAAGCGTTGCTAATTCCTGAATATTCATTTGGAAACTTCCGTCCCCTATGATGGCAATCACTTCTCTCTCCGGTGCGGCAACTTTCGCACCAATTGCTGCTGGGAGCGCAAATCCCATAGTGCCAAGGCCTCCCGAAGTAATATAGCTATCTGTTTTTTCCGGTTTATAATAACGCGCTGCTATCATTTGATGCTGACCAACATCAGATACAACAACTGCCTCACCTTTTGTCTTTTTAGAAAGCATTGCAACAGCCTCTGCCATAGTAATCTCTCCTTCCTCCGGATGCGTTTCATGTCGTATCACTTTTTCAAATTCTTCTTTATCAAATGCCCTAAACTGCTCAACCCATTTTTTATGCGCGTTCTTTTTTATTTTCGCCACAAGCGCGGTTAATGCCTCTTTCGCATCAGCGACAATTGGCACATCGCTCAAAACATTCTTATTTAATTCTGCCGGATCAATATCGATATGGATAATTTTTGCCTGCTTCGCGTAATCTGAGAGACGCCCTGTAACGCGATCATCAAACCGCATCCCGACGGCGAGAATAACATCAGCCTGATTTGTCAATACATTCGGTCCATAATTTCCGTGCATACCCAACATGCCCACAAATAACGGATGATCAGCTGGTAAGGCTGACAAACCAAGCAGTGTTGATCCGACAGGAATGCCGGCTTTTTCAGCAATTTCCTTTACTGCTTTTTCAGCTTTCGCAATCAATACTCCATGACCAATCAGCATGAAAGGTCTTTCTGCATTATTTAAAAGTTGCGCTGCTATTGCAATCTGACGATCATTTGGCGCAGTATTTGGCTGATAACCGACAATCTGCGGCGCTTTTTTGTAGGAAAATTCCATCATTTCAATCTGCGCATTTTTAGTAATATCTAGCAATACAGGACCAGGCCTTCCGGTACCCGCGATATGAAATGCTTTTGCGAACACTTCAGGAATTTCTGATGCTTTGGTAATCTGGTAATTCCATTTGGTTATCGGCGTAGTAATTCCGACCACATCAGCTTCCTGAAACGCATCGCTTCCCAGAAGTGATGCAAGAACCTGTCCAGTAATACAAACCATCGGCACGGAATCCAGCATTGCATCAGCTATCGCAGTTACAAGATTTGTCGCACCCGGCCCTGAGGTAACAAGTGCAACGCCTGGTTTACCTGTCATCCTCGCGTATCCTTCCGCTGCGTGCCCCGCTCCCTGCTCATGACGAACAAGAATATGTCGGATTTTATCCCGATAATCGTAAAGCGCATTATAGACAGGCATAATTGCCCCACCCGGATAACCAAATATGGTATCAACGCCTTCCTGCAAAAGCGACTCCATAACTGCTTGTGATCCCGTCATCTTTTTCATAAAAACAAAAAACCCGCCTTGTCTGGCGGGGTCGGTTTATTGTTGTCCAATAAAACCCGCCATCAGCGGTTAATAAGGACAATAATAAGCTGTGTTACATTATATTTCATAAATATGAATAAATTGTACTGCGAACGCTTTCAAATTACAAGAGTCAAACGCAATTATTTTATTACAAAATTGCAGTTGCAATTTATCTTCTTATTTCGCTATCCTAAATAAAGATGGCAAAAAAAATAAAACGGAAAACAAAAAGAGTTTCAGTAAAAAAAAGTTATGGTATCAAATACCTCAAACTGTCACTTCTGGCAACCGTATCATGCGTCATTGTATTTACAGCTGGCAATATTTTAATTAAGCCGGAGCTTCCCTGTGCTAATAGCAAAACCTGCACAAGCGATCTTTCTGTGCATATCGACAACAATGCGACAGGTATATTTGAAGGCCACACTGTTACGCCACCGAAAATTAATCTCAAACGCGAACTTGCTTCTGCAGTATTGGGAGCAAGTACCTCTGCAGGACAAAAGCATATCTATATTGATCTTTCAACAGAGCGGCTTTATGCCTATCAAGGTACAACAGAATTTATGGCAACGTATATATCTTCAGGGAAATGGGACCCGACACCGGTTGGCAACTTTCACATATGGGAAAAACTGATCGCAACCCGTATGGCGGGAGGCTCAGGAGCTGATGCCTATAATTTACCCAATGTCCCCAATGTCATGTACTTCTACGAGGATTACGGATTGCATGGAGCCTATTGGCACAATAATTTCGGTCATCCGATGAGTCATGGATGTATCAACGAGCGACTTGTTGATGCAAAAAAACTGTATGACTGGGCTGATGGTCCTTCTGGAAATACACCGGGAACAGAAGTGTCGGTATGTAATTCTTTTACAGCGCCAAATACTTGTGTTCAAAACAATCCGATAAATGATTGAGTAATATGATAGTGATAAAAAAATACATCGGTCTGGAAGCATTATTATTTGTTATAGTCGGCGCGTCTGTTGGCTTATATCTGATTACCTATGTAAAAAGCCAGCCGGTACAATTCCATAGTGACGCGGCATTTACTTCCTCACAACAAGTCACTACTCCGCCAACAACATCCTTGCAGGCAACACAAACGCCTGTCAAAACAACAATACCGTCAAAAACGCAAAAAACGTCCACAACAATTGCTTTAACAACACCAATAATCACAAACTCCACCTCACAGATTTCTTCTGATGGCACCCAAACAGTTACTGTCCAGACGGTACAAAATAAATATGGCACGCAGACAGATAATATTTTTACTGCAAATGAAACCGTGCCGTTGTACTCAAAGACCCTAAGCCAGGGAGAATCAATCAATATCCCTTATAATACCTGGTCGCCTGATGATAAATATTTCTTCCTGCAGGATACTACAGCTGCGGGACAGGCAATACTGGTTTTTCAGGCAAACGGGCAACCTTTCGCGAACGGACAAACCTACCTCAACATAACTGACGCATATAAAAACTATGGTTCCAATGATATATTCGACCAGGCAACAGGCTGGGCAGCAAATAACCTTATTATCATAATTACCAAGGCTCCTGATGGCACTGAAGGGACATCGTATTGGTATGAAGTACCGGATGGAAGTATTATTCCTTTGGCAACAAAATTCTAACTATTTAGTTCCTTTCTCGCTTCTTTCATTTTCTTCGCCCAAAAGATAAGACTATCAAGTAATGCATTTGCAGCCTGATCATTTTCTTTCGTAAATTGATATTTCCCGTTTTTATCGAGATGCTCCCAGTAATTTGCAAGCGCAATCTGCTCATTCAGATCATACATTTTTGTTTGTGCCGCAATCGTTCTCAAATGTTCCACCGCGCGGGTGCCGCCTGCCGCAGAACCATAACTGATATACGCAACTGGCTTATAGTTCCATTCCTGCCAGACAAAATCAATCGCATTTTTTAATACAGGAGAATAACTGTGATTATATTCAGGAGTCACAAAGATAAATCCATCTGACTCTTCAATAATTTTTGACCAGCGTATAGTGTGCTCTTTTGTGTATTTTTTCGCTGAAGGTGGTACTGGTTCATCAAGAAACGGAAGATTGACTTCCTGCAAATCCACCAGTTCAACTTTTATTTCTTTTCTTTTTTTCGCGATTTCATAGATCCATGTCGCCGGCTGGATATTAAAACGTCCAGGTCTGACTGATCCTGTAAGAATTTTAATAGTTATCATCAGTATTATGATACCATAATGGACAAATAAAAAATAGTATTTATTGCCGCAATATCCTATTGATTGACAGAAATTGACAGAATCTATGATGATCTTTATGATAAAATCATGTTCTTTCTGGATATATGAAAAAATTTATGGCATTTGGACCAGTCTTTATTATTGTAGCCGCTCTTCTATGGGCAGTTGATGGGGTGCTCCGCATTAGCCTTTACTCCCTTCCTCCGGCAGTTGTTGTCTTTTACAGTGACGCAATGGGTTTTATTGTTCTTCTTTTCATCTCATCAAAATGGATCGGTGATATCAAAAAAATGACACGAAAAGAATGGATAGCGATAGCAATTGTCGCGCTTTTTTCTGAAGCTCTTGGTACAATTCTCTATACTGCAGCTTTGCAAAAAGTGCATTTCCTCCCCTATTCTATCGTCGTGATTCTCGAGCAGCAGCTGCAGCCTATCTTTGGCATTCTTATGGCAGCACTTTTACTGAAAGAAAAACTGTCAAAAAATTTTCTCTTCTGGGCTGCTATCTCAATCGTTTCCGTATATTTTGTTACGTTCAAAGATTTACATATCAACCTACAGACAGGTTCTCAAACTATTATCGCGGCAGGTCTTGCTATAGCAAGCGGTGTTATGTGGGGATCTTCAACGGCAATTAGTAAATTTGTCCTTAAAAAAGTACACTTTCTTACCGCGACAGCAGAAAGATTTTCACTCGGCTCAGTATTTGCGTTTTTATTTATTATTCCACAAGGTCAAACTTCCGCGTTATTTCACCTCACGCCAGCTCACATTGTGACACCGATTGCGATCACTCTTTCAACCGGCATGGTGGCTACCGCAATCTACTATTATGGTCTAAAACGTACGCCAGCCAGAATAAGTTCAATCTGCGAACTTGCTTTTCCTGCAGCTGCGATAGTTATTGATTATTTCTATTATCATAACTCTCTTTCACTTACGCAAATTTTCGGCTTCCTTATTCTTATTCTTGCCATGACACAGGTAACCAAAAATATAAGCAAAAAAGAAGCATCGCTCTCTCGTAAATAACTGTTATTTTGCAGTTGACAAACTAAACATAACTCTGATATCATTTTTTTATGGAAGAAAATAAACAAGGACAGCCATTAGATAATACCCCTACCGCAGTGTCGCAGGTGCAATCTGAAACTACCTCGCAGCCTATTGCGTCTTCACCCAGCATATCAGAACCACAGCAAACTACTTCTGATGCACCAAAAGTGACGCCTCAAACAGAAAGTAAATCAAATATGAAGTATATCATAACAGGCATTGCGCTGATACTAGTTGTACTTGCAGCTGTTTATTTTTTTATTACAAAAAGCGCACAACAACCGCTTACCATGGCACGCCCCGTACAGCAAGCGAAAACTCCTTCTCAAAAACCAGTGACATCGGTTACCCCTGTCACTGCAGCAAATGTAAATCAAACGCTTAGCACGGCAAATAACACAATTAACCAAGCAGTCACGCAAGCAAATACTGATTTAAATAGCGCTAAAAATATTAATACGTCGCAGGATAGTACTGCAGGATTATGAAAAAAACAATATATTCTCTAACAATACTGATTACCTTTACCGGTCTAATGAGACAGGCTGTGCCAGCTTTTGCACAAAACCTCGGCGGCCAACGCGTTATCAATCAAGTAAATCACGCTCAAAATCAGGCAAGCCGTACAGCAGCAAGACAATCGACTCAATTACAAAATATTATTAATCACTCTGATCTTCTTATTGCAAATAGAATAAGCACTTTAAATGCTCTCCTAAACAAAGTCCAAACTGACGCAAAATTATCAGCCAGTGAAAAAAGCAGTCTTAGTTCACAAATTCAACTGGAAATTAGCGGAATAACTGCTCTCAAATCAAAAATAGACACAGATACCGACGTCGCTACAGCAAGAATCGATGAAAGATTAATCATTACTGATTATTACGTTTATGCAATTTTTGATCCGAAAATCCGTCTTCTTATCATTCTTAATAATTTGCAGACAGTGACATCAAATGTACAAGCACTGGTGCCTCAATTACAAAATTTAATAAATACTTTTAAAGCACAGGGAAAAGATGTTACGCAATTACAAAACTTGTTAAATGACGTCTCGACACAACTTCAGACCATCAGCGCAACTCTTACAAGTGATGTAACGACAATTGAGAACGTTTCGGTAACAACTCAAGGAGCATCTACAATATTCGCAAAAACCCGTCAGGACATCGCACAGATAGTAAGAGCAGATTTCGCAAGAATCAGATCAGATTTTGCGCAAATGATACCGCTCTTTACGCAAATCATACGCATAAGTCAGCAGGGAGCGTCGCAATCGGCAAATCAAACAACAACGATTACACCAGCTTCATCATCCGCAAATCAATGAATTAAACCTCTCTTATCAGTACTTTTTCAAGAGCATCAAGACTTCTTACAACCAATATATTCTTTTGAAAGGTCACAAGATTTTTAGCTTTTAATGTTCTCATTTCCCGACTGACTGTCTCACGAGTCATTCCTGCAAAAGAACTCAACTCTTTTTCTGTAATAGCAAATGCAATACCGTCTTTTCCGGCAATACCAAAACGTTTTGTCATAATGATAAGCTCAGTGATAAGCCGCGCATATGCATTGCCCGCCATCAAATATGCCATCCGTGATAAAACGCCATCAATTCCACGGTACAATCTTGAAAGCAAATCTAGTAAAACATCAGGATTTTTTTTAAGAAATACCATTACTTTTTCACGAGGTGCACGACAGACAATAACATCATCCATTGCCTCAAAATAATAAAAATTTGGCAATTCATTCATGCCCCAGGACATAGGAAAAAAAGAAACCGGTTTGAAAAGGTTTAAAACAAGCTCGTCACCGTTTCGTGAAATAAGATACATCCTAACGGTACCTTTTTGCAAAAAAAAGATACCTGAAGGCGCATCGCCTGCATGAATAAGCACCTCGCCTTTTTTAAATTGTTGTTTTTTATACTTTGCAAAAAATACCTCAAGCTTTTGCTGAATCACGCTATCCATACTGCCATTATAACATCTGCATAGAGGGGAAATTCCATATTTTTACTGATTATTCAAACAACGCGCGTAGCATTTGATAACAGAAAATCTTTGTAATCTGTGCAAAAATTGTAGTACCGGCTTGAGTTCCTGATAAATCCGGCTGGCGTCCTCTCCGTAGATAAAAAATGTCACACACTCTTCTCCATACCCTTTATAAAATTCATGCCCTTCATAGAAACCAACGTCTGATTCATTAACCATTTCTCGCAAAATAGTATCCAAATCAAACACGGCGTTAAGAGCCTTCTTATCATGTAGTTTACCGGTCGGAAATTGCAAACAGATAATTACCGCCTGCTCATCCTGCCTTTTTCCGCCGGATAATGTATCCGCCAGATCCATACTCTTTTTTATTGTGGAAAGTTTTTATATAAAATGCAAGTGGTGAAAATAACAAATTACTTATTCAATCTTTTGTCCATACTTATCTTCGTGAATAACACGCCCACCTCGAAGTGCTGAGGCAACAGCCGCAAGCAAAGAGATACCTGCAGAGAGAGAAAAAGCAACTGCTACTCCATCCATAAAAGGTCGCGATAAAATTTGGGGGAAAAAAGAATCTTTAAATACTGTCGCAATAGTATACGCAGGAAGTGTATGAATAACTGCAGACGGTAATAAAGTTTGCATAGGATTATATCCCAAAAATGCAGCAAATAAAGCTGCTGTCGGAGGGAGATGGGCAATATGCGAGGCTAACCCTGAAGGAATACCTACCTGAGTTAATTGCGAGTAAAAAACAGCAGGCATATTTTTTGCTATTCCTGCTGTTACCATTGAAAAAATCAACCCAATCGAAAGCGTCATAGCAGAATTCTGAAAAGTTGCAAGCATGCCTGATGCGACACCTCTATTGGTAGGCGGAACAGCATTCATAATGGCAGTCGTATTAGGTGCGGCAAAAAGCCCCATTCCGATTCCCATAAGAAATATCCAAGAGGCAAATATACTATAATTAAAATCTGCAGGAAGTAAAAGAAGTCCGATAAATCCAGCGCCGGTAAGTATCATTCCACCTGTCGAAAAAGAACGTGACCCATACTTATCTGATAAATATCCACTTAATGGACCACTTAATAAAAATGCAATTGTAAGTGGCAACATATACATTGCAGCCCAAAACGGTGTATTTTCAAAGCTGATTCCATGGATCGGAAGCCAAATGCCCTGCAGCCAAATAATCAACATAAACTGCAATCCTCCACGAGCAGTGGCAGCTAAAAAACCTGCGATATTTCCCATAGTAAACATTCTGATCTTAAATAACTCCAGATGAAATAATGGATCCTGAA
>JAJYHW010000003.1 GCA_021784535.1 bacterium
GGAGTGGTCCTTCTTCCTGGAACATATTCAGTATACCCTATAGCAAAATATATTGCAACCGTCGCCCTCTCAATTACTCGCGCTGGTATAGTGACGAAGCGCATATCTCCAAAACCACAAACTTGATAAAAAAAGTATCACTCCGAAAAAGAGCGCAATAATTACTCCTGTCGGCGAAAGCAAACCGAGCATAGCTCTGACAGGATAGGTCATCATAATGCCAACCGGAATGACAAACGTAATAAGTCCGCGAAGAGGCTCCTGATAAATCTCAATAGGAAGTCTCCCCATCTGCGTTAAATCCCGATATAACATCACTGTGTTATCAATAGCTGTTGAGAGAATGCCGATGCCAAGAATAATAATATGAAGCCCCAGGGTAATAACGAAACCATTGAGTAATAGCAGTATATAAAGAGCTATATGTAAGGGAGTTACCTGTCCGCTATGCAAGCCGGCATAAAAAATAAATCCGGTCGCAAAAAACAAAATAACCAAATCCAACATATCGCTTCCCCCAAATAACGGATGAAAAAGAGACGGAAGAGGCTTAAGAAGAAGATTATCAAAATAACCATTAAGAATTTGTTGCCGAAACCGATAAACATTTCTGAAAAAAAATTGCGACAGAGTGTCCAGAAAATTAAACGTCGCATAAAATAAGACAATCTCCAAAAACGTATATCCTGCTATTATTTTTGCTCTATTGATAAGCAATACAAGAAAAAGCAAAAAAAAGATATATCTGAGCAATTTGCCCAAAAGGAATAACAGCGCGCCGAAACGCGATTGAAATGCAATTTGAGAAGTTCCCAACGTCAATTTCCACCAAATGATTATGTATCTTGCCAACTTCTTCATAGCACTACCTCCTAGGCACTCATCAATTCCCTTCACTGCTATACATTTTCAATCCCTTTCTCCAAACCCGTGAAACCAGCAAATACAAAAGAACGCTCCATAATAAAGCAATACCAAAGCCTTGCGCAATTGCTAACGGCGACATTTTCCCAAGATAAATCTCTATAGGAAAATATTGCAGATAGCCAAACGGTAAAAGAGCAAAAACATATTGAACGGGAAGAGGTAAAATGTTTAACGGGAATAAGCCTCCTGCGAAAAAACTGACAAGGGTAAAAAAAATAAACCGCGGTGCCCATACCTCAGGACTCCAAAAAGCAATCATACCAAGCAATGTCCCGATAAAAAAATTCATAACGACCGCTAGCAAAATTGCCAGACTAGCTAACAGCACCTCACCGATATGCGGCTGTAAATAAATTGCCGGACGTAATACAAGATAGATAAGCGTGAGCTCTCCCAAAGAAAAAATGATATTGAACAATTTATCACCGATGTCCCTAGCAAACCAGTATCCGAGATACCGAAGCGGTTTTACGAGAAATTGTGACAATTCTCCAAGATTGATATTTTCTCCTATCTCTTGTGTTCGCGAAGAAAAAACAATGCTTCCAACCAGAGACGCACCCAATATGTATGTCAAAATGAGTGAACGAGAATAACCGAAAATATGACCATTTTGTGGCGTTACTGCCAGCCATAAGTAGTAAACAGTAAGCAGTTGCAGCACGTTCCGAAGTCGCCACATAAGAAAATTAAATCGATAGGTGGTCATCTCATCCCACGTATTTTTTGCTACTTGCAAGTAGAGTTTCATAGTTATTGCGTGCCCTTAATCCCAAGTCCCTCTCTCTTGGAAAACACATCCCGGATAATTTCCTCAATATTTGCCTCTTCTATATTGAGATCCGCAACAGGAAAATGCTCAAGCAATTGTGATGCAACATGATTTGATTTCGCTCTCGGAATAGAAATAATAGCCTTGGTTGGCTCAAAAGAAACGACTTTTCCTAATTTTTTCACATCTTCAAGCAAAACAGGTTTTTCAAAAATAACAGAAATCGCTTTATTCCGAGCATACTGTTTCACGATATTGGCAAGTGCTCCGTCATACAAAATTTTCCCGTGATCAATAATAATCACCCGCTTGCAAAGTTCTTCAACATCTTTCATATAATGACTGGTGAGAATAACGGTCGCGTTATATTTTTCATTGTAATTTCTTACAAATTCACGCAATTTTTGCTGCATCATGACATCAAGCCCGATGGTCGGCTCATCAAGAAAAAGAATTCGTGGCCGATGAATCAGCGCCGCGATCAATTCGCACTTCATCCGTTGTCCAAGCGACAGCTTACGAACCTGCACCTGCAGAATATCCTGTACATCAAGTAACTCGGATAGTTCAACAATAGTATTGGTATATTGTTCCGTTGGAATCTGATAAATCTCCTTATTTAAAAGGAATGAATCAATTGCCGGCAAATCCCACCATAATTGATTTTTTTGTCCCATGACAAGAGAAATTTGTTTAAGATACGCATGTTTGCGTTCAAAAGGAGTATATCCGAGCACTTGCACTCTCCCGCTTGTCGGATAAAGCAAACCGGTGAGACATTTCAGGGTTGTTGTTTTTCCTGCACCATTTGGCCCGATAAATCCGACCAATTCTCCTTCACCGATTGTAAATGAAATATCATCAACTGCTTTGGCATCGTAATATTTACGGTGAAATAATGACTTAAGCGACCCTGTAAATCCAGGCTCTTTCTGATGTACTTGATAATATTTTGTAAGGTGTGATACTGAGATAACCATATACCCATATCTTTAGGAATAATGCTTATTGTACCAGAAAGAAGCTTCTCTTATAAGAAAAACCTTCTTGTGTTATGCAGTAATTTTATCGTATCGCTTTCTTCAGAGTCTTTCCTGCAGTAAATCCGGGAGCTTTTCGAGCTGAAAGAGTAATAGCCGCGCCGGTCTTAGGATTGCGTCCGATACGCTGCTGTCTGCTTCTGACACTAAAGGTACCAAATCCTGTCAAGACAACCTTCTCTCCGCGTTTGAGCGAGTCACGGATAGTATTCAGCATTGTTTGTACCGCATCACTGGATGCTTTATTGGTGAGATTTGCTTTTTTTGCGACGATTTCAACGAGATCTTTTTTAGTCAAAGAAACTCACCTCCCTTTGGTAAAAATAAACAAAGTCAATCATTCGATTAGATTAACAATACAAGGAAAATGAATAGTTGTCAAGTAGCGCTGAGCAATAAAAATGCGATCAAACAACCGTTGTTTCAGGATATATGGAGCGAAATTCACGAATAGCTGTCACTTTTACTTCACCTGGTACCGCAAGTGCCTTACTTACTTCCTCTTGAATTTTTCGTGAAAGCAACACGGTCTGAGCGTCGTCCAGTTTGCCGGGATTGATAATGACTCGAAGTTCCCGTCCAGCTTCAAATGCATACGCATCTTCAACACCCTCATAATTTTTGGCGATTTGCTCCATTTCAGTTAACCGCTGACCATATTTCTCCAAATCTTCATACCGCGCGCCAGGCCGTGCTGCTGAGATAGCATCTGCGATATGCACAATAACGGACTCGACGCTTGAAAAAGGCTTATCCTCATGATGTTCCCACACCGCGTTGACAACCGGATCAGGGAAATTATAACGCTTCAGCAATTCAACACCCAGCTTTACGTGACTTCCGTCGCCTTCCAAAATCTTTCCGATATCATGAAAAAGACAACCGATTCTGACAATATCTACATTGGCACCGATTTCCTGCGCGATATGGACACCAATTTTGGTCTCTTCAAGCGTATGAACAAGCAGATTCTGACCGTAAGACGTTCTGAATTTCATACGCCCAAGCAGGGGATAGAGATCAGCCGGAAGACTGTAAACATGCACCTCATTGGCAAGTTTTTCTCCTTCCTGAAACATAATCCGTTCGAGTTCTTCCCGGGTTTGATTCACGATTTCCTCAATGCGAAAAGGCTGCACACGGGTATCTTTGAGTAATTTTTCTAAAGAACGACGCGCAACTTCACGTCTGACCTGGTCAAACGATGAAAGACGAATAATACCTTCTTCATCCAAATCTACATCCACGCCTGTCGCCTGTTCAAACGCACGAATATTGCGGCCTTCTTTGCCGATGATACGGCCTTTCATCTCCTCATCTGCAACTTTGACAACGGAAACGGTATATTCAGGAACAAATTGGAGTGCACCGTGTTTGAGACTGTCAAGAATAATCTCTTGTGCTTTTGCATCAGCCGTCGCCTTCGCCTCATCTGCTCTTTCACGGATGATTTTTGCCATCATCGCAGCTGCATCTTTTTCAGTTTCCTTAAGAAGCTGCTCTCTTGCTTCCTCAGTTGTCAAGTGAGATGCCCCTTCGAGTTTTTTTACATACTCCTGTCTTTTCTTTTCAACCTCAGCTTTTTCCTTTGCCAGACTTTCAAGCTTGGCTTCAAGTTTTTCCTGACGGTCAAGAAGTTTTTTTTCTAAATCAATTACATCCTGTTGTGTTGCCATAAAAATAAAAACAAAAGAGGGAGCAGCACGCTGCTGCTTATACTGTCACTATGAAGGTAAATTGTCTGTTCTTCATAAACAATCTCTCTTTATCATACTATTATACTCTATTTTCCAAACTATCGTCAACTCCGCAGCTTGGAGTCAATTGCTTTCTTCACAATTTCCCAACTAAATCCCCTTCGCGAAAGAAATCCGCCGACTTTAGCATAGATTTCCTGACGTGATTTACCGGCCATTTTTTCCATCCGTTTGGCGATCAAACCTTTTGCCTGTTCCAGCTCATCGGGAACATCTTCTTGCACTTCTGACAAAACTGTGGAAATAATATCATCTGAAATGCCTTTTTGACGAAGTTCAAGTTTAAGAAGCACTCTGCCTTTAGGTTTCACTCGCGCACGATTCAGAATCCATGAACGAGTAAATGCTTCATCGTTAAGAAATTTTTTTTCCTTCAAACTGGTAATTATTTTTTCAATCACTTCTTCAGAAGCCTTTTTTTTGGCGAGATAGTCACGCATTTCTTTTTCAGACCGGTTGCGAATACTTAGGTAAAAATAAGCAAGATTGAGATACGTATCGTAATGCTCCATGAAGTTAGTATATACCAGGTCTCGTGAAAAAAACTTATTCTTCTTCAGTTTCGTCTTCTTCACCGCCGACGACGAGGGGGGCGCGGCCGTCTTTATTTTCCGCCATAATTTTCGCAACTATTTCTTTTTCCATTGTAGGATTTTCCCTCAATGTTTCCATTGCCGCGATTTTTCCCTGACCGAGCATCTCCTCGTTATAACGATAAAATGCTCCTGATTTATTGATCACATTCATCTCGACCGCGACATCCAGAATACCGCCTTCGCGTGAAATTCCGGTCCCCGAGACATCAAATTCCGCGATACGGAAAGGTGCTGAAATTTTATTCTTTACTACTTTCACCCGGTGACGCGAGCCAACCACCTTATCACCATCTTTGAGTGTCTCAATCTTTCTGATATCCATCCGAACAGACGCGTAAAATTTGAGAGCCAAACCGCCCGTGGTTGTCTCAGGATTCCCAAACATCACACCGATCTTCTGTCTGAGCTGATTGGTAAAAATGACAACGGTTTTTGATTTGGAAATAACTGCAGTTAGCTTACGAAGTGCTTGAGACATAAGACGGGCTTGCAAACCCATGACAGAATCTCCCATTTCTCCTTCAATCTCAGCACGCGGCACGAGTGCCGCAACTGAATCAATGACAAGGACATCAATCCCGCCTGAACGGACCAAGCTTTCAGTAATTTCAAGCGCCTGTTCACCGGTATCAGGTTGTGAAATCAATAATTCATCAAGTTTGACGCCAAGTTTTTCTGCCCACAGCGGATCAAGCGCATGTTCCGCGTCAATAAATGCGGCAATACCGCCATGCTTCTGTGCCTGTGCAATAGTAGAAAGACAGACCGTTGTTTTTCCTGATGCCTCAGGACCATAAATCTCAATAATTCTGCCTCTGGGCAGCCCTCCGGCGCCGA
>JAJYHW010000090.1 GCA_021784535.1 bacterium
TCTCTTGAACATACGTTACGATTTTCTTCGACTACTACCAAATTTTTAAAGTTGCTTAGATGAATAAAATTTGTGGCTAGAAAAATTTAAAAAGCGCCCGTTTTGAAACGGTATCGAATGGATATATTACTCAGTACTCCCGGAGGGACTCGAACCCCCAACCAATTCGTTAGAACCGAACTGCTCTATCCATTGAGCTACGGGAGCATTCAGAAGATGTAGGTATAAGATCTAGGATTTAAGTTAAAATTTTTCTTACATCTTACATCTGAATTCTTACATCTAGTTCGTATTGTATCAACTACACTTGTAAGTTGCAATTTCTACCTCCTAGCTTCATTGACAAGCACACTCTTTTCCCATATAGTTAAGATGTAATATGTTACAACGATTTTATGAATACTTATTAAAAAACCAGGTTATTTTTGCGCTTTGCATAATCCTTTTCGGCTGGTTTATTTTTCAAATTCGGGATATCATTTTATCACTTTTCCTATCTTATATCATCATGGCGGCAGTATTGCCGATTGTAACCTATCTTCGAAAAAAGCATGTCCCAAAGCTTATCGCCGTACTGGTTCCTTATTTTACCATCACTATCATGCTGTTTGCGCTTATTATTCCACTTGTGCCCTTCGTTATCCAGCAGTTGGGACTGCTCATTACCGGCTTTCCGAAATACTTACATGAATCTGCAGATGTATTTCATCTTAGTATAAATATAAACCAGCTCCAGGGATACCTTAATAATCAATTTTCTGCATTGAGCTCAAACGCACTGGAAGTTACCACAACAGTATTTGGTGGTATATTTTCAGTGATTACTGTTTTTATCGTGAGTCTCTATCTACTCTTATATAATGATTCATTTAAAAAGAATTTTGCACGTCTGTTCCACAGAAATCAGCATGAGAAAGTACTCGCAACGCTCAGTCTTGTAAATGATAAATTAGGAGCATGGCTGCAAGGACAAATAATGCTTAGCTTCACGATCGGACTACTCACGTGGACTGCATTAATGCTTCTGGGTATTCCTTTCGCCTTGCCTCTTGCACTACTTGCGGGCATACTGGAAATTGTTCCGACCCTTGGACCGACTCTGTCTGCAATACCGGCAGTAATAGTCGCTCTTACTATTTCGCCCACAATGGCACTGGTTATCGTGGCCACGTACGCACTTATTCAGATGCTGGAAAATCAACTTATTGTCCCCAAAATTATGGAACGCGCAGTAGGCCTTAATCCGGTTATTGTGATTATCGGCGTCACCATAGGTGCAAATCTTATGGGAATAGTGGGAGCACTTCTCTCTATTCCATTTATTTCATTTATTATTGTTATTTATAAAAGTATCGAAGCACAAAAATAAAAGATTTGGGACAATGAAAAAATTATTTTTGTGCGGTAATCATTATCCAAGGAAGGGGAGTCTTTGCGTCTTTAACGGTATAATGCTTTGCGATCAATTTTTCAAAAGATGTGGGTGTCCAATGTTGAATATGTTCAGGATGAGCGCCCAGCTTCAAAATATTTTTTCCCCGTAAAATTCTCTGAATAGTAAAAAGAGGCTCATTGGGCACTGAGACAATAAGATATTTTCTTGTAACTCTTTTCAGCTCTATCAAAGCTTTTTCCGGATATTCCAGATGCTCAAGAACTTCTGTGCAGATAATAAGATCAAATGAATTGGCTTTGTAAGGCAATTTATAAATATCGCCTTTTATTATTTTCACCTTTGGATGAATTTTTTTTGCCAACTTTAAAGCTTCATCCATATATTCTATGCCTTCGAGTTTTTTTGCGATATGCTTTTGACGGAACATTTCAAGAGTAAAACCTTCTCCTGCTCCCACATCAAGGATAGATTCGGGTTTCAAATGCTTTACATGTTCCAGAAGGAGTTGTTTAAAATTATTCAAGAAAAATTTACTGATTGGATTTTGCGTTGTATGTTTATCGAGATTGGTAGTGTGAGTCATAATAGCTTTTATAACATTCGGAGCGGGTGAAGGGAATCGGACCCTCGTATACAGATTGGAAATCTGTTGTTCTACCATTGAACTACACCCGCATATTCTTAAGTATATCAAAAACATTCAAGCACCTCAAGCAGATATACATTTACTACCCAACAGCGGCCTTGTATAATTTCTTCATTTTAAGTACAATATACTATACATGCCGCGGTGGTGGAATGGCAGACACAGGGGCCTTAAGAGCCCCCGTCCGCAAGGGCGTGAGAGTTCGACTCTCTCCCGCGGCACCAAATGCGTCGCTCGATTGCTCAAGTTTTAAAAAATAATTCTCACGCTTCCTAAATTTTCGTAATCAAAAGGATGAGTTTTATGAATTGATCCAATAAGAATTCTGTTCTTTCTCACTCGTAATTCTTTTGATACTTTATTGACAACGTCTGGACCAAATGGCTCATCACGATACACCAAATGGAGATTAAAATGATCAAAAACACCTGCCTTTTGAAGGTGAGGAAGTGTTTCCTTAAAGTTTTTAAAACTTTCTTGATAATATTTTTTGTCATTATTGTTACAATGAACAATATAAATATCTCGCCCAATTTCATTACGGTTGATATATTCTAAAACATCATACAATCTATCAATATGATGAATAAAAACAATATACTTCCCTGCAATAATATCGTCAAAATGTTTTTGCAGCCATGTATGAATAAAACTTGCTTTTCTTGAAATATGAAGAAGTGAAATATAAATGTCATCAAGTTTGAGAGAAAAGAAAACGATCCCTAAAGTTGGTATAAAATAATAAAGGAAATAGTCAAAATTTGTAGGATCCAAACGGATATTGCCAATCACTCCGCTAGCAGTCGCTATAAAAGCCAATAAAACAAAAATAAATGGCGCATGATATGTCCTTTTCAAGGTCGGCCTCGTTTCACGCATTAATAAATTCCCAAAAGCGAAAAGACTCATAACGCTTAAGAAAGCAATTGTGTAAACACCTGCAAGCGAAAGAAGATTGCCTTTAGTAATAAGAAGAATTGATGAACATAATAAAAAGAATGCTATGACAATATAAGGGGCTGTCCCTTTCTTGTTAAGTTTTCCAAGGGCATTTGGGAAACATCCATCTGTTGTCATGCGAAAAATAAGACCAGAAACACCGACATACCCTGTCAACACGGCTCCTGCTAATACCAAAAATGCATCGATAACAACAATATATTCAAAAATTGTTCCACCCATAATTTTCCCTGCATCGGAAAGAAGAAAATCAGCAGCATGAACAATTGCAGGATATGGCATTACATTAAGTACAACAAGTGCAACAAGCGGATTAAAAATTGCAACCCCGATAAGCATATTACGAAGGGTTTTTCTAAATACTCCTTGGTCTTGTTCTTCAACGAAATTAGCCGACGATTCAAATCCTGATACACCTAAAAGTGATGCGGAAAAACCAAAAAATAAGGCTGTCAATAACCCTCCGCTTTTAAGTGCGACTCCTTTTGTTGCTGCAAGATTTGAGATGAGATATGAGTGCCCTCCGTGCAATACATAAAGCAGTCCAAAAATAAGAAATACTGTCAGTACCAAAATATGTGCAGCAAAAATACCAAAAGCAACTCGCGCACTATCCTTAATACCTGAAATTACCAATATTGCAAATAACAGCATTAATACGATTGTTACAGGGATAACCGGCAAAGGAATAACAGAATTTGAATATTCAATCGCAGTATTTGCTGAGAGAACAGCTGTTGCAATATAAGAAAGTATTGTCATTGTTCCTGCAAATGCTGCTATTGTTTTTGAGGATGCGTTTAATAAGCAATTATATGCACCTCCATTTACCGGAAGAGCTTCTACGACTTCCGTATAGACGCTTTTGTAGAAAAACAATACAAGAACGATAACCGCAAGAATAAAAGGAGCATAGATACCAACATAAAGAATAGAAATTCCAGAAACATAGAATGTGGAACTTAATATATCGTTCCCGCAAATTGCAGTAGCAAAGAATTGATTAAGTTTTTTGATAGATTTATTAGTCGCTGCCATAAATACAGTAATAAAAACAACAAACCCACTAGTGTAATCTATAACTACTAACGGGTTTAATTACTATTTTTTCAAAAAATCTTGTTGGAAAATTTTTTGAAATGTCAAATTATCTTATGTGATTTTTCAAAAGACATTCTTAGTAGCTCATCTATGTAAGTAATGTCTATATTTTTTTATTTTACAACCAAAAAATATGTTGTCAAGTGGCAACAAAAGAATCCTGAAGATACGGGGTTGGTGTCATCTTTTTTGCAAGTATAATATCTGCTGTATACAGTTGTTGTATGCATTGAGTCAAAATCTATTCTCTATTGAGCTAAACACTCCCTTCTTAATATATAAAAAGTTTGATATAATTACTATGCTTGAAATGCATTCATAATTTGTTCAATTCAGCCTGATTGATCTCCAAACGAAAATGCATGAAGGGCATCCGGGGACTAGCTCAGTTGGCTAGAGCGCGCGGTTTGGGACCGTGAGGTCGGAGGTTCGAGTCCTCTGTCCCCGACACAGCCTCAAAGAACATAATTTTACTTCAATTCTTGAAGCTAAATAAGGTTCAAATTCTCTGTAGTTTTTTAACATTATTTGAAATATTAATTCTAAAGAATCTTTGTGACTCATTTTTTATTCATGCTATACTAAGTTGTGAAGAATATTGAAGTACAGTTGGTCGATGCATTTACCTCAATCCCATTTCAGGGTAATCCGGCTGGGCTTGTTCTTGATGCAAATGGTCTTAACGAACAACAAATGAAGCTTATTGCTCGAGAAATAAACGTTGCAGAAACTGCTTTTGTTTTTCCTTCAACTAATAGAAATGCAACGATGCGAGTACGCTATATCACTTCAAAAATGCTTGAAATACCTTTTGTTGGACATGCCACAATTGCACTTTTATATGAACTTGGTAGACTAAACAGATATGGTCTTGGGGAAAAGGGAACTAATACTGTGAAGATTGAGACAGGTGCAGGTATCTTAACGATGAAAACAGAGGTTAATGACGAAACAATATTTGCATGTATGAATGTGCCAGCAATTAATTTCGTTAATTTTCGACTACAAGGACAAATTTTTGCCAAAGCATTTGGTATTCCTCAAACAGCACTAATGGCTAAAAAGGAAATTTTATTTGATGCTAATCTTAAGTATGTCTATGTACCAATTAAAAATTTAACGGAGTTACATCGCTTAAATATCGACTTTTTACATATTAAACAGACTTTTTATAACGAGGATATTATACTTTTTTGTCTTTTTACACCTGAGACAATAGATTCAGGAAATGATCTACATTCGAGAGTAGTAGCTCCGCTTATCGGTTTTACCGAAGAAGATTCTTTTACTGGTTCTACACAAGTCCCTGTATGTGTAGCAGCTAGGCAACTAGGTTTATTGAATCCAAAAACTAATGACTATGGCACTGAACAAGGCGATATTATAAATCGTCCTGGTCGTGCAAGAGTAATTCTTGATCCATCCATCAATAAATCATTTGTAAAGGCTACCGCAGCACATGTTTTCACTGCATTAATGAATGTCCCTAACTCTGACTAACATAAAGTTATAATTAATAAAGCGGCTATCCGAGGGTTATTAACCCTCGGCTGCAAAGCACTTGCAGCGAGTAAGGCGAGCATAGTAGACTTCAAACGTGAAAGGTTTGAAGTCTACAGCACAAACGAAATATGA
>JAJYHW010000038.1 GCA_021784535.1 bacterium
TTGAGCGAAAATCTACAAATTTCAAACAATATGCAGCGGAAAACCCTTTGGCAGTCCGCATCGCTAGTAATCATCTTGTAAATGAACTTGGACAACCTATCCGTTTGTTTGGGATCAACCGCATCGCAGGAGTTCCATGTACTCGTGTTCACAGCCCATACATATTTGATGGCCCCTCAGATAAAACATCTGTTATAGAATTAACAAAATGGCACATCAATACCGTTCGAATTACGATGAATGAGGATTGCTGGCTTGGTATCAATAACGCACCAGCACAAACTTCTGGAACTAATTACCGTAATGCCATCAGTACTTATGTCCATTTACTTAATGCTTATGGTATCTATGCAATCATTGACTTGCATATAAATGCACCAGGAAAATATCTTGCAACAAACCAACAGGCAATGGCTGATAAAGACCATGCACTTGCTTACTGGACATCTGTTGCGGATACGTTTAAAAACGATCCTGCCGTTATATTTGAACCATACAATGAACCCCATATAACAACTAAAAACGCACATACTAACAATGCCTGGAAATGCTGGCTTAATGGATGTATTATTACTCAAATTGACGTTGGCAAAACTAAACCTCTTTATTCACAATGGCAAGCGGTTGGTATGCAGCAATTGGTTAATGCCATCCGTTCGACTGGTGCCACAAATGTGATCACTCTTGGTGGGCTATCATTTTCAAATAATCTGAAACAATTTTTACACTATATACCAAAAGATTCTCTTCATCAACTAGCAGCAACTTTTCATAATTATCAACCGTCAGCTAAAAGTAACTATGGATGTGGGCCATCATGCTGGAATTCTGTTATTTTACCAATCTCACAACAGATGCCGGTTATTACGGATGAGTTTGGGGGAATAAATTGCCAGTCAGGTTTTGTTATAGAATATATGACCTGGGCTGATCAACATGGTATTTCGTATCTTCCCTGGGGGTGGGATCCCTGGGGATGCACAGCAAGCGAAAACCCAACTGGGCATGCCTATGGTATGCTAAGCAACTGGAACGGTACTCCAAATTCCTATGGACTACTCTTTTATAACCATTTCCGGCAAATCAATACGACACCCTCATTAAGTCCCATACCTTCCCCTAATCCTACTCTAAACAAATCAAAAACTACCTTTATACTCACTCTCTGTCCTCACGGATTAGGTAATTGCGGCGATAGCATTACGCCTTCCGGCAGGAATATCTCCCCAAAACATCCGGTAAGAAATATTACTCTTGTTTTAACAAATGCAACAAATACTCCCGTCGTCACTATAAGCGGCTTAGTCACCTATAATGCTTCTTCACAAAATTTTCAAGGCAATCTTTCAACGACAAATCTCTCAACAGGAAATTATCTTATCACTGTTAAAATGGATGGCTATTTAGGCAAGCTGTTGCCAGGTATTTTTACCATAAAAAACGGACAGACAGTACTCCTGCCCGAGGTCTGGTTAACAGCCGGAGATATAAATAATGATAATACAATTAATATCCTTGATTATTCGATACTGATATCCTGCTTTGAAGATAGCATGCTCAATCATCTCTCTACCTGTAGCGCTCCCGTCACAACACAAAGCCCTGGCGCGGATCTGGATGACGATGGTATTGTTGACGGAACTGACTACAATCTATTTATACGCGAACTTTCTACACAAAAAGGCGCAGGAAGCGGACAACAGCTGCCCGCTACCACCCCTTCTTCTTTTTCATCAACATCTTCAAATTGTCAACCCAATCCAATTCTTGTTAATCCGTGCAGGCCATGGCTAGGTGCCGCAGTCTTTGGATATCCTCAAGCTCCAATAGATTATATTTCTCAATTTAACTTTCTTGAGCAACAATTAGGCCGCCCGCTTGATATCTTTCATGACTATCATGCTCCAGGAAGTCTGCCTCTTAATAATTCTGAAATTCATTTTGCAACCCAACCTAATACCTACATTTATGTAAACTGGAAACCTGCAGTAAATTGGGCACAAGCGGACGGAGCCAATGCCTCAGTCAATGCAAATATTGATAAAGCTGCAGCAAGTATTAAATCTATCGCCCCACATAAGATCTTCTTGACAATCTGGCATGAACCGGAAAAATATGTGTCTCAAGGTACATCAAATTGTCCCGGCCTAAAAGGTAACGCCGGTTCACCTACACAATATAAAGCA
This sequence comes from bacterium, assembly GCA_021784535.1. Classification (GTDB taxonomy): domain Bacteria; phylum Patescibacteriota; class Microgenomatia; order Levybacterales; family UBA12049; genus JACDET01. The sequence continues at coordinate 2,187 of JAJYHW010000038.1, forward strand.
ATGTGGCAAAATGTTGAGAATCGCTTTAAATCAGATGGCGTGACAAATGTCGTATGGGTAATGAATTATATGGGCTATTCAGCCTGGGATTGTTTAGTGCCGCAATTGTGGCCGGGAAACAATCTGGTAAACTGGGTAACATTTGACGCATACCCCGATAATAACACGGACACCTGGCAGAGCACCGTCGGAGAATTTTACAACCTCCTACAAAAAGACACCACCAGTACAACCGACTTCGCTGCAAAACCATGGGGAGCTGCTGAATTCGGAACCTGCTTTCTTACCAATGAGCAACAGGTCTATCAGTATCTTCAAAGCGTCAAACAGTCTATTGATGAAAATCTTTATCCTAATATTAAAATGTATATGTTATTTGCTTCCACACTCGGGCCCAAAGCCAACATGGGATGTCTGACAAATTATACAACTTCCGGCCAGTATGACCAGACAAAATTAAATATGTTTAAACAGATTTTTAATGATCCGCTTTTGTTGAGATAAAAAAATTAGTCATCCCCGAAATTTCTATTGATCCTAAATTGCGGATGGGCAACAGGTAACATCGTCGGAGTCGGCAACAAAGGCTGAGCAGCTGTCGGCGCGGGCGTTGCTGTTGGCAATACCAGTATAATAGTCGGGGCAGATTGCGTGCTTGCCGCCTTATGATTCCTGGGCGCCTTTTGCAACGAACTGAAAAAAACAATAAGAAGAAATATGCTAAAAAGAATAATGACCGCTTTGTTCATATTCATACGCTACACAATAATAATAGCATTTTCCCATCATACATACCCCGGGAAAAAATCAGCTCTGATATGAGACGCAGGTACCCCCATCCCCCGCAATGTTTCCTCATATCCTGTAACCATCGGATGAGGACCTGATAGATAGAAAATCCGCTCCATAAAATCCGGAACCACTTCTTTTATCATATCAGCCGAAATTCTTCCTGTTTTTCCTTCCCAATCTTTCGGCACCGCGTGGACATCTGTTAATGTATAGACTGTTTTTATGCCAATTTTTTTAGCCTGCTCAAAAATATTCTGATAGGCAATCTCAGAAACCACTTTATTTGCGTACAAGAGAATAATCGGACGTTCTTCATGTTTATCGATACAATATTTGATCATACTGCGAAACGGCGTTATCCCTATTCCTCCCGCGATAAAAACAAGCTTGGTTTTTACTTCTTTAGGAAGTGTAAAATCACCGGCGAGATTGCCGGCAACAATCGTGGATTTCCCATTCATCGCAAGAAGTGCTTTTTTAAAACTGCTCCCCTGCTGATAAAACTTTATACCCAGATGTACTGAATCCTCTGTAGGAGAAGATGCAATCGTAAAATACCGCCTGTTACCTCTACTATCAGTATCTTCATGCGGAAGCGTCCACTCCATATACTGGCCGGGAGCAAAATCTATCCTTCCTGTAATAGGTGCAAAAACAAAATCAATACTATCTGATCCGTAGTGGATTATCTCCTGTGGATGTAAATAGAGTTTCATTTTCGGACTGACAAGATAGGAGAAAAGATTGCCGATAACAAGCGCGAGCTCCGGAGTAGAATACAACGATCCAAGATGTATATGTGGAGAAAACAAAAAGCCGGTAATACCTCCATAAAAAATCCGCAGTCCCCGTGTAGGAGGCGTTGTAAACGGCTCAGTGAGCATAATAAAAGCAAAGAATAATAACGAGGAATGAAAAAGAAGGATAGTACTATCAGAAACGACACTGCCTCCATGCAGGAGCGTAAAAAACCATTCAGTAAGAAACGCGGCAAACAAAAAGCTCACTACCAGATCTTCATGCCTAATCTTTCTTACGATTAAAATTCCAAGTAGCACCACAAACGGCATCATCACTGTCGTGCCAACCCACCAATTTGCCGGAAATCTCAACCACAACGCAGTTAATACAAGAGCAATCGCAACCGGATTAAAAAGATGCTTACGATTAATTGCTACGATATACTTTGATGCCATTGCGAGAACCGGTGCCCAGAAAAGCAACGGCAGATCCTGTGTGCTTCTGAAAGGAGAAACAATCAAAGTCAGAATAAGCGCGGAAATATAGACAGATTCAACGCCGGTGGGCGCTTCAAATACTTTTGAAAATACGCCATTTGTAATCAGTGAAATAAAAAGAATGAAACTTGCAGAAAAGATAATACCTCCAGGAGAGTATGGCAAAATTCCCAAAAAGGCAAACAGGATAGCAATAATAATCAATCCGGTTAGTCCATACAAAACAAGCCGGTACATCGTAATACGATCTAAAAAATTGTCAATAATTTTCATCATAGCCTTATTTTGCTTGCGCGAGAGCTGATTGCATTGATTGGATAAACGCCTGGCTTGAATCTGTCGCTCCTGAAACAATATTCACATTTGCTGATTGCGCCTGAATTGCCTCCTGTTTGAGATATGGCATTGCCTGATTGTTAATCATGACAGATGTATTACGATCACTTGGATATTGTAAAAATTGTACATCAGCAATTTTCCCGCTGCTCACCGTTACCTGTACTTGAATATTGCCGTAAAACGCATCTGCCGGACTACCCGTATAGACACCATTTTTATACTGCCCCTGCCCAACAGGAGCGTTACCTGAACCACTTGCTTGTGCAGATGGCGGAGTAGGAGTTCCTGCATTGCCTTGTGTTGCTGAGGCGGACAGATTTGGAATATTTTGCAAAGAAGACTGAGGAATGACTATCTGCGTCGTTGTCGATTGCTCCTGCCGATGCAGACCATAAATAATAAATAAGCCAATAACAAATCCTGATAAAAATAATTTTTTCATAAGACCTACAATGTTTTTAAAATAATATTGAAGTAATAAATTGATAATTTGCTAAATAATAAATGATAATACATGATTAGAACAATTTTTCAAGTTTATCTATTTGGTCAGAATACTTATTAACAGTTTGTCTAAATTCGACGGAATTTAATTTGCCTTTAAGAGATTTAATTTTTGAAACTAATCTTTCAAATTCTGCTGCCTGCTTGTTTCCATGCTTAGAAATAATAACCGGTTTAAGTCCCGCCCAAGTTTCATCAATATCGCCAAGCCTTCTATTAACTGCAATTGAATTATTACCTTTTGCTTCCAATAAAATTTCTCTCCCAAGGTAATCTAAACGGGAAACCTCGGGCGGTATTTTGTGGCTAAAGTGATTTTCAAAGTCCACTCCAATTCCAGTGATTTGGTTGGCATCAAACGCAATCCGGTCCCCTTGTTTTGCAGTAAGATCTTTGTTTAGCTGTTCGACGTAAAATGAATAGAAATCTAATAACTGAGGAGAAAGTTTATTATGGATAACATCGGAACGGTATGAAGAATATAGGTTGTTTATTTCATCTATTTTTAATTTTATTTTACCCCAATTAGCGGATTGAGCATAATCTACTAAATCCTCGGCTGCTTCTCCAGTACTATAAATAGCTTTAGGCAGTGGCTGGGCTTTAATTTGGATATTGTAAAAAATTACAAAAAACATAAAGCTGAA
>JAJYHW010000058.1 GCA_021784535.1 bacterium
GTCAGAAAATTCTTATTCTCAAGAGGAATGAGATATAAACTCCACTCAAAATTATCTAGCAAGCCGGATATTATATTCTCAAAAAATAAAATTGCTCTCTTTATAAATGGATGTTTCTGGCAAAAACACGCAGGTTGTAAAAATTTCGTTGTTCCCAAAACGAATACTGCTTTCTGGGAAGCAAAAATTAACGAAAATGTAGAAAGAGATTGTATAAATTACAAAAAACTTATAGAATTGGGCTGGAAGCCAATTATAATCTTGGAATGTGAAGTTGAAAAAAATGTCGAAGTTTCAACTGAAAATTTATTTCAGCAACTTAAAATATGAAAAAACTTGTTGAAGAAGCAATAGAAAGTGTAAATTCCGGTGAAGTATCTTTTTGCAGATTTATTACAGCAAATGATACGGGTGAAACAGGCGCACACCAGGAAGGATTTTATATCCCTAAATCTTCTTATAGTATATTTTTTGATTCTCCAGGAGAAAGAGGAAATAACAAGGAAAATTTTATTAAAATTAAGTGGCAGGATGGCATTGGAACAGAAAGTAGAGCTATATATTATGGGCAGGGAACAAGAAATGAATATCGTTTAACAAGATTCGGCAAGGGATTTCCGTTTTTAACGGAAGAATATACCGGAGCTTTGCTTGTATTAACTAAAGTAGATAAAGAAAATTACAGAGGTTATGTTTTAAATGAAGATGAAGACATAGAAAACTTCCTGGATAACTTTGGAATGTCACCTGTTGACACTAACTCTCTAATAATCAAAGAGGCTATAAGTCAGCCTCCAGCTATAGAAGAATTGATGGAAGAATTTCTTTCAATACTTCCAAAAGAGTTTCCAGCAACTAAAGAAATCGCAGATTCTGCAAGAGAAATTACAAACACTACGAATAATATAAAAGCAGACGAAATAATAGAACAACCCGATCGCATATTACTTGGTTGGTTACATACAGAATTTGAACTTTTTAAAAAAATAGAAAGTCATTATTATAAAGGTCAACTTACAACACCATTTAAAACAGTTGATGAATTTATTGTCATGGCTAATTCTATTCTTAATAGAAGAAAAAGCCGAGCTGGAAAATCTCTTGAACACCATCTGGATGCAGTATTTAAATCAGATAGTTTAAAATTTTCACATCCCGGTAAAACAGAGGGTAAAAAGAAGCCTGATTTTATTTTCCCGGGAAATGAGGAATATCATACGCCTACGTTTAATGAGGGTAAATTAATTTTTCTTGGTTCAAAAACAACCTGTAAAGATAGATGGAGGCAAATATTAAATGAAGCTAATAGAATTCCTGTAAAACATCTTTTTACACTCCAACAGGGGATTTCAGAAAATCAGCTTCAAGAGATGTATGATAGTAAAGTGGTTTTGGTAGTACCGCAACCTTATATATTTACATTTCCGGCAAAGTATAGAGAAAAAATAATGAACTTAAAAAACTTTTTGGAATTTGCAAAAGAAAAACAGAATAATTAAGCTGACTAAACCTTTAGTTAAATAACATTTGAACGCACAAAGACTTGGCAAAACCGTAACGGAACGAAACAAACTTATCGTAAAAGTTATCGTTCATTTAGATAAGATTAATTTTCGACTTTATGATGCAACTGTTGACTACTTAAAGAGCATTAAAGGAAAAACCAAAAATTCTAGAAAGAGGATCGATAATCGAGAGAGTTGCTAAACGATTGAGTAGTTATATAGAAACCTTTATAGAAGGTGTATAGCCTCTTGCATAACATTTTCTCTCGGAGTACAATACCCATAGTATTAGTTCATGGAAGAACTATTTTTATGAATAGACAGCCAGTATCATCATCAAATATAAGCTCAATCGGTTATGACAGTAATAGTCAGACTTTGGAGATAGAATTTCACTCCGGAAGCGTATACCAATATTATAATGTACCTGAGAATATTTATGTTAGCTTAATGAACGCAAGTTCGCACGGACAATACTTCCATCAATTTATAAGAGGTAATTACGGGGACACTCAAGTTTCCTAAAATTCATGAAAATTATATACTTTAGTGTTAATAATTTTGGTTGTTTAACGGGTGGAATAAAAAACAATACAGTAAAATTTGATGGGTCTAATACAATATTTCTTTTTGGCCAAAATAATGCAGGCAAATCCTCTTTCCTAAGGGCTTACGATATCATTTTTAATGATCACAAAATTCTTCAGTCAGATTTTCATAAGCAAGATGTAAAAAACGTTATTGAAATGGTTATCGAAGTCGAGTTGACACAGGAAGAAATTGATGAGTTTGGAGACAAGAAACAAAATGCACTAAATAAATACTTCTATGGAACAGATAATAACAGATTAACATTTAAAAAAATATGGGAGCAAGCAGATAAAAAGGCTACAAACAATTTAACTTTGAAAAAAGATAAGACAGGCTACGACGATATAGGTTATGCAGGTATAGGTGAACATAATTTTTTAAAAATAAACTTCCAATTCCTATTTTTATAAAAGCAATGCCAAGCGAGAAAGATGTTGATGAAATTATCAATACGATTTTGTCTGAAAAAGTAAAAGAGCTACTTACTGATAGAGAATTGGAGGAATATAAGAAAGCCGAGGAAACAATAAAAAAATTACAGCAAAAAACATATAATAATGGCGACATTAACAGATATAAAGAAGAAGTAAACAAATACTATAGTAAACTTTTTAAAGATATAAAAATTGATATTACAGAAAAAGACCCCGAAAGCATTTTAAAAGGGATTGATAACAAATTTGAGATATCTTTTCAACATTTGGATGGAGATAAAAATTGGCAGCAAGACTTACCAAGTTCTTTTCATAATTTAGGACATGGTGCAATTCGTATAGCGATATTTTCTTTAATGTTATGCAAGTATTTGGCAAGTGGAGTTAAACAAGAACACGGTGATATTTCAAAAAAGTATCTTGTATTATTTGAAAAACCAGAGCTTTTTTTACATCCTAAATTAGTAAAAACTTTACGTGAATTAGTATATCAAGTTAGTAATGATAGCCCCTTTCAGGTAATATGTGCCTCTCATTCCCCTCAAATGATTGATTTGACAAAAATAAAAACTTCTCTAATATATAATAATAAATAATTCCGGTGATTCAACAGACAAAACGCAAAATATATGGCCAACACATTAGCTTTACTTTTCAAAACTATTTTAACCGCTGATAAGGACACAAGTCGTAAGGCCGCCAGAGAGGTTCGCCGAAAAGTATACGCGGCTGATGAAGAAAACAAATATGAAATGATCGCGTCAATTGTTGCCAAGGCTCCTGAAGGATACAAAAATATTACTGAAGAGTGGCGACAGGAAAATTTTGTGATAGCAATATCAGTAATGTACTTTCTTGGTACAAATAGAGCTCAACCAGACTTTCTCTTTCCTTTTCTATTTGAATTGATGAAGCATAAAAATGGCAATATCCGTCACGCCGCGATACGTATGTTTGAAATAGAGTTCGGACCGCTTACTTATCATATCCGTATCCCAGGTGAAAAATCGGATCATCTGGAAGTTTCACCAGAACAAGCTGATCAAATTCTTTTTTCGTTCTTTGTAACGATAACTGATTTAATGGGGGAATTCTGGAAGCCGGAATATAAAAAGTACAAATATATCTCATCACTTCCAACCGGAGTATATAAATCGCTTCAATTATTACTAAGCCGTTTAGAAAATCTCTGTGGAAAAGAATATCTGAAGAAGCTACAAAAAAAGCGTGGGGAATAAATCTAATCCCTTCTATTTTTACCGCCTTTTCTTCCAGCTATTCCTGATTTTTCTTGTTTCCATGTATGAGCTTCTATTGTTTTTATCGTTTTAGTGCATTTATTCCTTCTCCTGCAACAATTCCACCTATAATAGCAGTATCTCTACCAGCGAAGCCTATTAACGCTGCTGATCGATCTACTCCTTTAACTACACATGTCCTGGATCATAATTTAGTGGATCTTGCAGTAATTCTTTTCCTGCTTCTGATATACTCTTACTTTATGATAAAAAAGTAATACTTTTCAATGGGCAAAAAAGCTGCAAGCGCATTGACAAGACAACATAATACAATATATTATTTTTATAAAGGATATTATGGAAGGTGAAAAGAACACATCCGGTGACCAAGACTTAACAGAAGCCAGACGAAGAGCGCGTATACAAAGACATGCAGATGAATACAGAGCGCTTATAAATACAGGCAAGACCGAAACAGACGATGTAAGAGTAACCGCAACAGTAAAAAATGACAAAGGAAAAGACAAACCAGTTTTATAGCCTTAAAATTAATCCCTCATGCGTCATAAAATAAAAACGGATTATTTAACTAAATTCACACTTGAATAAATGAAATTCCATTGATATAATAACTTAAATTTATCTTAACAAAAACTGCCTAATATCGGCAGTTTTTTGTTTTTTGAAAGGAGGTGTCACATGAAGAAATATATATTTTTACAATCACTCATTCTTACATCGTTTATTGTTGCATCTCCTGTGTATGCTGCGACAGCAGGTGTCGGACAAGTTGAAAACTTTATCAGAAATGTCATTCAAATTCTCGTGACACTTGCAGGAATAACAGCAACAGGATTCTTTGTCTGGGGAGGATTCAGATATATTACCAGTTCTGGTAGCCCTGAACAGCTTGAAGGAGCAAAGAAAACAATTCTCTATTCAGCAGTAGGCCTTGCAATTGCACTTGGTGCATTTGTCTTGAGTAATATTGTAACGAGCGTGGCAACCACTGCATTCGGAGCAACCCAATAATAAAAAATACTTATATGATGATAAAAGCATTTCCCGCCTTTATTGCGCTCTATTTTGTTATGGCATTTCCTGTATATGCACAGACAAATACACTGGTCACACAATTTACCAATCAAACACTCCATACACTCATAGTCATAGCATCACTTGTCAGTGTTTTCTTCCTCATTAAAGGAGGATATTCCTATATAACATCAACAGGAAAACCCGATGCCCTAGAGCATGCAAAAAAGACAATACGAAATGCGCTCATCGGTCTTATTCTCGTAATCTCAGCGGGATTTCTCTCACAATTATTAAATAATGCATTTACTACCCCCTCCAGCCCTGCAAGTGTATCACCATTAAAATTACAGCCAATAATACCAGTGAATCCTCCCGGAGGACTTACGCAAGTACTCCTTGATGCAATTAATGGTTTTATCCAAACAATTGTCCTGTCGGCAACCAAGCCACTTATAGATGGCATTATCAGTCTTTTGACAACCACGCCCGCAGTTGCATCAAACTCAGTTATCTTTAATTTCTGGTTAACTATGGTTGGTATAGTAGATGCCCTCTATATCCTTCTTATTGCCATATTTGGTTTTCAATTTATGAGCGCCACAAGTTTTGGATATGATGAAATAGATTTTAAACACATCCTCCCAAAAATAGCAGTGTCATTTCTTGGAGCCAATACCTCAATATTTTTAATTGATTGGGTCCTTTCATTATGTAACACCATGGTTAACGCGCTTCTCGCAACAACTGGAGGACTTGATAAAGCCTGGGTACTCAATGCAGGGGATATACTTAAAATTGTTGATGGGAATGCAGCTCTTATTACTT
>JAJYHW010000017.1 GCA_021784535.1 bacterium
TTTTACCCCTGTTTATCAGGGCGGTACTATCCCCTCAACGGTAGGACAAAGAAGGAACAAAATAGCAGGTTTTATTTATAGCGCATTCAATGCCGATGATTTACTCACAGGTATTCTTAATACCAAATCATATCCTCAACTGTTAAATTATCAAATTTATGACGGCAAACAGATAACAAAGAAAAACCTGCTGGAGGATTCCAGAGTGCTAACTCATTATCATTCAGGAGGATATCTTCCCCGATTTCAGACTACGCAAACAGCTACCATAGGAGATGAAATTTGGACGATTCATTATTCTAATCATCCGCAATTTGATATTCAATCCCAAAAAAATTTACCTTTTTTTATTTTTGCCGGCGGCTTCGTTGTCAGTATCATGCTTTTTCTGTTGAGCAGGTCTCAGTATATTGCAAAAAATAAAGCCGAATTCGTTGCGACACAACTAAAAGATTCACAAAAGGAATTACAAAAAGCGATTGGTGTGCGGGATAATTTCATCTCAATAGCATCACATGAATTAAAAACACCTGTTACGAGTCTCAAAGTATATGCGGAAGTGCTTCTCAGACAATTTGCGCAAAAAAATGATGTAAAAACAACTGATTATCTTACAAGAATTATCAAACAAATTGACAAATTAACGCTTCTTATTCAGGATTTACTTAATGTTTCCCGAATACAGACCAATCAGCTGACGTTTAGAATAGAACAATTTGACTTGAACAATATCATTAAAGAGATAGTAGGGAACATGCAGCCGGTTGCAAATAATCACCGGCTTATCATAGAAGGAAAAGCTGTAAGAAAAGTATGGGGTGACCAGGAAAGAATAAGCCAGGTGCTGCTCAATTTACTAACAAATGCGTTAAAATATTCACCAAATGCAAACAAGGTAATAATCAAAGTGAAAAACAGTAAAACGGAAGCAATTGTATCAGTGCAGGACTTCGGAATAGGTATTGATAAGGAACACAGTGAAAAAATTTTTAACAGATTTTATAGGATCAATGATGTAAATGAACAAACTTTTCCGGGACTTGGTATCGGCCTCTATATTTCACAGGCTATTATCAAACGACATGGAGGGAAAATATCAATAAGTAGCACGAAAGGGAAAGGTTCTATATTTCAGTTTGCGCTACCTTACCACAAAAAACGAATTGCCTTAGAGAAGGAATAGTTTTATTGTGTCCATAAAGAACGCTGTAAATCAACTTTATCTCCTCTGAACACAACTCCTTCCGCAAGAAGTATTGCTTTCTTGGTAACAAGTCCTTCGCGTACTGAATAGCCGGTCAAATTCCCGTCTGATCCAACAACGCGATGGCATGGGACCAAAGGAATATATGGATTTTTCTTCATACACATACCAACGGCACGCGCTGCACACGGATTGCCTGCTAGCCGGGCGATTTGTCCGTATGTCGCGACTTTGCCGCGAGGTATTTGTTTGGTAAAAGCATACACTTTTTCGCTAAAAGTCTTTTTCTTCATTATTTCACATCTACTATCCCAAAAATTATTTAACGTAAGTGCAACACTCTAACTGTTATTGCCCCAATTTTCCAATGAACGAAAAACGCTTCGAAGAGATTCCCCTTTTTCTGTCAAAGAATATTCAACATGCAAAGGAATTTCTGCATATACTTTCTTAATAATAATCCCGTGTTTTTCAAGTTCTTTCAAACGTTGCGCAAGAGTTTTAGGACTAATCCCTGGAAGTGCTCTTTGCAATTCGCCAAATCTTTTTTTCCCATCACAAAGATTATGTATAAGCAACATTGTCCATTTACTCCCTACAATTTTTAAGGTTTTCGCTATTGCACAATTAGTATGCGTATCTCCAATTATCTCATCCATACTTTACTTTTTGTAACTACTTTACTTTTTATAGTAAGTATTAGTATACTTAAAATTACTTTATAAGTAAAGGACGAAGCAAATATTTTCTTCGTTATATATAAGAAAGGAGGTGATACAGTATGCAATGGGACAAACTCGCAACCGATGAATCCATCAATAAAACAATAGCAGCATTACAGGCAAACGGAATTGACGCAATTGTTGTCAACACGGGAGAAGATGCAAAAAACAAGGTTTTGGAACTTATCCCTAAACAAGCAGAAGTAATGCCGATGACATCCGTTACGCTTGATTCAATTGGTATTTCACAAGCAATTAACGAATCTGGTGAATATCATTCTGTACGAAACAAATTAAATCAGCTCAACCGAGAGACACAAGGCGCAGAAATGCAAAGGCTCGGTGCTGCTCCTGAATGGGCAGTCGGTAGTGTACATGCAGTTACAGAAGATGGAAAAGTATTTATTGCTTCCAATTCAGGCAGTCAATTACCTGCATATGCCTATGGTTCTGAGCATGTTATCTGGATCGTTGGAGCACAAAAAATTGTTAAAAATGCAGATGATGCAACAAGCCGTATTTATGATTATGTATTGCCGATTGAAACCAAACGTGCACGTAAAGCATACGGTTTGCCGGATACCTTCCACAGTAACGTAAGTAAATTACTACTTATTACTAAGGAGCTTATCCCCCACCGAATAACCCTAATTTTTGTTAAAGAACAATTAGGACAATAATTTTCTTTACCCGAATTCCCTCTCCTTTTTGAGGAGAGGGCTAGGGTAAATTTATTATTTTAAAAACAAACTTTTCTAAAGGGAATATTCATCAACCTCTTGGATAATAATAAAATTATCATTATAATAGTCACATGAAAATTGCAATTCTTGGAGGTAGTTTTGACCCACCACATCTTGGACATATTTTGATTGCTCGCCAGGTTATTGAATTTGCCGGCATGGATCAGGTCTGGCTCATGCCAAATTACAGTACGGGAGCGCAGCATGCTATTTTTCAAAAAAAGCTTTCTCCTGCACAAGATCGATTAGCAATGACGAAGTTGCTTGAGGATGACAAAATAAAAGCTTCAGATTTTGAAATTAACGAAAACAAAAAAAGTATTACAATTGATACACTTTATACACTTTCAAATATGCATCCTAAAGATAGGTTTTATTGGATAACTGGCAGTGATAAATTGGAAACATTCCATTTATGGGATGACTGGCAAAAAATTATTACAGATTACCGTCTTATTATTTTTCCCCGCGAGCACATGTTATGGCATCTTGAAAACCGGGTAAAAGAGGCGCTTCAATTACAGAAAATTCCAAGTAATGTTATTATATTACAAAATAAGGAACTTATCTTAACAAATCTTTCATCAACCATAATTCGTGAACGGGAAAGAAAAGGGTTGCCGATTGATTTTCTGGTAGAGCCTGCAATTAAAAAATATATTAAAGAATATAAATTATATAAATAATATGCTATTACAAATTGATCCTCAAAAAGAGGAATAAAAAACAATCGCTTTTCTTAAAGAAACTTTTGCCAAACAAAATATTATCAAATCAGTCATTGGCATCTCCGGAGGGATTGATTCCGCAGTTTCCTTTGCGCTTCTTAAAAAAACTATCAAACCAGAAAATATTATAGTCGCTCATATGTATTACTTTGACTCAAAATTTTCTGGTATGGAGCAATATGTTATAGAATCAGGTATCCCACAAATCAATATGTATCATATTTCTATCAAAGAGCCAATTGATGCAATAATAAAGCTTCAAAATATTGAAAAAAACGAATCAAATCAGGTTCGTATCGGCAATATTGCAGCCCGCATACGTATGATAGTACTTTATGACCTTGCAAAAAAATATCATGCACTTGTTTGTGGTACTGAGAATAAATCTGAAAATTTACTTGGTTATTTTACCCGTTTTGGCGATCAGGCATCTGATATTGAACCTATTGAACATCTCTATAAGACCCAGGTATATCAATTAGCTACGTATTTAGGGCTACCTGAAGCAGTGATAAATCAGGAACCAAGCGCAGGACTGTGGCTTGGCCAAACAGATGAGGGGCAATTTGGATTTACCTATAAAGAAGCTGATCGAGTACTTTATCTTGCGATAGAAAAAAATCTTCCGGTTGAAGAAATTGAAAAACAAGGCTATCCAAATGCAAAAAAGATTATAGAATGGCGTGATAAAAACCTCTTCAAGCACCAGGTGCCATATACGCTATAATTTTACTAGCTCTTGTTTCTTGTCTTTTCCAAACCGTATAATAAACATAGTGGATAAAATCATAAAACTTCTCAATCATCATAAAAGAACAAGAAAATTAAATCAGTTCTTCGCTACGGCTATCTGTGGCAATGATATTCTTAGTTCGACGTTTTACGTTTCAGCAATTTCTATTCTTTATGCTGGCGTATATGCTCCTCTTGTTCTGCTTATAGTTGTTCTTGTCCTCTTTTTTTATAAAAGTATCTATACTGAAGTTGTTGAAGCTCTGCCTGTCAATGGCGGCGCATATAATTGCTTATTGAACGCGACCTCAAAAAGCATCGCTTCCTTTGCGGGAACAATGGCTATTCTGTCTTACATCGCAACTGCGGTACTATCTGCAAAAACGGCTGTGGAATATCTGCATTCTGTTATAGCGTTGCCGGTTATTCCTGTAACCATAGGACTTCTTGCTCTCTTTGCTCTCTTGATTGCTTCAGGAGTCAGAGATAGTGCCAAGGTTGCCTCTGTAATTTTCTCTATTCATCTCTATGTCTTAAGTTTATTTGTTATCTTGGGACTTGTTTACATCCTGCAGCCTCATGCTCATCTTTATTTCTCTGATACGTTCATGCGGATGTCATCTATCGCCGCAAATGATGGCGGTATCTTTTTTGCACTATTTTTCGGATTCTCAGCAAGTCTTCTCGGCATATCAGGATTTGATACTTCAGCTAATTTTGTCCAGGAGCAAGCACATGGAGTTTTTCGAAAAACACTCAGAAATATGCTTATCGGTGTAGCAATTTTTAATCCTTTGATTGCTTGGATCGCGCTTGTCATTATGCCATATTCACAAATTGCCGGATCAAAAAATTTTTTACTTGCAGATGCCGCACGAATTCTTGGCGGAAAAGCATTTGAATATATTATCGTAGGCGATGCATTTCTTGTTCTTGCCGGTGCAGTTCTGACAGGCTATATCGGTGTCAGCGGGTTAATGTATCGCATGACCTCAGACGGTTGTTTTCCTAATTTTTTGGCAAAAATGTCAAAACGCGGCTCTTATCCATATATCATTCTTTTATTTTTTCTTCTTTGTTCATCAATTCTTCTTGTAACTAAGGGTGATTTGTTCTCACTTGCTGGCGTATATACAATAGCATTTCTTGGAGAGATGAGTTTTTTTGCACTTGGAAATCTTATCATGAGAGAAACCCGATCTACTTTGAAACGAACATACAAAGCGCCGCTTATCTTTATTTTTCTTGCTCTTGCGGGAACTGTTACCGGCATAATCGGCAACATCAAATTGACTCCAAAAAATCTTGATTTTTTTCTTCTTTATTTTATTCCCGCTTTTATTATTGTTCTTATCTCGCTAAAAATAGATCTAGTTTATCGTGGATTATTGCGCTTTTCACAAAAAATCCCCCCTCTCTATGTATTCATTTTGCGGCATTTTGAAGATATTACCTCCGGCAAATTTATCGTATTTGTCCATCATCTGGACAGATTGTATGAAATTTTGGCCTACATTAACAGAAATGAGATTGGCAGACATATTTATCTTGTACATTGCAATAATAACGCAGATATTCACGGCAATAGAATATACCGTGAATCGTTTCAAAAATTCAAAGAAACGCTTCCGCATCTGCAAAGTGCGGGAGTTTTTCCCCACTATTCTATAGAATTGCTCTTTCGCAACGAACCTTTTGGGCCAAAAGTAATCAATGAAGTTTCAAAAGAGTTAAAAATCAGAAAAAACCGCGTACTCATCGGCTCAATACACAAAGAACACGAGTTTGATTATGAAGAACTCGGCGGCGTACGGGTTATTTTCTAATTACAATCTCTTGGTTTAGTAAGATACTTATCCCTCATAACCTGTTGCTTTCAGTAAGTCTCGAGTTGCCTGTTTTGCTAATGCAAAATACCCTCCCACATGCCCTTCATCTCGTGGATTCTTTTCCGGATAAAAAAATGTTTGCTTATCACCTTGCTGTCGTACACCATAATAAGAGCCATGCTTCCCATCGTGAGAATGATTTTGTAATTGACCTATTCTAGGCATATATACTGCATATTGTAATCTTCGGTCTGCGTCCTCAACTGAATTTCTCATGATAATTACCACATCATTTTTTGCCAAAGCTAGTATTTCGTCAGTATCAACAATTGGTAATCTAAGTGTCCATGTCGGGTTTATATCGTTTCCAAAATATTCAGAATTACCTCGCGAATCTACTATTGTTCGTATAGAATCACCTACTTTTAAAAAATTATCATTTATTTGATTTATTTTTGTAGGCTTAGTATCTATGCTAAGAAATGTAGTAAGCCATCTCATAGCATCTTGAAACTGAAATTCTGATACTATTCTATGCGGTAACCTATCAAAAGGCTTTCTTCTTAAATCTAAGGCATCTATCTTTGGAAGTTTTAAAGGTTTATAGTGAAAAAAATTACTCTTCTCTGAATTAAACATAATTTTATAAAAAATTGTAGCAAAATTATTACGTAAAATCAATGAACTGAATCTGACTAATGCGGAACACCTGTGAGCTCATTTTGAGCGGATTTATAATATATTTCACAATTTAATTTTGCTATATGATACCCGCTATTAGTCTGATTTAGAAGACTATATTCTATAGAGAATGATACTTGTCATAGTTTAAAAACTAAATTATTATAATGCTATGACTGAAATTGGCTCTGAACAACCGAATAGATTAAAAGAACAAGTTATAAGACAACCAGAACATCACCAAGCAAATCCTTCTCGGGGGAACAAGACAGGAACTGGTAGATTTAGAATAGGCGAAGCAAAAATTGGAAAATATAAAGGATCAACAGAATATCTAGGACGTGGGATAAAAGCTTATGAAGACGAATGGAATACTGATCGTAATGAAAGAATTTCCTATAATGGACTTATTTCTGAGGCTATTGAACGTGCGGTAAAGGACAAGAGAAATGAGGTTGTAATATTTGATTTCGGTTGTGGAGATGGAAATGCAATAAGAGATTTTTTAGCAAATAACAATTCTTCTACTATGAAATTACTCTCTGATCATCCTGAAATTAGTGTAAAGTTTATTGGCTTAACAGATACTCCTAGATTGTCAGAATCTCCTACTCAGGAAGAATTAACCTCAGGGAGACAACTAAAATCTGATGATGAAGAGCCGACAAATGTTTCTGCACGAATTGATTACTACGCTGTAACTGCAGCACGTACCCTTGAAGAATATTTTGTTACTCATAATATTGATTCAATCGATGTTGCTATGGCTGTGCAGTCGTTATCATACATCCCGTTGAAAAATTTTGATTCAACATTACAAAGTATTATTTCACGATTAAAAGTTCCAGAAAGTACATTTATAGCTGCTTCTTATGCTAAACAAGTACCAGGATTTAGACCCAATATTATAGGAATTCCGAATATTGATGTAAGAACTCAAACTTATGATGCAAGTATTCCATCAACAATAAGAGATCTAGGTGCAAGATTTGACTTTTCCACAACAGATACAGAGGTAGAAATACAAAACTTAAATTCTGCTTTTAATATGTATAAAAATTTAGGAGTTCTTACACAACAAGAAATTGAAGAAGCAATAGATAATGAACTACCATCAAGAGAACGGTTAGTGAACCGTGCCAGAAGACGTACACCAAATATTGGACAATTTTATAGAACTAAAGATTCAAGGCAACATTTGTCAAACGTAGCAAGTTTATTATTAACGCGTGCAGATAATCGCCTAGGTAGTATGCGTTTGGAAGAAATTCAAGAAAAAAGAAAAATATACTTAGCGGCTTGCAATCAGAATATGAGGAATCTTTTAATATAATTTTTGATGAACAAGTTATTAATGCAACAAACAAAGGATCAGTCACGTTAGCCGCTTAAAAGAGAAAATATTCATATTATTGCTGAACTTGTGAGCCGGAGAGGAGTCGAACCTCCAACCAATTCCTTAAGAGGGAACCGCTCTGCCATTGAGCTACCGGCCCTTATTAATATACCATTCTAGGTATGTTCTATTTTTGCTTTAATAAGTGTATTGTAGCAAAATTTACCCTTCCTGTCATGCCTATAGAGTCTCTCGGATAGAATTCTCTTGCTTCTCTTCAGCAAAACATATACTATGAAATAAAGGGTATTAGAATTTATTTCTATGTCACGTAGAAGAATTTTTGCATCACAATATCATATTATGTATCCTCTTTTTCTTGTCATTTTTCTTACCATAGGTATATTTTTTACTATTTATCAATCAGAAAAAAATTTGCAACTTAATTCCCATGCAGCAGGCATGACAACGACCAATTGCACTATTCCATCAAACAAAATCGCTATAAAGACTCAGGAGCAACAGCTTTTTGGTTTGATCAATCAGTATCGACTGCAACATAACATTAATCAGCTTAACTGGAATGATACGCTCAAGCAAGCGGCCGCATGGCAAAGTATGCATATGCAGTCTCAGCATAAACTTAGTCATATTGACTCGCTTAACAGAACACCCGATATCCGGCTCACGAATTGTGGGTACAATATCAATAACGGATATGGAGAAGTTATAGCTGAAGGTCCGCAAAATAGCAGCATTATCTTTAGCTCATGGGAAAATAATGCTCCCAATAACCGGATACTTCTTGATCCTAAGTATACAATCGCGGGAATTGATATGGAAACCACCTCATCCGGTAACGCTTATTGGACAATGGATTTTGGCGCAAATGCAACGCAGACACCTTCTTCTGGTTCACAACCTATTTATCAAAACTTTCCTCGATCTGGTTCATTTTCTGCGCCAACTACAGCTGATATGAAAATTTTTGTTTCTGTTAAAATTTATGGTATTGGCAAAAACGGTAACCCTAAACCTATTCATACATCACGCAAAATTACAGCATACGTTTATACTGATAAAATCATACCTGTAGCAAGCGGCTCTGGCATTCTTACTTTCAACGGGAATACATTTACAGGCACGATTCATCTGGGAAAACTTACACAAGGAAAATACGTTGTCAAATTAACAGCTAATAATATGATTCAGAAACTTACAATACCTGCATTGCAGACACTACTTGTTAACAAAATAAATCCTATTCCTCAAATTACTCTTTATCAGGGCGATCTTAATGGAGATCATGTACTGAATAACGCAGATTACAATCTTTTTCTTGCATGTTTTTACAATCTTTTTTCCTGTTCAGATACAAAAGCTATTGATTTAAATGACGATGGTAAGATAAATATAATCGACTATAATTTACTTCTACAAAATATTGCAATGCTGCATAACAATTAACATTATTTATCATGACACGACGCAAACGATCAAAGAAACAAATTATCAAACTTATTACCCAATATGGTTTCCATATCTGGGCAATTCTTATAATTGCCAATGCTGTCATGTTCTACGCGTATCATTTTGCAACGCATGCAGCAACCAATACAAACATAACATCAAGCACACCTCCTCCCTCGATCTCGGTATCTCCAAATTTATCACCATCTCCGTCAACCGCACCGCTTGGGCCTACACTGAGTCTTTCATTTTCAGTTCCAGGGATCGGTAGCGGCGGGGGCGTTATGAAGCCGCTTCATATAAAACGCCCTCTCACAATATATCTTTTCGCACCGGATGTTAATTCACAAGTACCAAAGGTCAATCCGCTTTATACAATTCAGACTACAGCGACATTTGACACAAATCCTCTCAGCCCTACGTATACAAGTTTTGTTAATCCACTTATCGATCTTGGCAGTGACGTCAAAGAGGGTAATTACCAAATCGCGTTTCGGACTAATCTGTCTTTACGAACACTTATCAAACAAAATCCAACTGATCTGGGTGGAGAAGTATTTAACCTCGCGGCTGGTAATCAAACAATACAAATCCCCGAACAAACAGTTCTGATGGGAGATGTAGTTCCTCCACAGGGAGATAATAACATTGATATCAATGATTACAACGCATTTATCAGCTGTTATGGCTCAAAAAACAATTCAACTTTTTGTAAAGGGCATAATTATGGAGATTTTAATGACGACGGTGTTATCGATGGCGTTGACTACAATATCCTTCTCCGATCACTTAATGTTCTCGCTCAGGAAGGCATACCGGTACCCAAATTATCTCCGAAGCCGGCTATTTTCCATCATACTTCACATAAATCGGGTACCTTATCTCCAAAAAAGAAGTCAGCAATTACACCACCTTCTGCCTCAACCGTTACACCACCAACCGGCGGGAATCCTATCACGGAGATTGTCTTCTTCTTCCTTTTTATCATATTACTTTGTGCTATTGCTGTGGTTCTCTATTTCAAAAATGAAAAAGCTCATACACTGTTCAATGCCTTAATCCACCTCTCTCCCACCGGAGAACCATCGGAGTCAACAGATGAAAATACAACTTCTTCTGATATAGCTTCAACAACTGAGGAACAATCTGAAGCATCAGAAGAAACAGAGACTCCTTCTCCCGTCAATCAGTCAGAGCAAACCGGACAAAACGGAATTGTAGAGAAAGATTGCTATGTTAAAACCAAAGGTCTTGATGATACAGGAACAGGCATGTGGCTTCTTTTGACCGATGATAATGGAGCTATCAACGCGCACTATGCAAAGGCTGATGCCAAAGACGGATTTGCCAAAGTAAAAGGCAGTATAAAAACTGAAAAAGGCAAAACTTTTCTGGAAGTATCAGAATTAACCGTCGAAGGATAGGCAACTAACTGCAAAATCAATTTTCTTCTTTGGTCATAGCGCTTCGCAAAACAAGTTGTACATCTTTTCTATCCACATCATACCCTACCTTATGTCTAAAAACCGGTCTTATTGCTGATATGAGCGCTTCGCCCACCTGCATCGCCTCTCTTCTTGTTACTGCGTCTATCATATCCCGAATTTTTCCTCTCCAGTAATGATCGCCACCATCGGCTATTCCATACTGGATCGCCAGCGGACTGGTAGTCTTTGTGGTTGGTTCCTCCAATACCTCTGCAATTCGATAAACTGGTACTCTATTCTCTTTATCAAAAGGTGAAAATAGCTTGTTGACTGCCTCTACCCATTGGTTCAATCTACTTTGCTGTGCCGGCTTATACAACTTATATTTTTCCTCTTTAGACGCTTCTGGGTTTAAGACAATAGTAGCTCTAACTCTGGAAATAAATAGAGAAACTTTTGTCTGTCTTTGTCTTTGATAGACAACCATCTCATTTGCTTTTGCATGTACTACAGGTTTTGCTGAAACTGCTTCCTTTGTCTGTACAGACTGTTCAATTTTAGTAGTAGTTTTAAGATTACGCAGTGCTGATAAAGGATTTTGTAAAACCGCTTTCATTAAATTTTTATTTTTTTTCCTTTTCTTTTCCTCCTCATCAAGTATAGGTGCTGCTACTGGAGGCATCTGCACACCCGAGGATTCAACTCCTCCCGCAGCGGCTTGTAAAGCAGCTTTTCGTTGCTCTTTTACTACAAGTAATTTAAGAAATGTTTTTTTCGGAGGCTTTGGTAGCACATCTTTTAAAGGAAGTGCAACAGGATACATTTCTTGCTTACTTCGATCTCTTGAAGCCGCAGAAACGCTGGCAGCAACCTTTTTAACTATTATCTCTTGTAGTGCTCCTAATCTTTGTATTTCCTCTAACACCGCAGCTTTTCTTTCGCCAGCCATAACAGGGGCAAACGGTTCACGATGGATTGGTTGCACCGGTTGCTCAACTTGTATCGGTGGAATATCTTTTATCGGAAGCACTCGAACAAATTCACGAGCAGGCTGTAGAAGCGCACGTATGCCATCGGGAGAGAGTGTTCCTTGTGTATCAGCACGCAATGCTTCTTGCGGAGTAACGACAAAAGGCTTTAATCGCAAATTTGCTTTCGGAACATTTTTAACTTGTTCCGTTTTAATTTCACTTCGAAAAGAAGACAAATGCCCTGAATTATTTGCGCCAAATTCAACGTATGCAGATGCATTTCGAGGCCGTGTTGCTCGTGGAAGATCTAAACGCTGACTGCCATTATACGCTTTTTCTCCCAATGTACCTTTAAATGAGAGGGAAGTCCTATCCACAGTACTTCGAACTGCTCTTGAGCATTCACCCGAAGCGCTTTGAACAACTGGCATCCTGGGAGCAGATGGTTTTGAAAATACTGATCTTTCAATTCCGCTCAGTCGTACGGATGGTGCTCCGCTGACATTACCAAATGAAGAAACTTTTATTGCTACTGGTGCTCTTTCTCCTGCCATAGATGTGCCTCCGTATGTGTCATTATATAAATAAAATACGAAAAAGACTTGATAGCAACCTTACATTTACATTACAAAAGAGACTGCTGCATCCGTTCTGTAAGGCATTGTCAGTGTTTTATAACGTTTGTATCAAGAAGGCTAGCAGAGAATCGATATACTGAAAATATGAGGAGGAATAAAAAATGTTTCAGATATACAAAAAAACCTACCAGACAAAATATCTTGCCAAAACCTGGCAACAGGCATTGCGTTCGAGAGAGATTACAAAAAACAATTATCGTGTGACAGGAGATATGAAAAAAGCAAAAGCGTTCACGCGCATGGTATCGCAATGGAATAAATTTACGCATTTACGTGTGGGAGAAATTTCTCTAACTTAAATGAAGTACGATGTAAATCGCAAAGGCCATATTTGCCAATCGCCTCGCGATGTCTTTTTGTACCGTATCCCTTATTGGTAAAAAAATCATATTTTTTATAATTTTCATGCAACCGCCGCATTAATTCGTCACGATATACTTTTGCGATTATTGAAGCTGCTGCTATCGAAATACTGATACTGTCTCCGTACAGAATCGGAGTCTGTTTTTCTTTATGAAATCCGTCAATCATAAATGCATCAATAAATACATGCTCAGGCGGAATTTTTAATTGCGAAACTGCTTGCAAAAACGCTTGTTGCGTAGCTTTTCCGATACCGACTTGATTGATTATTGCTACGGAGACCTCAGCAATTGCGTATGCTACTGCATATTCTTTAATAATGATTGCTAATGTTTCTCTTACTTTTGGTGTTAGTTTTTTGGAGTCATTAATTTTATCTGTTGCTGAAAAATGAGAGGGAAGTATTACTGCGGCGGCTACGACTGGTCCCGCGAAGCAACCGCGCCCAACTTCATCAACACCGGCAATGTACTGCAAACCTTGATCCCAGAGTTTGGTCTCATATTCAAAAGTCGGCTTCTGCTTGATTATCTTTTTCATCTTCTAACAATACTGTTTCAACACCATTTAATTCAGGCAAATTAGGAACAATTGATTTTAATTCACCATAAAAATTGGTCGTATTTCTGTCTAGCTTTTCAATAATCGATTCCTGTTTTTTCCACTTGAGTTCAGTCGAACGCTTCTCTGCTCTGAGTAATTCACGTAAGAGAGTAACATTATCAAAATGTGACTGCATTCTATTTTTAAAAGCTTCACTTGTCATATAATCACGGATTTGTCCCCATTCTTCTTCGGTATGATTTGTGGACGATTTAACAGAAGCTATAGAGGTAATTAAAAATCTCACATATCGACAAATATTGATAGCATGCTCGTACGTTGTAATCCACACTCCTTCTATTCGACCGAAATGCGATGAATCTGCTGGAAGAACTTGAGATACCAGGATTGCTTCTGTGGCATTGATTTTACCAACATCATCCTTCAGTTTTACCAACCATCCCTTGCTCCATGCCTTTGTCAGCTTGGTTTCCCACAAAATCGTACCGACAACTTTATCCCTAAATTTAATCTTCTGCCAGATATCTCCTCCTTCAACGCCTTTCGGTACGGGAACGAACTCATCAGTTGGGAATGCTGCTTTTAATTTTTCTTCTAAATTTAATTCCAGAGCTTCTCCCTGTAATTGCTGTGACCCTTGTTCCAGTTTGCGTTGTAAGTCCTGATTCGCTTTCCGTGCTTGTTCAAGCTGCAGATCTTTTTGTTTTAATTTCAGTTCAACTTCTTCTTCAACTTTTTTCCGAGCTTCTTCTTTTATTTTTTCTTCCGCTTTTTCGCGTTCTTCTCGCTCTTTTGCAAATTTTTCTAAAAGTTCTTTTTTCTCTTTTTCTGATTCTGCTTCTTTTTTCTTTCGTTCTTCAAGTTCTTTTATTTGTTCTTTATTTTGCTGTTCAAATTCAAGTCGCAAACGTTTTTCCTGCTCTGCCTGTTCTTCAGCTTTTTGTTTTTCAAATTGAATCTTTAAATTCTTTTGTTCTTCTTCTCGTATTTTTGCTTGAAATTCGTGAATAATTGCTTCTGAAAGCTCGACCTGTTTTTTACAATACGGACACTGAATTGTATTCATAATAGCTAACATAATACTCTGCTAAATAAATAAATGCAAGAGAGCTCTGATCTATGATAAAATAACGATAAATCAATTCTATGCGAACTGTTCTTCGATCTATTGGAATATATTTACTGGCACTTTATTTTATTCCGCAATTTGTCCCTGGTTTTACAATCGATGGAGGTTTTACAACATTATTAGTCGGCGCGCTACTCCTTGCACTCATGTTTCTCATATTAAAACCGATACTGACTATCATCAGTTTTCCAATAAATATGCTCACGCTTGGTTTATTTTCCATTATTACCAATGCATTCATTCTTTATTTACTCACAATTCTCGTGCCGGATATTACCGTACAGCCGTTTATTTATCCTGTTATTCGCGCGTATGGATTTGTCATACCTTCTTTACGATTTGACACGTTTTTTGCTTATGTCTATTCTGCTTTTATGCTTTCCTGTATCAATTCAGGCATACGTTGGCTGATTAATTAGATTTAGGATTTAAGATGTAAAAAGAATACTATATGAGACGAAAAAGAATTGTCTGCTTAGGCGGAGGAATCGGAACAAGCAACCTTTTACGGGGCTTAAAGCACTATCCTGTCCATCTGAGTGTTGTAACGTCAATGGCAGATGACGGCGGCTCCTCAGGAAGATTGCGCAAAGCATACAATATTATGCCTCCGGGCGATATTATCTCCTGTATTGCAGCACTGATCCCTGATGAACAAAAAGAACTTGCTGAATTATTGACTTACCGTTTTATCGGTTCTGACAAAGAAAACAAAACTATTGGCGGACAAAAATTCGGCAACTTACTTATGCTTGCTGAAATTTTACGGACAGGAGATTTTTATCGTGCAATAGCTGTTGTCAAAAAAATGTTTGGCGTTACTGCAGATATTTTTCCTGCGAGTGATGAAAGAACGCACTTAAGTGCAACCACCAGAGATGGCAGACGGATTTATAGCGAAACAACACTTGATCTTGCTTTGTATAGCCAACCGCATGGATTAAAAAAAATTTTTATCCGTCCAAAGCAGCCAAAAGTAAACCCTGCTATTATTTCAGCACTATTGGAAGCAGATGTTATCATCAGCGGACCAGGAGATTTGTATACCAATCAATTACCTGTTCTGGTTATTCCTCAAATAAATAATGCATTGCTGAAAAGTAAGGCAAAAAAAATGTTTATTCTTAATATCGCAAATAAGCCATTTGAAACCAAAGGATTTACATTGGATGATTTTATTATGGCATTTGAAGAGCATCTGGGATGTTTTCCTTTTGATACTATTATTGCAAATAATAACAGCACTATCCCTATCCCTAAAAAATATCAGTATGAATACATCTCTTTTGGAAAAAAATACAAATTGCCTGTTAGTGCATTTACGCTTATTCAGGGAAATTATGTAAACAAAAATTTTCCTCTTTACCATGATGCGAAAAAACTTGCAAGTGAAGTAGTAAAACATATATAATTGGCCTATGATTATCACAATTTTACAGATTGTAATTTCTATACTTTTAGTTGCGACAATTCTCTTACAGGCTCCCGGAACAGGATTATCTCCTGTTTTTGGCGGAGGAGGAGAAGCCTATCGAAGCAAACGAAGCGCACAAAAATTTCTCATGATCGCGACAATCGCTTTTGCATCAATTCTTGCAATCCTCTCGCTTATTCAACTATTTCTCCTGAAATAAATAAATGAATCTGGAATAATTATGGCTGTAATACGTAAACGATTAATATTCTGGCTTATCAAGGCCTATATTAAAAAATCCGGTAAAACAATTCTCTTTTCTTTTCTTTTCGGACTTTTTATATTTTTTGCTATGCTTTTTATCGGAAAATATTATACCCATATTGTTCCGTTTACCCATACAGAAACAATTGGTTTGACTGGTGCCTATTCACAAGATGCTTTACCTTCTGAAATAACAAGCAAGATGTCAATAGGCCTCACAACTATCGCAAAAGATGGCTCTATCAAGCCAGGGCTTGCATCGTCCTGGGATATTTTAGATAACGGCAAGGTGTATCGGTTTCATTTGAAACACGGACTGCATTTTAGTGACGGACAAAAGGTTACTTCAAGTACTGTTAACTACAATTTTTCAGACGTCAATCAATCAGCTCCCGATGCCCATACTATTGTTTTCACGCTAAAAGAAGCATATGCCCCCTTCCTTGTCGCTGTTGCCAAACCTGTTTTTGACGGTGGTTTCAACGGAGTCGGAGATTATCATCTCGAAAATATAACAACAAGTGATAATTTTGTACAATCTTTAACGCTCGTTTCAACAAAAAATGGGGGGAATATTATACATTATGTTTTCTATCCAACAGAAACCGCACTAAAGACAGCATATCTTCTGGGCGAAGTTACTGAGGTAAAAAATGTCAATACTATTACCTCTGATTCTCTCAATTTGAAAACATTTCCAAATACTACAGTCACAAAACAGACTGACTACGCACAATTGGTAACGTTATTTTTTAACAATGAGGATGGAAATCTTTCCAATAAAAAATTACGAGTGGCGCTTACATATGCTATTCCGAACACCTTTTCTGAAGGAGCAAGAGCATATTCTCCTTATTCGCCACTTTCTCTCTATTATGACAATGAACTTAATCATAGAGTCCAGGATCTAGCTCGTGCAAAACTCTTACTACTTCCAGACGCAACATCAAGCTTAAGCGGAAAAATAAAAATGCCTTCACAATTAACTATCAAAACCTTTCGAAGATATAAGACAGTCGCGCAACAAATTGCGGCCGTTTGGAAAAAAATTGGTATCACAACCACTATAGAACTGGTAGACAGTATTCCAAGTAATTATCAAATTTTTCTTGGAGACTTCAATATACCCAGTGATCCTGATCAATATACGTTATGGCATTCAGACGCGCCGGACAATATCACTCATTATCGAAATCTTCGTATCGATAAATTACTGGAAGATGGAAGAAAGACGATTGATATCAATAAGCGCAAACAGATCTATGCGAATTTCCAAAGATTTTTGCTTGAAGATGCTCCGGCAGAATTCCTCTATTATCCATATCAATATACGATAGTCAGGAAATAATTAAGATCTGAGAGCACTGTTGCCTCGTAACTTCCTGTGATACGTAATGGCAAACCGGTGGGCTTCATCTCGGATGCGCTGGATGAGATGTAGCGAAGGAGAATTTTTGGGAAGAGATATATCAATGAAATTATTGTCTAAATTATTTGCGCCTGAGCTTGTCGAAGATATAATCCCTTCGACTCGCTTTGCTCGCTCAGGGGATAAAACATTTGGTATCACAATTGTCTCTTCCCGTTTTGCCAATCCGACCAGCGGAATATCTACACCGCTTTCAGAAAGTGCCTGCAAGCCACTACTCACTTGTCCCTTCCCACCGTCTACAATAATTAAATCAGGAAAATACCAGTCTTCATGCCGTAATCTTCTCGTCAATACTTCTTTCATCATGGCAAAATCATTTGGCAAATCTTTTTTATTCCGTCTATCCCATTCACGTTTTATTTTAAATTTGCGGTATTGCGATTTGTCAATTTCTCCATGTGTCAGAACGACCATCGAACCGGTTGCATGAGTCCCTTGAATATTGGAAATATCATATCTGGCATTTCTTTCCAGTTTTTTTAAACGAAAACCGTTCGCATTTAGCACATCCATCACACCATCCAGCTCTTTTTGACGAATATCAACACGCAAATTCGGATTAACCACGTATTCAAATGGCTTATGAAACGGTGTTGTAATGAAACTTAACGCATTTATTTTCTTCTGTATTACCAATGCTTCTTCATATCTTTCTTTTTTACTCAATATATCTCTTTCTTTTTCGAGTTCCTTCATAACGCTACGCGACTCGCCTTCAAGGATTCTGATAATGGTACGAATATTTTTTCTATACGCCTTTTTAAGTTCCGGTGAACCAAACATTGGCGGGCAGGGACAAAGGCCGAGATGATGAAATAAGCAGACGCGTTTGGGATGATTGTATGCTGACTGAAATGGATATATTTTGCGGATAGTTTTTAAAACAAGTTTAACAGCTGATGCGCTGGGAAAAGGCCCGAAATAAATTGAACGGACATCTTCCTCTTGCCGAGATAGCAAAACTCTAGGATACTCATCCTTTGTAGTAATTCGAATCCGTAAATATGATTTATTATCAGTCAAACGGCTGTTATATTTTGGTTTATACTTTTTGATATAAAATGCTTCAAGCAGAAGTGCTTCCAGTTCGGATTCTACAATCGTAATTCGGATCGTATCAATCTGCGAAACCATCGCTCTGGTTTTAGGGCCAAGCTGCGCGCTTTTTGCAAAATAGGAGCTGACACGGGATTTTAGATTATTCGCTTTCCCGACATACAGGATATTTCCTTCTTTATCAGAATAGACATATACTCCGGATTTTTCCGGCAATGATAAATAAGTATCTGGTGAATAATCCATATTCAAGTATTATGACTGAAATAATTTTTTGTGTGTTCCAAAATTTATAAAGTATGCATATCTACTTTCTGTTTTGTAAAATAAGTATTCCGCAAACAGCTGCTATTATTATCCCGTCAATTATCCAACTTATCGGCGTAAAGAAAAAAAATTTTGCGTGAACACTTTTTTTGATAGAAACGCCTGCAACTCGAATTGTATAGGTACCGATTGTATCCGTTATAGGATTGGTTGGATGAAACGATATGGGAACCTGTAACGTTCCGAAAGGAGGAATCCCTGATGTTTGCAGTGTCTCCTCATGTGGATTAAATATATTTGATCCGACTGTAAGAAGTTGTCCGGGAATATAAGCCGATCCGGTATTTTTAATAAGTACATTCCCTTGAATTGGCAATCCTGCAATTGCTTCTTGCGGAATGGTACTTGCCAAAGAAAAAGAAGGCGTTTCATTGGGCAATACTGTTGAAAATCCTACCTGTACGTCCTTGGTAATAGGATCATTGGTATAGTTATATCCTCCGGCAGGGATTGGATATGTACTGCTTTCTCCTTTAATAACAAAAGCAAAATGATCAAAATCCAATTGATGAAAATAATCTACACCGCCAGTTGTACTTCCCCAGGTTGGATCTACCATGATCCACATTTTCTTTTGACTGTCATAATACTCCGGCCATACGTGAAGGATATCTTTTTCCCTTGAAAGAGGACGTTGCTTGGGATTATCTGTGTAAGCAAAACCATCAACTTCTCTTGCTGGAATATGAGCCGCGCGTGCTAGCGCGATAAACAGATCTGTATATTCACGACATACGGCAGAATTCGGATTTTCAAGTGCTTTAAGTGCACCAAGCCGAGGCTCATTACTAGTCACGCGTGAAAAGTCATAATGCAATTTATTGCTTACATAATCGTAAATTGCCTGAGGTGTTTGCAGCTGATTTGCCAGTTGTTGAATAACCGGATTATTTACTTCCCAGTACGGCTGCGGTTTTATATAATCACTTAATTGCGCTGGCGACATTGGATCCTGTTTTGGATGTAAGTGTATTACAGCATAGCCATCTACGACAACATTCATACTTTGTACAGAGGAAAGATAATACTGTGCGAGCCAATTTCCATCTTTATCTTCAATAACATTAATCGGCCGCGGATTCATAGAAGAAATTGATACATTCTGATAATTTGTAGAAGGAGGTAATGCAATTGTTGTGGTAATCGGATATAAATTTGTATTGCGAAGATGGTAGGTCAAATGAAAAGTGTATACTTGCGGATCTCCGAAGGCTAGGGAAATACCTGATTTTCCCAGCGTCTGCTTGTCAAACGTGAGAGATCCTCCGGCCTGCATTGGCTTGACGTATACTGGTGTCCCAAAGGAAGGAGGCGTTTTTAAGGTTACGGTAAATGTAGAAAAATCCTTGGGATTTGAAATACCGGGGATATCTATTTCCCAAATCCGTCCATAATGATGAGCAATGGTAGTCGTATCAAAAGTAATGGTAAATTGCTGTTTATTCCCAAGTCCGACTTCCTGCTTGTTAAAATTCAGCGCAATTACATAACCATTACTATTCTTACTTACATTGGGAGCAATCGGACCTCCGCGATCATACGCGTCAATATTGGTAATTTTATCAAAGCCCAATTGAATACTATATGATGTCGCGTAATATTGCGATGTGGTATTGGTAAGCGTCCCGTGTATGACCGCGTGGGCAATGCCGTTTTTATCGATCGTATAGGTAACGTGATAATCGGTAATGAAATTGGATGAAGCAAAAACTCTGAAAGGTGAAATAAAAAGAAAAAAAAATACAACTGCAAAAAAGGAGATAAATTTTAGTTTCATAAATTTTTTTAGATTTGAGATTTACCTTGTAGATTTGCGATTTGAAATAAATTCACTTTACTATTTTAGTACATTCTTCAAAAACTTTCCTGTCCAGGAATTCGGATTGGCAGCAATTTCTGCAGGAGTGCCTGTGTCTACAATTTCGCCACCTTTTTCGCCTCCTTCAGGGCCAAGGTCGATAATATAATCAGCGTTTTTAATCACATCTAAATTATGCTCAATAACAATGACTGAGTTACCCGCATCAACAAGCTTGCGCAAGACATACAACAATTTTTCAAGGTCCGCAAAATGCAATCCTGTTGTCGGCTCGTCGAGAAGATATAACGCGCTTTTTCCTTTTTTAGCAAGTTCTGTTGCAAGCTTTACCCGTTGCGCTTCGCCTCCGGAGAGTGTCGGCGCAGGTTGTCCAAGTTTGATATAAGACAATCCCACATCCTGCAGTGTAGCGAGCCTGTGAGCAAGACCCGGGATAAAAGAAAAAAACGACAAGGCCTCAGCAACACTCATTCCAAGAACATCAGCAATGCTTTTATCATGAAAGAGAATTTCCAGTGCTTCATTATTATACTGTTTACCCTGGCATACCTCACAGGTGATAAACACGTCCGGCATAAATTGCATTTCTATTTTTATCTGCCCTTCTCCCTCGCATGATTCGCACCGGCCGCCTTTGACATTGAAAGAAAATCTTCCTGGACCATATCCACGTACTTTTGCTTCTTTTGTTGCGGCAAACAATTGCCTGATATAAGTAAATGCTCCTGTATATGTTGCGGGATTACTTCGTGGAGTTCTTCCGATCGGTGTCTGGTCAATCGCAAATACACTTTTCAGATCTTCATGTCCTTCTATCTTGAGGAATCTGCCCGGCTTTTGCGGATGGTAGGGGTTTTTCTTCTGCATCAACGCGTGATACAAAATATCGTTTACCAAAGTTGATTTTCCAGATCCCGAAACACCAGTCACAACAACTAATTTATTCAGAGGAAAATCAACAGTAATATTTTTTAGATTATGTTCCGTTGCGCCAATAATCTTAACTGCTTGTTGTAAATTCGAATGTTGAATATCAGAATTTGAATTTACTTCGGATTTTGCAATCGTAATCTTCTTTTTTCCTGAAAGGTATTTCCTCGTTATCGAATGTTTATCTTTAATAATTTCATCAATCGTTCCACGAGAAACGATATGCCCTCCCTGCTCACCTGCGCCGGGTCCAAAGTCAAAAAGATAATCTGATGCATGCATTGTTTCTTCATCATGCTCAACCACCAAAACAGTATTCCCTAGATCACGAAGCTTTTTTAATGTATCTATCAATTTACTATTATCCCGCTGATGTAATCCTATTGAGGGCTCATCAAGAACATATAAAACACCGGTTAACCCTGAACCGATTTGTGAAGCCAATCTGATTCGTTGCGCTTCGCCGCCGGAAAGTGAGGCTGCACCCCGTTGTAAAGTCAGATATTCCAATCCTACATCAACAAGAAATTGTAATCGTTCCCGGATCTCACGAATAATCATTTTTGCAATCTCCTGTTCCCGCCCTGATAAGGATTTTGACAATTCTCTTATAAATATCAGTGCATTTTCAATTGACATTTGTGAAACTGCCACAATTGACTTCCCGTCAAGTGTTATTGAAAGCGCCTCTTTTTTCAAACGTCCTCCGTTACAATCAGGACAGATATCAAATCGCATAAATTTATCAATTTGTGATTTAATAAATTGAGATTCCGATTCATTGTATTTTTTCTTCAATTCCCAGGCAATGCCTCTAAATGATTCTTCGATAACCGTCCCCCGACCGAAGCGATTTTCTCCTTCAACCAAATATTTTTTACTGCCGGTTCCAAAAAGCAGCAAATGCTTCTGATCTTCTTTTAACGCACCGATCCTCACATTCATAGGAATATTATTTTCTTCACAAAATGTTTTAAAAGTCCGGGAAAACCAAGTATCGCTCGAACTGATATTGAAAAAAGGGACAATACCTCCTTCATTGATTGTTAAATTATCATTAAGAATCAAATCAGGATCTGCATTGAGTACGCGACCCAATCCCACACATGTCGGACAAGCGCCATGGGGTGTATTGAATGAAAAGATACGAGGCTCAATTTCAGTAAGTGAGATATTGCAAACTGGACAGGCAAATTTTTCTGAAAAGAGCAGATCGTCCATCTTTTCAGGTTTTTCAGGAATACTAAATGATGCATCGTTAATAATTGAAACAATCATCTCTCCGTCCCCGAACTGTAAAGCTTGCTCAACATCTGTTGCCAATCTTGACCGCTCTGTTTCATGGTTTAATACCATTGCGTCTACAACAAGTTCAATCGTATGCTTGTTCGTCTTTATCAATACGAAATCCTCCGTCAATTGAAAAATTTTCCCATCAATCCGCACTTTGGAATATCCGCGCTTTTGCAAACTAGTAAATAAATCGATATACTCACCCCTCCGGTCTTTTACCAGTGGAGCCAAAATAAAAACACGCATCTCTTTTCTCCCGAAAGATTTCTCCTTTGCTTTTTTGGGCATTTGTAAAATTGCTTCAACAATTTGTTCTTTTGATTGTCTTGCAATCTCTCTCCCGCAATTTGGACAATGCGGATGACCGACGCGGGCAAACAAAAGCCGCATATAATCATAAATTTCAGTTACAGTCCCGACAGTTGACCTGGGATTGTGACTTGTTGATTTCTGATCAATTGAGATTGCTGGAGAGAGTCCTTCAATCAAATCTACATCCGGTTTTTTCATCGTACCCAAAAACTGTCGTGCGTATGAAGATAAGCTCTCAACGTATCGCCGCTGGCCTTCGGCATACACTGTGTCAAATGCCAATGAAGATTTTCCGCTTCCCGATAAACCGGTAAAGACAACCAGTTTATTTTTGGGAATTTCCAAATCGAGATTTTTGAGGTTGTGCTCCCTAGCACCTTTAATCGTAATCTTATCCATAAAAAAGCAAAACTAAAAGCAGTCTATTATAACGGAATTCCAAGCCTATTACAAACGTCGGTTTTCAATAAATCATTATTACGCAGCGTGACCATTTGTCAACTCCCTTGCCTCTGCTTTGTTGAAATCAAAAGCGTAATATTCCAGTTTGCTGCGGATTTCATCACGCAAACTTTTATAGGCATCTGCAGAAAGATAATAAATACCAGGCTGTAAGGGATGATCAAAATCGTCAACAATAAGAAGGATACCAAAAGCAATTGACGCAGCAACAAGCGCAAAATAATAATTATAATAGAGATTAACAAACGGGAGAAATAATGATCCTACAATTACAGTACCCGTTGCAAAAAAAAGAAAAACTCGAATAGCCATTGGCAAACGATGCGAACTGCTTTGCAGTTTTGTTTCACGGTACTCCATCGCTCGTGTCAAATGAGTAAAAGCAAAGTTTCCGATGTCAGGATAACGTTTAGAAACTGAAAACATTGTATCTTCAATACGAATCAATGCTTCATCGACTTTTTTTGAACGGAGATGTAAATTTTTACTCTGTCTACTTTTTATCAACATGTCTAAATATCGATAGATATGAAAACGTATAGCATTGCGTTCTTTCACCGGAAAATGATGAGCGACAATGTATAATTGCCGCAACATACTCACCTCTCCACGTGATGCGTCCATCAAAATATCCCACTTGCGCCACTGTTGCTGAATAACAAAACCGGAAATGATACTGAAAAGAAAATTGCCTAAGCCGAGAAGCACGGGAATTGATTGCATATCAGCGTTAAGTGATGATCGAGGCAAAACGTTATTTATTTTTACTGTCCAAAATAATATAGTAAATGCAACAACAAAGAGAATTAACTTTATAATAATTGATTTAACATACATATCAGCAAAGAGGATTTTGTAAGAGCTCATCTTTATAGTATACCTGTAATCTTAATCCCTACTTAATAACTGAAGCTTTCCACTCTTAAAAATGAAAACGTATATAAGAAGAAAATTTGAAATGAGACCCG
>JAJYHW010000055.1 GCA_021784535.1 bacterium
GATCTCTGGCATTTTTACCCCATTTCTTAAAAATACAGAAAGCCTTGCGACCGGCGAGATTGGTTATCTGGCAGGCGGTATTAAGGATATCAGGCAGTGCCGTGTGGGAGATACTATTACGTCTGCTGAAATGCAATCTGCAGGATTTATGCCGTTGCCTGGATATAAAACACCCTTGCCGATGGTTTTTTTTGGCATGTATCCTAAGTCTTCTGATGAATATCTGGAATTAAAAGAGGCATTGGGTAAGCTTGCGCTCAATGATACATCGTTGACGTATACTGATGAATATTCAGCATATCTTGGAAGCGGATTCAGGGTTGGATTTCTTGGTTTATTGCATGCCGATATCGTCAAGGAACGGCTTAAGCAGGAATTTGGTTTGGATTTATTGTTGACTATGCCGCAGGTGCTGTATGAGCAAAGAGGAGAAGTGATGTACGAGCCGTATATGCTTTTGAATGTGTATGTTCCGGCAGAGTATGTCGGCAATGTTATGTCGGTCTGTCAAAAGAAAAAAGGAGCACTTCTTGACATGCAGTATCATGAGGCATTTGTTGTCTTATCTTATGAAATGCCATATTCAATGTTTATCCGCGGACTTGCGGGCGAAATTAAATCAGTCACTGCAGGGTATGGGAGTCTCGATTATGAGTTGGCGGATTATAAAGAAGCGGATCTGGTGAAACTTGAAATTATGATTAACAGTAATCCGATTGATGTGCTGTCAGAGCTTGTTTATAAAGATGAAGCAAATTATATCGCTCGTGAGAAAGCAGAGAAATTGAAAGAATCGCTTGACCGGCAACAATTCCGTCAGATTATTCA
Organism: bacterium; assembly: GCA_021784535.1. Classification (GTDB taxonomy): domain Bacteria; phylum Patescibacteriota; class Microgenomatia; order Levybacterales; family UBA12049; genus JACDET01. The sequence goes on from JAJYHW010000055.1 coordinate 829, forward strand.
GGTGACAGTTAATAATCAGATCGTCGCCCGTGAGGAGATCTCACCGTATAGAAAAGATGTGTTGGCAAAGATGTCCGGCGGTGACAGGACAAGAAAAGACAAGCTGCTTGAGGCACAAAAAAAAGGAAAGAAAAAAATGAAAACCACGGGAAAAGTTGCACTCTCTCAAGAAGCCCTCTTCTCTATGATTTCAGATAACAGTTAACCTTACTCTTTAAGAATAATGTCCAGTAATGCTGGAAATTCTTTAGTTTTCATATCGTTATAGCAAAAATGTCCCATGTTTTGAAAATTATGCCTGTTTAACTTAGGCATTTTTTCTTGTATGGTATGTACGGAATCCTGTATGTCTTTATCATCGTCATTGGAAACAAGAATATGCACATGAGTTCTTTCAGTGATTGTTGGATCAATTGTAAAATCGAAGAATATATCTGTTTTTCTTCTCTCTGGATCTAGCCAGGGAGCAACAAGCACAAGTTTTTTAATAGGTATTTTGTTTTCTGTCAACCAGCGCACGAGGAATCCGCCTCCGCAACTATGACCAATAAGAATTGAGTCTTTATCAATATGAAAGCGCTCAAATTCTGATCTCCATTTTTTATAATCTGGTTTGTATGCATCAGGCATTTCGGGTGTCTGGGTAAAAATTCCATTTATTAATAATTGTTTTTGTAACCATGGGAACCAATGGCTATTTGATAATGAAGGATAGGTGTCGCTAAAATATTCTTCTCTGCCACAGGTTCCATGGAGGATAATTGCGTTTTTCATAACACAAAAATTATAACATAGATACTTGGCATATGTGGATTAGAGGATGAAGAAGAGTAATCCTCCGCCGACGATGAGGAACATTGCGCTCAGACTTATGCCTACGGCTATACCTGTTGATCCGGTCGCAGGCATTGTTGGAGACGGATTGACAGTACCGCTGCCGCTTGCCGCGTTCACGGTGATTGTCTGTGAGCAGTTTGCCGAAGAGCTGGCGTCTGATGAGCTAACTGCTCCTGTACTATCTGTAAGAATCGCATTTGCCGTAAATGTACCGGGATTGCTGTAGGTATGTGCTGCCTGAACATTGACAGATGCTGTGCCGATGCCTCCTGATTGCGTAACGTCACTGATTTGTCCATCACCGAAGTTAAATGTTACCTTACTGATAGTTTCAGCGCTGCTGCTGCCGCTTGCTGTGAAAGTAAGCGCGTAAGGTGCGTTACCTGTCGAAGGGCCGTTTATTGTTAAGCTGCTGCAAATTGGCGGATTACTGGAAGGTGTTCCGCTTATCACTGGTTGCAGTTGCACTGTTGGTGTTGCTGTCGGTGCGCTTGAGGGCGCTGCAGTTGGTGCAGTTGACGGAGTCGGCGAGACTGCTACTGAGGGAGCAGGTGTTCCTGTAGGAACTGTTGAGGTAGGCGAGGGAGAAGTGCCAGTAATGGCGATCGTTGCGGGAGTTGCACTTGATAAGACATTCTCACTTGCCTGGTCATTTGGCCCGATAGAAAGTACCTGGGTATTTGTTGTATAAGATACAAGAGTAGGAGTACCTGGCGGTGTGGCTTTTAATGCAACGAAATTAATTGTGGCGGCCGTTACTGCTTGCTGGATAGCTTTTGTCGGATCAGGGCCAACAGAAAGGGTGACGGCAATTTTTCCGGGAGAATAGATAGGTCCTTCAAGCACAGAGGGAAATGCAGAGACATTTGGTACGAATGCGTTTGCTGAAGCGGTTGCCAAAACAGTCGGATCATACTGAATCTCAAGTTTTACAAAAGAAACAAGATTTTTTCCCGGATCTACGGTAATTGCAAGAGGAATGGTACTTCCAATATTTTCCTGAATAGGTGCAGAAGCAGAAGAATTTGGGCTGAACGCAAGATTTGTTGACGCGGCTGCATGTTGCTGCGTATTGGTTTGTTGTTGAAGAATATATACTGTTAGCGGAATACCGACAAGGAGAATAACGATAAATCCAATTAAAAAAAGTTTTTTACCGCTTAAATTCATACAATAATAGCCGTTCAAGACCGAACGGTAATTTAATCGTATAGAAGAAAAAAGGCTGTGTCAATAGATCTGAACGAAAATACTGTTACGAGTTGCTGTATTAATAGATTAAAGCGTTAAAGCGTTGTGAGTTTGCAAAAGTTGCAAATATAAAACCATTAATTCGTCAACTTATTAATATGTTAAATCAATAAGTATTGCTATAGGGTCTTGACAAGAGGAATTTTCTATTTTATACTTTAGCATACAAACAGATTGAGTGATAATTCATCACAATTTATATTGCTATGACAATAAAAACAAATATTAAGCCATTATTTGATCATGTTCTTATTAAACCGCTTCAGGCAGAAGAGAAAACTGCAGGAGGTATCTATCTGCCTGAAAATGTAAAAGAAAAACCGCAAATTGGTGAAGTTGTCGCTGTCGGTCCAGGCATTGTCCATCCAAAGGGTGAAGTTGAAAAGATGGTTGTGAAAGCCGGTGATAAGGTATATTACACCAAATGGGGAGGTAATGAAGTGAAGGTCGGTAACGAAGAGTGGAAAATTGTAAAACAAACTGATATACTCGCAATCGTAGACTAGGGTTTAGATGTTAGGCGCTAGGGACTAGAAAAAGTTTCCCTATCCCCTAAAATCTAATCCCTAAAAACTAAGCATTATGGCAAAACAATTACAATTCGGAGAAGAAGCAAGACAGTCACTTGTAAAGGGTGTCAATACGCTGGCGCAAGCCGTGATTACGACGCTTGGACCAAAAGGTCGCAATGTCGCGCTTGAGAAAAAATGGGGCGGGCCTACTGTTGTTCATGATGGCGTTACTGTTGCTAAAGAGATTGAACTTAAAGATCCCTTTGAAAATATGGGTGCCCAGATGGTAAAAGAAGCAGCCAGCAAAACAAATGATAATGCAGGAGACGGTACGACAACCGCAACTGTTCTTGCGCAGGCAATTGTCAATGGCGGTATGAAGCATGTCACCGCAGGCGCCAATCCTATGATTCTTCGTGAAGGAGTCAATAAGGCAGTAGCAGCAGTTATTGAAGAAGTGAAAAATATGGCACGGCCTGTCAAGGATGAAGATGTCGTCCGTGTTGCAACTATCTCTGCACAGGATGAAACAATAGGCTCTCTTATCGCTGAAGCATTAAAGAAGGTAGGCAAGGATGGTGTCGTTACTGTTGAAGAAGGTCGTACGATGGAGATGGAAGTTGTTTACAAAGAAGGTATGGAATTTGACAAGGGATATGTTTCAGCATACTTCGCAACAAATACCGATAAGATGGAAGCTGAAATTGAAAATCCATATATTCTTATCACTGACAAAAAAATCTCAGCGCTTAATGAATTTGTTCCTTTTCTGGAAAGTTTTGTCAAAGTTTCAAAAAACCTCGTTATTATCGCTGATGATATCGAAGGCGAAGCGCTTGCGGCGCTTATCGTCAATAGACTTAAAGGAACCTTTAACGCTCTTGCAATTAAAGCTCCGGGATTCGGAGACCGCCGCAAAGAAATGCTTCAGGATATTGCTATTTTGACAGGAGGTACTGTTATTTCAGAAGATACAGGACGGACTCTTGAAAGTATCACGATTGATGACTGCGGGCAAGCTGATAAAGTCTGGGCTGATAAAGAAAATACTAGGATTATCGGCGGAAAAGGTGATACAAAAGCACTCGCAGCACGTATTTCCCAGATTAAGGGAGCCATTCAGTCAACAACCTCTGATTTTGATCGCGAAAAATTGCAGGAAAGACTTGCCAAATTATCAGGTGGCGTTGCAGTGATTAACGTCGGTGCGGCAACTGAAGTTGAGATGAAAGAAAAGAAAGAGCGTGTCAATGATGCTGTCGCGGCAACCAAAGCAGCTCTTGAGGAAGGTATCGTTCCTGGAGGCGGAGTCACCTTGCTCAAAGCTCGCAAAGTTCTTGCAAAATTGCGGGATAGTTTGGCTATTGAGGATCAGAGACTTGGGGTTGATATCTTATACGGAGCGCTTGAACAGCCAATTCGTTCGATCGTTAAGAATGCCGGAGAAGATGATGGTTGGGTTATTAAATCAATTGAAGAACAGGAGAAGGCAGGTAAGAAAGATAGCGACTATGGGTTTAATGCTCTTACGGGTACATTTGATTCAATGATTAAGGCAGGTATTGTTGATCCGGCAAAAGTTACGAGATCAGCTGTTCAAAATGCTGCAAGTGTCGGAACAATGGTTCTGACAACTGAATGTTTGATTGCGGATCTTCCTGAAAAGAACTCATCTGAAGGCGGAATGCCAGGCGGCATGCCAGGGGGAATGGGTGGAATGTACTAAAGATATCTCAAAACGTAAAGCTCAAAGCTCAAATCTAAATCCCGCCAAGAGGCGGTTTTTTATTATTTATGTTTGTTATATTATGTTTGTTATATAATACTTTTATGCAAAAGAATGTTGTCATTACAGGTGCTTCCAGTGGATTAGGAAAAGAAATTGCGAAGATTTACCTGCAAAAAGGGAATTATAATTAATAAAGCGGCTATCCGAGGGTTATTAACCCTCGGCTGCAAAGCACTTGCAGCGAGTAAGGCGAGCATAG
>JAJYHW010000042.1 GCA_021784535.1 bacterium
CTCGCATAACCATGCCCACTCCCCCGCCATAAGGCGTGTCATCAACTGTTTTATGAGCACCTATGCCGAAATCACGAATATTGAGATATTCAAGTGTAACGATATTATTTTCCTGCGCACGTTTGATAATCGAATGATCAAACGGTCCGGCAAACATCTCAGGAAAAAGTGTAAGAATCGTGATTTTCATAGTGTTATTGTAGCAGAATGCCGGATAAAAGTTTATTATTGCGCACCGCAGGTTTTGATATGAAGCAATATAAGTGTTTGTGTTTCATAAGGAATGACATCGGGCATTGTACAATGATTGTGCTCTATCATATCAGTTCGTTGTTTCATAAGAAAAAGATATTGCATGTTATAGGTAATACTATCTTTTCCTCCAAGAGGACTAAGGTATAATTGCTGATTAAAAACCTGTATTTTTTTCCAGAAGAAATTTGAAACCGGATCAACTGATTGAAAAAGACTTACTAATGTGATTAAGACAAGCAGTATCGCAAAAACAGGTTTAAATCGCATTTTGCTTACTCCGAAAACAGCAAACATATAGAGAAATGGCAACAATGGAAGTATATACCGGGTGATCGTAAATGTCTGAAACGAAAGCGGCATGAGAATAAAGCTCAGAAAAAATATACCAATTGGTATCAGTTCTTTTTTCATTTTGACTGTTTTTATATAAAAAAAAGAAATGCCGGTAAAAATCCAGTACACCCAATTAAAGTTAAACACAAATAAGTGGAGCCAGTTTTCATAGGCATATTTGTTAAGAAATTGAAATGTAACGAGGTTATTGATCATTGTGTAGATACTTCCTTTATTTGCAGTATTGCTGAAGTTCCATTCATTCCAGATATGATTTCCTGTGCTATAAAGGTATCCAAGATAACAGAGAAAAACAATGACAGGCAGAAATGATGTAACGGAGAATTTACGTTTTATAAACAGTTCGTAAAATAATATACTAAGTGGAAAAAAAAGAGCAGGTTCTTTGGTCAATACTGCTAAAGAGGCAAAAAGAGCATAGAGCCAGAATCGTGAATAAAGATAAGCTGCGTATGCTATCAGGAGAAAAACAGTTATCAAAAAATCGTGAATACTAAAAAGACCGACCGAGATATATAATCCTGAAGTGGCAAGAAGCATTGCGCTCAAAACAGCTATTTTTTTATCAAAGAATTTTTTTGCTATCAGATAGAGCGCATAAATGCCCGCTGCTCCAAGCAGTAATCCGATATAACCGATACTATTGTAGCCGAATATCTGATAGAAAAAGCTGAAAAGGATATATTTGGCCGGAGGGTGCAGTGAAAGTAAATGAAAGCGGTTCTGATTGGTATACCAGTCATTGGCAAGAATAAATTCCAGATTTCCGTCATTGCTGGGGATTACTGATATATACGGGATAAATAAAATGATATACAGTGCGATCGGCAGAAGAAAAAACATATCTTTATTGTATGAACTTTTTTTTGATTAGCAAATAGGTAAAAAGTCCTTCACTGGAGTGGTTGTTGTTTACTAGGTGGGGAAAATATGTTTATTCGTTTGAATTTGATTCTGCGAGGGAGATTTTTATCCGCCTATCAAATTTCATTGCTTTAATCTTCATAATATTGCGGATACTGCGGATGACTTTGCCTTCTTTTCCGATGACTTTGCCCATATCTTCTGGCGCGACAGTTATCGTGAGATTGGTGAAATCGTCTTCTTCGTGTTCGTCAATAGTAACTGCATCAGGGTTATCAACAATAGCTGCAACGATAAAATGGAGTGTGTCTTTCATAAATAAATTTATTTAATAATTTCCTGCATGGTAGCTGAAGGTTGCGCTCCTTTACTGACCCAGTATTGATATTTTTCCATATCAATCTTTTTTCTTTTATTATCTTTTGTTTTTTCGTACCATCCAAGCATATCAATAAATCCGCCATCGCGTTTACTTCTTTTCTCTTTGACAACGACGCGAAATTTGCGTTCGCCTTTTTTGCCTGTTCTGGTTAATCGAATGACCAAACTCATAGATGTTATTGTACCATTATTTAGCTATCTTCTCAAGGGCTTGTTCGGCTGCATGTTCTTCAGCTTCCTGTTTGGATTTTCCCTGCCCTTCTCCTAATTGCGTTGCTCCTGCAAAAACACCGATGGTAAATTGCCTGGCATGGGCCGGACCTTCTTCGCTAAGCACCTTATAAACAGGAGAATTTTGTTTGCGCGCCTGGATATATTCCTGAAGGAGGCTTTTTGGATCTTTAAAGACTTTTTTTTGAACATATTCCTCAATTTCAGGGATGAGGACAGCATAGAGAAATGCTTTGACTGCTTCAATACCCTGGTCAAGAAATAGAGCGCCGATTACTGCTTCAAATGTGTTTGCCAGAATTGATTCATTTTCCCGTCCCCCTGAATCTTCTTCTCCGTGCGAAAGCATAAGATGCGAGCCGAAATCGAGTCTCTTTGCCAATTTTGCCAGACTTTTTGTATTGACAACCAGCGAGCGCAAATTGGTAAGGATTCCCTCGTCAAAATCTGGATACGTTTTGTATAGATGGTCTGAAACAACAAAGGAAAGAATGCTGTCGCCAAGGAATTCAAGCCGTTCATTTGATTCCTGTACGTTTTTTGTCTCGTTTAAGTAAGAACGGTGAATAAAAGCCAGCTCAAATAATTTTTGATTGGTAAATATAGGTAAACTATTCATATATTATAAATTCGAAATCCGAATATCGAAATTCGAAACAAATTCAAATTTCCTAAATAGAAACGACCAAAACATTTTATTTTACATTTGTATTTTGATATTATTTCAGATTTCGAATTTCGTACTTCGAATTTATACTTGTTGTAATGTGTCCCAATACTCCGTTTACAAACGAAGGACTTGAGTCATTCGCAAATTCTTTGGCCAACTCGACTGCTTCATCAATGATTACATTTTGCGGAGCCTTCTTTTCAACAAGCATTTCGTATGCTGCCAATCGTAAAATTGCCAAATCTATTTTGTTAATTTTATCGACAGGAAAATCGGGAGCAGCCTTTTGGATTTGTTTATCAAGGAGCGGCAAATGCGCAAGTACATCCCGTGTATCTGAACTGACTTTTTGCTCACGAAATTCAGTACTGAAGATTTCCTGTACAATATGTTGTCTCCGGACATGTCGGGGATCCTGGGAAGTCCTCATAGTATGAATAGATACATAAGAATTTTCGTTATGCCTTACTTACGCTTGTCTGTTTTACCTTGATAACCTGTTTTCCTTTATAATAGCCGCATGTCTCACAAACGCGATGTGTGATTTGAGGAGCGCCACAATTTGGACAAGTTACTGTTCCTATGATTGTCATTTTAATACTTGCACGCCGTTTGCCTTGGCGGGCTCGTGAATGTCGTTTCTTTGGTTCCTGTGACATAGCATGTATTTTACCTTATTTTTACTTTGCATGCAAGAAGTGTATAAGTCACGTACTTTTCGGAAAGTGAGATTGTATAAAATTCATAGGCGACACATACTTTAGTGATGCATGTGGCCTTTGATAGTTGTACCAGTATAGATAATTTGTGAGCTTTTTTGCAAATGCTTTCTGGTCATAATAGATCTCGTCATTTCTGAGTATAAACTCTTCCTGAATGGTTCTGTTAAACCGCTCAATGTAGGCATTGATCTTTGGTTGTCTTGGATAGATGAACTGATGCTTCATATGCTGTTCTTCTAAGTGCTGATGAAATGATTTCAAAAATTCTGACCCGTTATCTGTTTGTACTGTATGAATTGCTGTCGGGGTGAGCGTTTGGAATTCTTTAAACACACGAGTCGCTGTTGCAGAAGTTAAATTATCTACATAGGCAACATGAGCAAACTTGGTGTAGATATCAATGACACACATAAACAAATGTTTCTCATATTTGATATATACCACCACAGAATCCATCTGGATAAAACCTGGCTTGGTAACATGCGGTGATTTCCTAACTCGTAGCTTTTTGAACCTGTTTTGTTGCTTTTTGGCATACACCTTCTTCTCAAAGGTAAAACGCCTTCTCCTGATGATTTTTCCAATCGTTGTTTCTCCTATGGTTGGTATACCTAGCTCTTTTGCATACGCATCAATAAATGGCTTGATGATGTCCTTCCCAATATTCCCATGTTCAACCCGCATCTGTTTTATGCATTCAATCAGTCTCCAGTCTGTCTCCATTTTTCTCACGTTTATTGGTCGTGTCTTTTTTGGAACGAGACTGATTGCTCTTTTCCCTGACTGCTCATATGCTTTCTTCCAATCATAAAGCGTGCTCTGTTTTATCTTGAAGGCATCAAGCGTGGCAAGTCTTCCATACTTGTAGAAATGCGTCAGTACATGGAGTCGGAATGCTGCAACATCTGACACCTCTACCGCAAAGGAATTTTGCATCGTTTTCATAATCCTGCGGTAAATTCTATCAGGAAATTTTGGTCGTCTGTATACTAATTTCGGTACATCGCTTGCCATAGCTATTTTTCCGAAATGTATCGCGACTTATTCAAATTTTATTCAGTCGCATTACAACAGGTTCTCTGGTACAATTATGCACAATGAGACAGGATCATATCAGAAATTTTGCGATTATCGCACATATCGATCATGGAAAATCAACGCTGTCTGACAGGCTTCTGGAGTTGACGCATACGATTGCCAAAGATAAATTGCAGGAGCAATTCCTTGATCAAAATGTTATTAGCCGTAAGCGCGGCATTACGATTAAATTAGCTCCTGTTAGGATGAATTATAAAAGAGGAGATAAATCCTACGAATTAAATCTCATTGATACTCCCGGGCATGTTGATTTTTCCTATGAAGTTTCTCGTACTCTTGCTGCATGCGAAGGTGCAGTTTTGTTGGTTGATGCGACGCAGGGGATTCAGGCGCAGACAGTTGCGCATTATCAGGTTGCCAAAAAAGAGGGATTGGTGATGATTCCCGTCCTTAATAAGATTGATCTGCCAAATGCTCAGACGGAAACAGTCGTAAAAGAGTTGATGGATTTTGGTTTTGCAAGAGAAGAGATTTTGTTTATCTCTGCGAAAACGGGTGAAAATGTGCAGCAATTGCTTGAAGCAATTATCGAAAAAATTCCTCCTCCCCGGGGAAACGTTGATGCGCCTCTTCGCGCTCTTATTTTTGATGCGGTTTACGATGAGTATCGTGGGGTTATCGCATATGTCAGAATTGTTGACGGACAAGTAAAAAAAGGCGAGCAAATTATTTTTTATCAAAATGGTTTGAAAACAAATTTAGTGGAAGCTGGCATTTTTACCCCATTTCTTAAAAATACAGAAAGCCTTGCGACCGGCGAGATTGGTTATCTGGCAGGCGGTATTAAGGATATCAGGCAGTGCCGTGTGGGAGATACTATTACGTCTGCTGAAA
>JAJYHW010000064.1 GCA_021784535.1 bacterium
TCCGATCTGTCCATTTCACCGCCGTCTTCAAAATTGAAAATACCGATTATTTTTGATTTTACTAGGACTCCTGTCGGGATTGGCTCGTCACAAACGAGCAACACATCAAGTTCATCTCCGTCAGTATCTTTGGTTGCCGGGATAAAGCCGTAATTTACCGGCTTTGGAAAGATGTTTGGCTCAGCTCGGTCAAGCATAAAAATGCCATGCTTTCGATCGTATTCTATCTTAAGCGAAGATCCTTGCGGTATGTCAACGATTGCGTTGATTAATCCTTCGTTTACTTCTCCTGGTGTCAGTATTTTATTAAAATCCGGCATAGTCGTTTACCTTTCTATTATAACATAAACATTACGTTTATTTCGCTTTGTATAAAAATTTTTCTCCGTTGTAAGGCAGCAGCCGAAAAATTTCTATACCTCGCTTTATCATTTTTAGATGTCCAGCGTTGCGTTGATAGCGTTTGTCTGGATAAAATGTTTTCTTGGTGGGACTTCATCTCCCATAAGCATGGTAAAGACCGCGTCTGCTTCTTCTGCGTCTCCGATTGAAACCTGCTTGAGAAGCCTGTTTGCGGGATTCATGGTAGTCTCCCACAGTTGTTCAGGATTCATTTCTCCAAGACCTTTGTATCGTTGAATGCTGATGTTTGCGTTGCCGCTTTGTAATTCTTTATTATATTTTTCTCTTTCTTCTTCGTTATACGCGTAGCGAATCTCTTTGCCGCGCTGCAGCTTAAAAAGCGGCGGCATAGCGACATAGAGGTAACCGTTTCGGACGATATCAGGAAGATGCCGGTAAAAGAAGGTCAGGATAAGTGTTTCAATATGCTCGCCGTCGACATCGGCATCAGTCATGATGATGACACGGTGATAGCGGAGTTTTTCCATATTGGTGGTGTCCCCTATTCCACTTCCAAGCGCGATAATAAGATTTTTGATTTCTTCGTGTTCTATCATTTTATCAAGCCGTGCCCTTTCAGTATTGAGAATTTTTCCTCTGAGCGGAAGGATGGCCTGAAATTTCCGGTCACGCCCCTGCTTGGCGCTTCCGCCTGCTGAATCTCCCTCAACAAGATACAGTTCTGAAATTGCCGGATTTTTTTCCTGACAGTCTGCGAGTTTGCCGGGTAAGGTTGAGCCTTCAAGTGCGCCTTTTCTGATAACAGCTTCTTTTGCAGCTTTGGCCGCAAGACGTGCTTTGGCCGCAAGACTAATTTTTTCAAGAATTTTTTTCCCATCTCCAGGATTTTCCTCAAAATGAGTAGTGATTGCCTCTTTGACAATAGTATTTACAACTGACTGGATTTCGGAATTTCCCAATTTTCCCTTGGTCTGACCCTCAAATTGGATAGCATCCTGAGGCATTTTGATAAAAACAACAGCGGTAAGTCCTTCTTTTGTGTCATCACCGACAAAAGAATCAGAATCTGCTTTGATAATTCCTGTTTTTTTCCCGTAGTCGTTAATCGCGCGGGTAAGCGCCATGCGAAACCCTGTCAGATGCGTTCCTCCGTTGACGGTATTGATAACATTTACATAGGATTCGACATTTTCTGTATAGGTGTTGTTATATTGCAGTGCAACTTCAACCTGGACGTCTCCGTCAGATTTGTTAATATAAATCGGCTGGTGTAAAATTTCTTTATTATCATTCAATTTTTCAACTAGCGAGACGATGCCTCCTTCGAAATAAAAGTTAACTTCTTTGATTTCTTCATTTCTTCTGTCTACAAGGTGAAAATACAGTTTTGGTACAAGATATGCCCGCTCACGGATCATTCTTTTAATAAAATCGAAATCAAATTCAATCACAGGGAAAATAGAACCATCAGGGAAAAAAGTGGTAGTAGTACCTGACTGCATTTTTTTTACAGCCGGAATTGTAACAAGCGTGTCTTTTACTATTTCAACGCTGGTTTTTGCGATACCGCGTTCATAACGTTGCCGGTAGATTTTACCGTTTCTTCTGACCTCTACCCATACCCAATCTGAAAGCGCGTTGACAACAGAAGCACCGACACCATGTAAGCCGCCTGAGATTTTATACGCTGATCCGCCAAATTTTCCTCCTGCATGAAGCTGTGTCATGACGAGTTCGAGAGCGGATTTTTTATGTACAGGATGGATATCTATTGGGATTCCGCGGCCGTCATCACTGATAGTGGCTGAACCATCAGCATTAAGGGTAATCCAGACATTTTTTGCAAAACCTGCTAGTGCTTCATCGACTGAGTTGTCAATAATTTCCCGCAATGCTTCATGCAGGCCATACACGTCAGTTGACCCGATGTACATGCCTGGCCGTTTCCTTACCGGTTCAAGTCCTTCGAGTATCTGGATTTGCTGGGCTGAATAATCTGATTCCGATTTGTTCAGGGTTGAGGATTTTGTATTTGCCATTGGTAATCTTATTATACATAACCTGTGGATAATTTCAACCACTTAAATTATAGAGCATATTTCTTAGGGCATCAGATTGGATATAAGCGTATTCATTTGATTATTTTTATAAAAATGTCGGAATATTTTAATGCTTGCCTTTTTTTCGTCAATGATAGTATCATATTTGTATGCAGATGAGCGGAGATCTGACAAAGAAGAAGTGTGTGCCTTGTGAAGGCGGGGTCAAGCCGCTTACTCCCGATGAATATGGAGCGTATTTGCGAACGCAGCTTACGGGCTGGGCAGATGTGGATGCGGTGAAGCTTGAAAAAGAATACAAATTCAAAGATTTTCAGGAAGCACTGGATTTCGTTGCCAAAGTCGGCCAGATTGCTGAAGGAGAAGGTCATCATCCCGATATTTATTTGCATAATTGGAACAAAGTTCATTTGACTCTTTCAACTCATGCGATCAAAGGTTTGTCAGAGAATGATTTCATATTGGCAGCGAAGATAGATAAGAAATAGATTATAATTATATATAATATGATTGAATTTTCAGAAGGATTACCTTTGCAAGAAGCACCTGTGTTACATTTAGAATCTTTACAAAAGGCAGTTGAATTAGCTAAAAATCCAACTTTTTACGATAGTGAATGGAGATATTTAACCGACCTAAAAACTCAAAATCCTATCGCACGATATATCGCAAGTATTATAGGAAAAGAGTATCAAGAAATAAATGGTAAGGTGCCATTGTCAGGTAGTGAGGAAGAAAATAATTACGTGCGAGGGGCTCTTGTGATGGCTCGAGCGTTTCGAACTCAATCAGATAAAATGAGAGATCCTCTCCCTGTAATAACACAAGAGATAATAGAGAGACATATACAAATTTTAACCGAAGGCATATTAGATCCAGCGCCAGAAGCACGTCATGCTATAATTAAAGAAAATGCACGAAGGTATTTGGTAAATGATAATATTGAGTTTGCATTTGCGCTAAACAAGCTTACCGAAGGAAAAGCAAATCTTGATTATTCGTATGGAGCTGCTGATGTTTATCATTTGATGCAGCTTGCTTCTCAGAGCGGAAAGAAGGATCCAGCTTACGAATTTTTATATGGAACACAACGCCCTGTTCCTGTTGTAGAACGACAAGCATCGCTTACGGTACATGACGGGTTTAATGAATTTTTATTGGATGGCGCTTTACAAATTTCTGATGCAATACGGGACGAATGTGAAAGATTGGGTATTGCTGGTACACCAGTGTTTCAGATAGAAGGACCTGGAGGAAGGCAGAAATGGTTATTGATCAAGCCGCCAGATAGTAGAGATGAAGATTTACTACTACAGGCGATACCTATTGCATATAGTCGGACAGGAAAAATAAAAAAAAGAGATCCGATATCACTCTATAAAGGGATGAGTGGATTATTATTAACATTTTCTGATCCGAACGGTAGTGATTCTTCGTTTATGGTATCAGTTGATGAAGATAACAGAGGACATGTGGAAAAAATTGTTCATAATAATCCGCCAAGTAAATATACTCCTAGGCATGCAAAAGAAAAGTAGCGGATATTTCACAAATTGTAAAAATTAAGGCAGTATTAAAGCACGGAAGTTTTTTCTTATCACCGGTCCAGAATTCCTCCCCATTCAACTGATACAAAGCCCTTTCTGTGTGGTTTGGGTGGCAGCTGTAGTTCAGGCAGATTGTATCTGGTAAAAACAGGTTTGAAATATGCAATAAATGCGATTTGCGTGTCAGGTTTTGGAGTAATTGTTACTGCATCAATCTGATTTTTTGCGTTAGCAGTCAGGATGGAAAACTGGATATATGGTGCGTGCAATTGTTGTAATTTAGGCAGCCAAAAACCAAGAAATTCCTGCTTCTCATGAGCGATTAACCCGAGTCTATCAAGAATTGCAGCAAGTCTGATTGATAGCTTACTGGTAGGAATTATGATGCCTTGCGCAGGTTTTTGAAACGTATGGATGAGCGATTCATAGAAAAGTTCAGAATATTGGTGCCCGTTATAGGTAAAAGTACCATCAGGCTCTGCAAGAATATTTTGCCAGCTGCCTGTGGGATAAGTAGGATTTGAGATGACTATACGACCCGGTGTTTTTACTGCGACAGATACAACTGTCTGTTTTGTCGGATACAGATAAATGACCGGTTTCCCGATGCAGTATGTACCGTTTCCTGGTGCCAGTACTGTCCCGCAAGGAAAATCTGGTGAAAGATTGATGCTATTTTTATAACCAAAATCAAATGGTGCCCCATTAATATTATAGGCTTTACCATTTTTACATACAACAGCAGGTCCTAGACATGTACAACCAGTAACTGCGATCCCCTTATCTTCAGCTCCTGCACAAGTTGCCTGGTTGCCTGGTGAGATTTTTGGTTTAGGTGTAATTGTGGAGTATCCGAATGTCTGCATCTGGAGCGTGTTACGTGAGGCAGCTGGAGTGGGCGTGATGATTGAAACGACTTTTCCTTTATATGACGGGATGATATTCGGAAGGCCGCCAATGCTTACAAATCCCGCAGCAATGAGGAGGATAAGTATCGCGTAAACAAAGACGGTTCCGATAGAGCCTTTTTGAACTTTTTTGCGGATAGATGTTTTTTTACTTTTTGCCGCATAAATTTATCTAAGAGTATTTCTATAAGATTGTCAATTCTTATTATTAGAGAGTTCTCAATAGATTGCGTTGGTGAGATAAAATCTGGGTCAGTTTAGTAGAAAAAATCACTATATAGCTTATTTGCGCCAGATAGCATATGTCCCTTTCTGTAAATGAAAGAGAGCTGTTCGTAAGATTGGTTTTTTCTTGTCCTGGCATGCTGTTGCACCTAGTACAATTAGTGTCAATAATAAAGAAACAATACTCGT
>JAJYHW010000035.1 GCA_021784535.1 bacterium
TATAATTCCCTAAATTTAGCTTAGAATACCGAATGACTATTCCTTATAAAATCAGCTGAGCTAATCTCTCAAGTAAAAGTCTTTTGTATTATAACACATTCTTATCTTACCTGAAATAGCCGATGTATATAGGAATACCTGTCTAATTAAGAACGCTCCAGCAACTCCACTAAGCGCGATTACTGCTCATTCAGCCTGCAAAGCTTCTCTGTCAGAATCGCTATCAACAATGAACGGGCCGCAGAATGCGTTTTAAGCATCGTCTCTGGAAATAGCTGCCCTATTCCATTCTGATAAAATAACTTATTTACCTGCTCGCTTACTGAAGGCTGCCTGACATCCTAAGCTGCTGCAACAAGTATGCCACCAGAAAAAGAAAGATAATGAGAGATTGAAAATCGAAACAAAAAACAAAGCTGAAAATGTCCCAATCTTGAAAAGATGCTTCCTGACAAGAGGCATAATTATTATGAGGTCAGCTCAAATGCTTGTCCGGAAAATCAATCAATCATCAAAAAGCTATTCTCCAAAAACCCTTGGATGCTCTAATATACCGGTGCCACAAATAAAATTCTGATATCCTCAAATATTTGCTGTAATCGGCTCTTTATCAAGGTCATGCTTCCTCACCTCCCTTCTTTAGTAACAAAAAAGCTTCCCTTCGGACTAAAAGATCCTGCTTATCATCAGATGCTTTCTCATAGAAAATAATCCTGTAGTTGTGCATGTCAATTCCTTTTTATTACTACCATTCTTTTCCAGGCTTAAATAAAGCATAAAAGGATACGTTTTTGTTGTCGTTTCAACATATTCACTATAGATGGCATTGGTTAGCACAACTATATAGCTATTGCTATTTGAAGCTATTTTTATCTTCTTTTTTTGCACATTTATTTCGTTTTCAAAAAAGAGGAATGCAAATATTATTGGTATAGTATGAGTTCCTGAACGCTTTGAAAGCAATAAGCTATAATTTTTGTAGCCATTCCCAGCTTGTACGCAGAGATATTTCTTCTTGCGCTTCAATACGTGCATAGAAAGGTGAACTGAGTATAGGTAATGCTTCTGATACTCCTCCAGAAAATATATTTTCATCAACTGCAAAAGAGGACGGGCGCTACCCCTGTAAGTAAAAATATTTCTTAATAATTCCTGCAATAACATAGTCCACAATTACTATAGTAAGTTTTTCATAGTTACGTCAAATGTTTTTAAATTTTGTATACTATTGCATATTATTGTTAATTATTATATATTTAGAAAGATACCGCTATGTTGCCTTTTTACTTTTTTCACAGCGCTATTTATTCTCTAAAACGCATATGAATACTTTGCTGAGCGTCAAACAAGTTGCCTTCATCTTACGCGTCCACCCGCTCACAGTGAGACGATATATCCGCCAAAAAAAATTGAAAGCGGTTAAGATAGGCGGCAACATCCGCATTGAGGAAAACTCTCTGCAGGATTTTCACAATGAAATTACAATTACCGAACAACAACCGAAGATTTTTAAAAATACCCGTTTTTTGGATAAACAATTTACACGGGACGATCCCCTGTTTCGATTGGAAGGGAGAGGAGCAGGACTGGGACTGAAATAAGATTTAAGACGTAAGATGTAAGACGTGTATAATGCAAAAAATAATAATTCTTACGTCTTAAGCCATACATCTTACATCTTTATTTATGATTAGTAAAAAAGTATACATCGCGCCTGATGGCTTTATCGCCTTTATTGACAGAGCTCATAGCAAACATGTGCAGGCTGCTGCTTTTTTTCGCTTTTTCGCTCAAGAACAATACCAGCTATACAGCAATATCATTAGTATCAATGAGACATATATGGTACTCTACAACACCGTGAGTCCGTCTCTCGCGAGAGATTTTCTCAAGGCTTTATCATTCAGCAGTATCAATATTCTGTATCCGGAACCGGCGGATATGAAAGCAGCGATAAAAATTCTTGAGAATAGCACTTCAGTTGAGCTGACTTTTTCCAAAGCGCTCATGGCGGTAGTATGTAATAAAAAAAGTGTCCCCCAGATTATGACTTATGATTTTCTTCACGCGTTATATGGCTTGCAGTTATTCTACTTACCGGTATAAGAGAAATGAGTATCAAACTATATTCTATTACATAGCAATGAATCAAGTTAAAATACTATTGATGGCGGATTTGCAATTAGCAAGCTAGAATAGTACTTATGTCAATGAACAAAGCTATTACTTGGCTGAATTCATAAAATTCACATGATATACTATGAACTATGCCGCAAAAAAGAACGCATTTCGTTAAGCCGGATGACCCTGTACTCAGCAAATCAGCAGCAGCGGTAGATTTAGGACAGATAACATCTCATGAAATCAATACAGATATTGAAAAGATGCTCCATACGGCATATGGTGAGCAGACTGACAGAACAAAACCTCTGCTTGTAGGATTAGCAGCTCCTCAAATAGGAATTTCAAAACAAATTATTTTAGTCGATGTTGCAGCGAGAGGAAAAGGTGAAGTTGGTAATTTAAGAGTGTATGTGAATCCTGAAATTATCTGGAAATCTAAAGAAAAAAGCGAATGGTACGAAGGATGCTATTCGACAGATAGAGTTTGCGGCATAGTCAGCAGGCCAAATAAGATAAAAATCAAAGCCTATACCAGAACAGGTAATCAGATTGAAGAAGAACATGAAGGATACGCGGCAAGAATCTTCCAACACGAAATTGATCATTTACATGGCATTGAATTTATCTCACACATTACAGACGATGATAAACTGCATTGGGTTAAAGATGATGAATTTGCGTACTATCGGGATAAGGAAGTATGGCGAAACTGGCCAAAGAAATGCCCTCGCAAGAAATGGGAGGCAATCAAAGGATTATAGAAAGTAAAAACGATATCAGATAACCCCAAATCGTCAATAGCGATCATCGGTGGACCCGAAGGGAATCGAACCCTCTACCTCTCCATGCCATGGAGATGTGTTACCAGTATACCACGGGCCCTTGTGGACCATGGGGGAATCGAACCCCCGTACCCGCAATGCGAATGCGGTGCACTACCACTATGCTAATGGCCCAAAAATTAAGTTTTATGGATGAACGTACGTTAACGGATTGATAAGAACATGATTTACTTGAATTTCAAAATGCGTATGAGGGCCGGTTGAATTCCCTGTATTCCCACGATATCCGATAACTGTCTGTCCGCCAATCACATGTTGCCCCACAGAAACAGCTACGCTATTCAAATGCGCATAGTGAGTCCTGATGCCATCGCCGTCATTAATCCAAACATTGTTTCCATAACCAGTATCCCAAGTACCGACACTGATATAATCAATTGTCCCGCTGTGTGCAGCATAAACAGGCGTCCCGATAGGGCCGGCAATATCAAGCGCCATATGGAACCAGCTTGGATACTGTGTAATAATCCCTGATACCGGCCAGTACCAGCCTCCTGCTGAAACAGGAACGGGACCATGCTCAACTTGCACTTCAGGTCGAGGCTTGACGGTAGCCTGTGCAGCTGGTTCAATACCGTCAGGGACTATTAATATCTCTCCTGTTACAAGAGCAAAAGTCGTCCCATCTCCCGCAAATTCATTAAAAGGAAAATCAACAATTTTCTGCGGATTGGTATTATATTTCTTTGCAATGGTATACACGGTATCTCCCGGCTTTACTTTATAAGCAACGCCTGTCACCGGCAAAATCTTTAACGTATCGCCTACGCTTAATATATTGCTTGCGAGATTATTCTCCCATCGAATCGTATCTTCTGAAATACCAAATTTTCTTGCAATGGTTGCGAGCGTGTCTCCCCGCTCCACCTGATATGTAATAATTTTATCCCGGGGCTTCTCTGAAACACTGGTTTGAAAAACTTCTTCGCCTGTAAGCGCTGATTGTTTTTCAGCAGATGAGGACGCAAGCGGTGGTGGTGTACTTTGTGAGGCAAAAATCGGATAGGTATTTGCCAAAAAAGGCGCTATCAATACCCCCACTCCCAACACGCCCATAGTAGTCAAATGCAAGAATGGCCGATTGTAGCGGCCACGTTTCATAAGAAAAAATTTAACAAGCTTATTTTTATTCTTTTCAAAGCGGATCGAAAAATTAATCAGCTTTTTTTTGCTGTAATAAAAAAGGAATTCAGAAAATGTCTTTACCTCATTGCTAACAAGAGCAATCCACAAAAAATACTTATGAGAAGATCGTTTATGCATACACAGGGCAAATGTCAAAAGTCATCAAGTTGGAAGTCTTCAAGTAGTATTGTGAAATTATTGCTTGATGACTTTACAACTTTTTGACTTGAAGACTATGTTTTGGGACAAAGCCGATTTCAAGGCAGATAGTAGCAAATTTTTCAGGTATTTGTCAAATTTTGAAGCTAAAAAATACAATTACTTAGGATTTACCGAGGCCCTCAAGAAACTCTTCATTGGATTTTGTTTTTCCAAGACGTTCAACAAAAATACTGGTCCTTTCGTCCTGCCCCAGCATATCCATCATCCGGCGCATCGTAACAATTTTCTTATATGCGTCTTCCGCAAGAATCCGCTCTTCCCCGCGGGTTCCTGAACGGGTAATGTTGATAGCTGGGAAGATACGCCGTTCCGCGAGACTCCTGTCCAGATGCAGCTCCATATTGCCGGTTCCTTTGAATTCTTCATAAATCAAATCATCCATACGGGAACCTGTCTCAATCAATGCTGTGCCAATAATAGTAAGAGATCCGCCTTCCTGACAATTGCGTGCCGCTCCAAAAAATCGCTTTGCAGGATGCAGCGCCGCAGGATCAAATCCTCCGGAAAGCGTCCGGCCGCTTGGTTCAACTGCCAGATTGTATGCCCGGGCAAGGCGGGTAATCGAATCAAGTAAAATGACCACATCTTTTCCCATTTCAACCAAACGTTTTGCCCGATCAAGCGTAATTTCCGCAACGCGGGTCTGATTCTCAGGAGGTTCGTCAAAATTGGACGCGACCACTTCGCCTTTAACTGACATGCTAATATCAGTTACTTCCTCCGGCCGCTCGCCGATCAATGCCGCCATCAGATGGACATCTGGAAAATTCTCTGAGATACCAGCCGCTATTTGCTTCAAAATCGTCGTTTTCCCTGCTTTAGGAGGAGAGACAATCATCCCTCTTTGACCAAAGCCGATAGGTGCGATCAGATCAATCATGCGGGTTG
>JAJYHW010000029.1 GCA_021784535.1 bacterium
CTAAAAAAACTCTCGCTGCAATGGGTGCAAACGTGATTGAAGTAGGACAGCTCTCTACTCCATCATTTTATTTTGCAGTTTTTCATTATGCTTATGACTGCGGCATTCAAATTACTGCTTCTCATAATCCAAAAGAATATAACGGAATGAAGGCTGTACGCTATACTCCAAAAGGTCTTGTTAAAATAGGAAAGCCTACAGGGATGGATGATATTGCCAAAATGGCAAACGAAAAAATTAATTTTTCTCCAACTCAACAAGGCAAAATAACTCAAAAAACTGGGATTTTAGAAGATGAAGTTGAGAATACATTAAATATTCTCGGACACCCTGTTGTCAAAAAATTCAAAATTGTTGCTGATCCTGGAAATGCTATGGGAGCACAATATCTTGATGCGCTTTTCAAAGAAGTACCTGCAGATCTTATACGCATGAATTTTGAACTTGATGGATCATTCCCCGTCCATGAACCAAATCCGCTTAATTTTGAAACACTGAAAGAGCTTCAAAAAAAAGTAATTAAGGAACACGCTGATTTAGGATTGGCAACAGACGGAGACGGAGACAGATTATATTTTATTGATGAAAAAGGAGAGGTTGTCCATGCAACAAGTATTACCTCAATTGTCGCGAGAGAAATTCTCAAACAAACACCTGGAGAGCTTATTTATGTTGATATCCGCGATATTTTAGGTCCGAAAAAAATTATAGAAGAAAATGACGGCAGATCGCAAATCGTAAGAGTTGGTCATGCATATATCACAGAAGCTATGAATAAGACTGGCGGAGCATTTGCAGGAGAATCATCAGGACATATGTTCTTTAGAGAAACTGGAAACGCAGAATCTAACTTACCTGTTATTCTAAGTGTTCTTAAAGTTCTTTCTGAAGAGAAAAAACCATTGTCTGAAGTTGTTGAAGAATTACGACGAAGTTATGAAGCAGAAGAGTATAACTTTACTGTGACAAATGCTTCTGAAATTCTTGAAGCACTAAAAGAAAAATATAAAGATGGCGAACTGATTACCATGGATGGTGTTTCCATCAATTATCCTACTTGGAGATTTAATGTACGCACTTCTAATACCGAACCGCTCCTGAGACTTAATGTCGAAAGCTACACCAAAGAAGAAATGGAAAGAAAACGTGACGAACTCAAAACATTTATCAAAAACCTCGCGAAGCAATGATATACTCTGAATGAGTAAATCATCTTGCAAGTCTACTTAAGATAGAATAACCATTTTGTTAGATTTTTGTCTGGAAAGAAAAAGCAAATTCTGCTAAGATAAAAAAATGACTGACCAAAACCAGAATATTCCTCAATTCGATAAATCAAAATTCACCAACCAACCCTACGTCAAACGTATAGAAAAGCCATGGGGCTATGAACTCCACTGGGTGCCTGTTAACACGCCATACATGGGCAAAATTGAGCATATCAATGCTGGAGCCAGATTATCCTTGCAGGTTCATGATAAAAAACAGGAAAGCTGGTTCCTTATGAACGGACGAGCAAAGGTTGTCTGGGAAAATGAACAAGGAGAACTTATTGAAACAGAAATTCAACCGGGACAAGGCTATACCTGTGCGTTAGGACAACAACACAGACTTGTCGGCATTACTGACTGTGATATTATCGAAGTTTCAACACCTGAATTAGGCACAACCTGGAGACTTGAAGATGATTATGCCAGACCTGATGAGACGCCTGAACAGCGCAAAATAGAAAGAGGGGAAGAATAACCATGCTTGATCTTAACGATACTGATGCAATTAAAAAACTTGATCCCGTTGATACCATTGGCATCACGGAAAAAATTCTTGAACAGTGCGAAGCTGCATGGAATGAAGTAAATGCTCTTGATGTTCCCAAACTTGAAGGGATAAAAACCGTTGTCTTTTGCGGCATGGGCGCCTCCATTTATGGAGCACTTGTTTTGAAATCCATACTCGGTACAGAAATTCAATTCCCTACCGAAGTCATCAGCGATTATCTGCTCCCCGACTACGTCGGCAAAGACACTCTAGTCGTCCTTACGAGTTATTCAGGAACAACTGAAGAAGTACTTTCTTGCGCAGAAGAAGCCAAAGCAAAAGAGGCAAAAATGATTATTTTAACAAAAGGCGGGGCTCTGGCTGAATTCGCAAAAGACAACAATATCCCAGCATATATTTTTGATGGTAAGCTCAACTCCGGCAATGTACCGCGTCTTGGGGCAGGATATACGATCCTAGGCCTAATTGGACTTCTTAACAAAACACATGTTATTGATATTGAAGAAGAAGAAATTACTCAAGCAATCGAAAGGATGAAGGAAAAATTTAATGACATCAAACAGCAGGCACTCCGCGATCACGAACTGTTTGTCAATAAAATACCAATCATTTTTTCTGCAGAACACCTCTCAGGTAACGCTCAGATTATGCGCAACCAGTTCAATGAAACAAGCAAGGCATTTTCTGCTTTTTATCTCATTCCTGATCTCAATCATCATTTGATGGAGGGACTTCAATTCCCTACTAATGCACCGCTTCATTTTATTATCATCGATTCACCGAATTATTCCGAAAAGATCAAAAAAAGAGTTGCATTAACTATAGAAGTGGTACAAAAAAATAAATATCCTGTTCATGAATTCACAACAAGTGGACAGTCGCTTTATGATGATTTTCTTGAAGTACTACTCTACGGCAGCTTCCTGACCCTTTATCTCGGACTTGCGTACAAACAGAATCCTGCTATCAATCCGTGGGTTGACTGGTTTAAGAAACAGCTTGCTCATTCTTAAAATACTGCTTAATTTTATTAACAAATTCCCCGGGTGTAAAGGAAGTTTTCAAAAGACACCCGTCTATCATCCCTTTTACCTCTTCCAAGCCATCAACCACATCGGAATTGGTCATCATGACGATATGACGAGCATACTTCCGTGAATTTCCGTTAATCTGCCGAAGAACTTCTATGCCGTTAACTTTGGGCATCACAATATCCATCAAAACCATATCCCAGTTGCCTTGTTTTATTTTTTGAAGTGCTTCTTCGCCATCAACAGCTTTCTCTACAATAAATTTTTCATCAGTTAATACTTCTGTATAAATGTCTCTTAGAAATAAATCATCTTCTACCAATAGTATTTTTTTCATAGCTTAATAAGAGTGACTTTTGTGAACAAAAAGCCACCTAGTGGTGGCTTACAAAATATGTTATTTTTCATTTTATCTGGTAACTGAGATGGTCCCTGTACCGGAGTATGCGTTATTCGCCCAGATCGTTATTCTGTTATTTGCATCTTTTGAAAGCTGATATCCTGTGTCCCAAGGTGTCGTTGAGCAACTCGTTATCCCTGATGGACCATTTGGCGCTGTATTTGTTGTTATTGATGGGTCTACCGGTAAAGCTGAAATATATGTCGGCATAATTGCTGCACAAAGATTAGGGAAATTTGTACTGTTTATCTCTGTTGCTGATGTACTTGCTGTCGTTACTTCACCCGGTAAATTCCCTGCATTGGAAGCAGCGTATTGGCCAATTGCATTGAGTAATGCTGTAGCATCACTTCTCCTTTTTGTGTCATTTGCCTGACCAAACTGTCTGGCTGGATTTATTGCGATCAATGTAATTGCAAGAAGAATTGCGAGGATACCGATAACAACCAAAAGTTCAATAAGAGTGAAACCTTTCAATGTGTTACGTTTTATGTTTGTCGTTTTATGTTCTATCTGGGCAGTCATATTTTCTTTCGATTACTTTTTTGTAATCTATAAATATAGTAACGAACTTACTCGACCGTTGTCAATATGGTAAAGTGTAAGAAAAAAGATACTAATCATATCAATATATATTAATTTAAAAATAGTTGTTATTTTTGAAGCTAAACCTATTTTTGTTCTATTTTGATCTCTTGACAGCTACTCATCTAATCTGTCTATAATAAATGTGTATTATGAATAATAAGCAGCATGTTAACAACGCAAAAGCAATTATAGCTCTTTTGATTCTAGCAATAGTCTTTGTTCTCTTTTACAAATTTATTGCAAATCAAACCTATTTTGCCCAGGATCCTACGGCGTTGCGAAATTATGTTATGTTCGCAATAGTCGGAGGAGGCTTTCTGATCGGTCTTCTCTATCTTACAAGTAAAACAGAACACAAAACAGCAGCAAAGACAAAGCTCTCCAAATCATCCCCAAAAACGAAGAAGAAAAAGAAATAATCTTTTCCTTTCTATTATATAGATACTACATTTGCATCAATTCTTGCAAGCTAATAAAATTGAAATATATTCTTCTCATTTTTCTGCTATACTCTGCTTGTGAAGTACAATGAGACAAATATAACAATTCGTACTGAAAATGCAAGAGACTACAATCATATAGACACTATCGTACGCGAAGCATTTAACGATTCTGGCGTTTTGGTTGCTGAATTAGTGAACAGTATTCGAGAGTCATCAAATTATATTCCAGAACTATCTTTAGTTGCAGAAAAAAAAGGAACAATTGTTGGACATATAATGCTTAGCCACCTCAATTTAGATGACAATGATAGAGTTCATCGCGTAGTTACACTCTCACCTATTTCTATTAAACCAGAAATGCAGAAAAAAGGAATTGGTTCATCTTTGATAAAGGCAGCCATTAAAAAAACTGATGCATTGGGTGAACCGCTTATTATGCTTGAAGGAGATCCCAACTATTATTTGCGTTTTGGATTTAAACCAGGAAAAGAATTTGGTATCGGTATAGCTTTACCTCATTGGGCACCCGAGGCCGCCATGATTTTACCTTTAAGCAAGTATAATCAAGATAGTAAAGGTAAAATCATCTATCCTCCTTATTTTGACAAAGTCAATCGGCCTCCTCATACCCGATAAAGCATTATGGGCATAATACAAAAAAACCACCTTTCGGTGGTTTAAAATAGAGTTCAATACTGACTTTTTATCTGGTAACTGAGATGGTCCCTGTACCGGAGTATGCGTTATTCGCCCAGATCGTTATTCTGTTATTTGCATCTTTTGAAAGCTGATATCCTGTGTCCCAAGGTGTCGTTGAGCAACTCGTTA
>JAJYHW010000033.1 GCA_021784535.1 bacterium
TAAAACGCGATGCCGGCTGCAATTAAGCCGACAAATACAGCAACAAATGATAAAATAACTTTTTCTGCTTTCATTTTGACAACTATTTTTGGCAGGGGTACAGATAGATACGTATCTGGATCCGTAGTGCGATAACCTGTTGGAACGATAATACGATAATTGCACCTACTTGTCAAGAAAAATCGCATGTGTTAGTATGAAGTACATGGAAATTGCATTGGTGTCAAAATCATCCCTTCGAATAAAAGGAAAATCGGCAAGTTTTCTTGTTGATCCTCAAAGTGATGCTGCTGTCAATGCGTTTCTTTTGCTCAATCCCGACGAAGAATTTATTTCAGAGCAGGCAGTAACTGTAAGCGGAGCAGGTGAATACGAAATTGGAGGTGTAAAAATTACCGGTCTAAGAAATGAAAAAAAGCGTGTTGTACAGTATTCACCTTGATGGGCTGGATATAGCTGTCGGGACGATTACACTGTTTTTTGCAATGCAGCATAAATTGAAAGAACATAATGTTATCGCTGTTCGTTGTGATGAGATGATAGACGCTTCCTTTTTAACCTCTCTTTCTATAAACGCAGTGCTTTTTTATGGAGAAAAAGCAGCTGAGGTTACTCAGGGTTTTGAGAAAGAGAAATTAATAACGATAAATAAATACGCTGCCACTCTTGGTAAGCTCTCCGCAGAAATGGAAACGGTCTTACTGGCCTAGGTATGGCAATGAAAATTTTACCTCACAACGACACTGCAGAACAAAGCGTTCTTGGCGCGGTGCTTATAGATAAAAATGCGATAGTTCTTGTATCTGAAATTCTCAAACCTGAAGATTTCTATAGTGACATTAACGGTATTGTTTACAGTGAGATGCTGGTTCTCTATGAGGAACGAAAACCGATTGACTTGTTAACACTTACGGAAAAATTAAAAAAGAATAAGTTTCTGAAAAAATTTGATTCCTCATATCTTACTGATCTGGTCGAACAAGTACCCACTGCGGCAAATGTCTCAACATATGCCCAGATGGTTAAAGAAGATTCCACCAAGCGCCGGCTCATTACAGCAGGTACTGAAATTGTTGCAGTCGGATACAGCGAAGATAGTGAAGTGAAGGATATGCTTGATAAAGCAGAAGAATCTATTTTTTCTATTTCGCAAGGACATCTGACGCGGGGGTTTATCCCATTGAAAGAAACATTGACTGATAGTTTTGATAGAATTGATGAATTACAGAAAGAAGGTGTCGGTTTGCGGGGTGTTAAAACCGGTTTTATCGATCTTGACAATATGTTATCTGGTATGCAAAAAAATAATTTGCTTATTCTTGCTGCCCGTCCCGGACAGGGGAAAACCGCGTTTATGTTGAATATCGCTCAATATATTGGTGTCAATGATAAAAAACCGGTTGGCATTTTTTCTCTGGAAATGAGTAAAGAAGAGCTGGTCGATCGTTTACTGGTTGGTCAGGCAGATGTTGACGCATGGCGATTAAAAACTGGTAAACTTTCAGAAGATGATTTCGGTAAGCTTTCCGACGCCATGGGACAGCTTGCTGAAGCGCCAATTTTTATTGATGATACACCGGGCCTATCTCTTGTCGAAATGCGAAGTAAAGCGAGACGTCTGCAGATGGAGCACAATTTATCACTACTGATTGTTGACTATCTCCAGCTGATAGTTCCCGGTAAGCGGTATGATAGTCGCGTGCAGGAAGTCGCGATGATCTCACAGGCGCTGAAGAATTTGGCGCGTGAACTGGGGATACCCGTTCTTTCTGCTTCGCAGTTATCCCGTGCCGTTGAGCACCGGGGAGAGAAGAAGCCGCAACTTGCTGATCTGCGTGAGTCGGGTACGATTGAACAGGATGCTGATGTCGTTATGTTTCTCTATCGTCCTGATACTGAATCAACATCAACACACATTCCGACCAAGCTCCTCATTGCCAAGCATCGAAACGGTCCGACTGGAGAAATTGATTTGCTTTTTCGTGGAAACAGAATTAGATTTGATAATGTTGAAAAGAAGATGTCAGCTACTGCATAATGGATACACGAAATCTTATACTGAATTTTATAAAAAAGAATACGCTCGCTGTAATTTCGACCGTGAGTATTGAAAACAAACCTGAATCCGCAGTGCTTGAGTTCGGAGAAACAGAAAAGTTGGAACTAGTTTTTGATGCTTTCTCTAATTCTCGTAAATATGAAAATCTTCAACAGAACAAATACGTTTCGTTTGTTATTGGTTGGGATGAAAATATTACTATTCAGTATGAAGGAACAGCAGAACAATTAACTGCAGAAAATCAACAGTTATATAAGAAAGCATATTTTTTGAAAAATCCTGAAGCAAAAAGATGGGAAAATCGTGAAGGGATAGTGTACTTTAAAGTAACTCCGAGTTGGATTCGTTATTCAGATTTAAATAAAAAGCCTTGGGAAATTATTGAATTATCTCAGTTTTAATGGCTTCGAATAAACAATTCACCTCAATCTCTGCTACAATTAAGAAGTAATGATAGAAGAAACTAAGAAGGTTTTGTATTTTCCGATAGCATCCTATTTCCGTTTTTTTGCTGCGATCCGTTTGCGACGCTGGCATCCCACAATTGTTGTTGTTACCGGTTCAAGCGGAAAGACGACACTTTTGCATCTGCTCGAATCACAAATCGGAAAAAAAGCAAAATATTCTCATCATGCGAACAGCAGCTATGGTATTCCGTTTGATATATTAGATTTGCACAGGAAAAGTTTACGTTCTTTTGAATGGTTTGGACTATTTTTAAACGCACCCCTTGCAGTGTTTAAGGAAATACCAAATGAGAAAATATATGTCGTTGAAGCAGACTGTGACCGTCCGGGTGAAGGGAAATTTTTAGCATCATTATTAAAGCCGCAAATGGTACTTTGGCTAAATGTTTTTAGGACGCATAGTATGAATTTTGACTCTTTAGTTTCAGCTAAAAAGTTTAAAACCGTTGATGAAGCGATTGCCTATGAATATGGCTTTTTCCTTGAGTACTGTTCTGAGTCGGCTCTTATTAACGGCGATTTACCGCTTGCAGTAAAACAAAAAACAAGGACAAAAGCACAAGTTATTGAAATTACAAAAAACAAATTTTTACAGAAATATGCTGTTGATCATGAAAAAACAACATACACAATAAAAGACCAGCAGTTTTCTTTTAAAGCGTTATTGCCGGAAGAAATATTTTACGCAATTGCAATGTGTCAGGAAACTATGCGGCAGCTGGGTTTAACTTTTGACAAATCATTTTTTCATTTCGTTCTGCCAGAGGGAAGAAGCTCGTTTTTTTATGGCATAAAAAATACCATTCTTATTGACAGCAGTTATAATGCCAGCCTTTCATCAGTAAAAGCGCTGCTTGGTATGTTTGAAAAATTTTCTGCAAGAAGTAAATGGGTTGTAGTAGGAGATATGCTGGAATTAGGTGAAAAAGAAAAAGAAGAACACGAAGAGCTTGCTGAAATTCTTGCAAAAATGCATGTAGACAAAATTATTTTATTTGGTCCGAGAACAACTTCCTATACAAAGATAAAATTACAGGATTTGGGAGTTTCAATGAATAAAGTGGCCAGTTTCCAAAGTTTAGGAGATGTAAAAATATACTTTCAGGAAAATCTCAAAGGAGGAGAGGCAATACTTTTTAAAGGATCTCAATCAATGTTGCTAGAGGGAGTAATAGAGCATTTATTGAAAAATAAAACTGATGCTCGATTACTTCCGCGACGGGAGAGAATTTGGACAGAGCGTCGAGCACAAAAAGGAGTATAAGTTGACTCATCAGAATGATTAAGGTATATTCTGGAGTATGTCAAAGAAAAAAATTCGCGTTGCACTTCTTTTTGGAGGGAAATCTGCAGAGCATGAAGTCTCTATACAATCAGCAAAAAACGTGTACCGTTCTCTTGATAAAAATAAATATGAAGTTGTGTTAATTGGTATTGATAAAAAGGGAATATGGCATCAGTTGCAAGAATCGTATTTATTAGGCTCAACCTTCTCTCATCAAAAATCTCTGAAAGACGGTGATGAGGTTTCCTTAGTTATTAAAGATGGAAATAGTATGGTGCTCTCTTCGGGAGCGACTAATTTTGAAAATATCGATGTCGTTTTTCCCGTTCTGCATGGTCCTTTTGGAGAAGATGGGACGGTACAAGGAGCGCTTCAGTTGATGAATATTCCTTATGTCGGATCGGGAGTTCTTGGATCAGCTGTCGGAATGGATAAGGATGTTACCAAGCGTTTACTCCGCGCTGCAGGGATACCTATCTCAAAGTTTTTAGTATTTAGAAAAGGGGAGAATATTTCATTTTCTCAAGTCAAAAAAGAACTTGGATTGCCATGTTTTATCAAGCCAGCCAATCTTGGTTCCTCCATTGGAGTCAATAAAGCTCATGATGAAAAGAAATTTGCCAGAGCAGTTTCAGAAGCATTTTTGTATGACAATAAAATAATTGTCGAAGAATATATTAAGGGAAGAGAAGTTGAGATATCAGTTTTAGGAAATGAGGATCCGATTGTCTCAATTCCTGGTGAAATTCTAGCAACACACGAATTTTATGATTATAATGCTAAGTATATCGATGAAAATGGTGCTAAGTTAGAAATTCCTGCTAAGATGTCAAAAACAAAAATAAAAGAAATGCAGGAATTAGCAATAAAAACTTTCAAAGCATTATGTCTTGAAGGTATGGCTCGGATTGATTTCTTTCTTGCAGAAGACGGGACTTTTTATGTTAATGAAGCAAATACGATACCAGGTTTTACCAATATCTCGATGTATCCTCAATTATGGGAAGCAAGTGGCTTGACATATCAACAGTTAGTCGATAGGCTGATTCAGCTTGCGATTGAGCGATACAAGAAACAACTTGCGTTGAAAATTTCGTTACAATGAAAAAAATAATTCTCGCATCATCTTCTCCGCGGAGAAAACAACTATTGCAAATACTCGGATTGCCATTTATTGTTGTCTCAAGCAATATAGAAGAAAAATTAGATC
>JAJYHW010000052.1 GCA_021784535.1 bacterium
CAATGCTTGGCGTTGATTTATTGCTGCCGGATATTACGTATCTATTGGATGTTGTCAAAAAGGGTGATAAAAAAATTGTTGGGATGGTTTTGACGCATGGGCATGAAGATCATATCGGTGGTTTGCCGTTTATTCTACCACAATTACCGAAGGTTCCTATTTATGCGTCTCCTTTGACAGCTGCTTTGGCCAACGAAAAATTACAGGACTATAAGGTGCCTGTTTCTATTAACACGGTACAATTTGCCGATGGTGAAATTGTTCTTGGTGATTTTAGCATTGCTTTTGTCAGGGTGACACATTCGATTCTTGATAGCGCCAATATTATTATCAAAACTCCGGCCGGCAATCTGTATCACGGCAGTGATTTTAAGTTTGATCTGACGCCGGCAGATGGTCACAGGACCGAATTTCTTAAGATTACCCAAGCTGCACAGGAGGGTTTTCTGGCAGTGATGTCTGATTGTCTGGGCTCAGATAGAGAAGGCTTTTCTCTATCAGAACAAATGCTTGGAGATCATTTCGAGCGTGAGATGCGCAACTGCCCGGGGAAATTTCTTATTACGACGTATTCATCCAATGTAACCCGTCTCAATCAGGCAATTCAGGCGGCAGAAGTGACAGGTCGTAAGGTCTGTTTTGTCGGCAGGTCGATTGTGAAAGTAAAAGAAGTTGCGAATCGATTAGGCTATCTGAAAATGCGTGATGGTACGGAAGTACAAATTGCTGATTTACCTAGGTTTAAGAGCAGGCAATTGCTGTTAATTGTCGCGGGAAGTCAGGGGCAGGAGAATTCCGCGATGACAAGAATTGCTCAAGGAGAGCATCGGGATATCAGGCTTGATCCGCAGGATACGGTTGTTTTTTCTTCCGATACGATTCCCGGTAATGAACTTAATGTCGGAGAGCTATACGATTCAATCGCCAAGCGCGGAGCCCGTGTTTTGGAATCAAATGGGACAGGGAATTATCATGTTTCAGGTCATGGCTCAGCAGGGGATCATATGCTGCTTATTGCGTTGACGCAGCCTCGTTTCCTTGTGCCGATCAGCGGAACGTATCGTCATATGGTAGATTATCGCCAAACGGCGCAACAAATGGGGTATAAGCGAAGCGATATTTTCTTGATTGAAAATGGACAGGAGCTTTTATTTGCGGGAAGCAGTGTGCGCTTGGGGAGAAAAGTGGAAATCAAGCATGTCTACGTAGATGAAGTTTCAGGTGAGGAGCTGGAGAATTTTGTTATCAGGGATCGTGAAAGATTAGCAAAGGAAGGTGTGATTATCGTGATGGCTGAAGTGAATGCTTTAAACGGCCAGCTGGCTGAAAAGCCTGAAATTATCGCCAGAGGGAGTTTTTTGACAGATACCAAAGAAGTTGCTGAGCCGCTTGCTTCGGAATTGAGAAAAGTCCTTTCAGGCCATAATGAGAAGGTGGCGAATTGGTTTCATATTCGTCGTACAATAGGTGAAACATCCGAAAGGTTTCTTTATAAAAAACTCAAAACCCGTCCACTTGTCCTGCCTGTGGTAATAGAAGTATGATATGAAAAATTGCAAGGGGCTGTTTGAAGATATTGTTTGAAAACCCATCTACCACCTGAAGTGAGAGAATGCTCTGTTTGCTTCTGCTTGCTTGAGTGCGATTTCCCGTTTTCTGACTGCTTCTCCTTCATTATTAAGAGCAGCGAGTACCTCAGCAGCAAGTTTTTCCGCAAAAGTATGATATTCCTTGTTTGATCGCTTCCGCGCTGCATCAATCATCCATCGGAGTGCAAGTGCCATACGTCGTTCATGTTTGACTTCAACAGGCACTTGATAATTCGCGCCACCGATACGACGCGCTTTAACCTCGACTTTTGGACCGATATTTTGAAGAGCTTTTTCAAAAGCTTCAAGTGGCTTTTGACCTTTTTGCTCAAGAAGAGAGAAAGCATTGTATACCTGCGCTTGCGCAACTGTTTTTTTGCCGTCCCGCATAATATAGTTGATTAACTTAGCAATTTGTATACTATTGTAAAGCGTATCTGGTGCAATTTGTCTTTTTTGTATTTTTGCGTGTCTCATACCTTAATTTAAGATTTATGACGTAAGATTTAAGAGTTCTTATATCTTACATTTTGCGTTTTTTAGGCTGCTTTAGCTTTTTGCAACTTGGTTCCATAAATACTTCGGGATGTTTTTCTTCCGTCAACACCAAGCAGATCAAATTTTCCACGTACTGCGTGGTATTTAACGCCTGGTAAATCACGGACACGGCCGCCACGAACAAGGACAATACCATGTTCAGAAAGTGAATGCCCGACTCCTTGGATATATGCAGTGACTTCCATTTTATTAGAAAGCTTTACGCGTGCAACTTTACGCAGCGCTGAATTAGGTTTCTTGGGGGTCATTGTTTTAACCAGAGTAACCACGCCGCGTTTTTGCGGAGAATCAGCGTCAGTATATTGGCGATCCTTCGCGTTAAATAATCTTTTCAGTGCGGTAGATCGGGTCTTTTTGATCCTTTTCGCGCGTCCCCTTTTTGCTAATTGTGCTAGTGTCGGCATAATATTTATTTTTTAAGTGTGAGTATTATAACACACTTAGGTTCAATTTATAAAGCTATTTTATTTACATTCAAGTTAAAAATGAAAAATGTAAAGTGAAAAATTACAATGAAGAATTAAAAATTTTTAGTTTTAACCTGTAATTTTGAACTTTTAACTTTAAATTTTTAACTTTTATGCGGCAGGTTGTGTTTCTGGCTGAACAGTTTCATCTTCTGTTGCTGCAACTTCTCCTGCTGCTTTTTCCTCCACGACTTCATCTGTTTCAAATTTTCCATCAAGACCTGAGACAGGAATTAAGCGTCCGATAATAACATTTTCTTTCAGACCGAGAAGTTTGTCTACGCGGCCTTCAAGTGCAGCTTCGGTCAGTACTTTTGTTGTTTCCTGGAAAGATGCTGCTGAAAGCCAGCTGTCTGAGAAGAGGGCTGATTTTGTGATACCCAGTATAACCTGCCTTCCGGTTGCTGGTTCTCCGCCTTCTGAAAGTACTTCAGCATTCATTTCTTCAAATCGTGCTTTGGTGACAAAATCACCTGGGATGAGTGAGGTGTCTCCGACACTTTCAACAATAATTTTATCCGACATTTTTCGGATAATGACTTCAAAGTGCTTGTCGTTGATGCCGATACCTTGTGATTCATAGACTTTCTGGACTTCAGTGATCAGGTATCGCTGAACCATGAGAAGTCCGCCTATCTTAAGAACTTCTTTTGGATCTAAGTCGCCTTCTGCAAGCGGTGTGCCGGCGGTGATTTCGTCACCATCCTGGACACGAAGCGCCGCAGAGAGCGGGACAAAGTATTCCTGTGACTCAATTGGCTTGATTTTGGTATTTTTAACGTTGACATGATAACCTTCATCTGTTGTTTCGATTTTTACCTTACCGGTAACTTCAGAAACTGACGCCATATTTTTTGGTGTACGCATCTCAAAGAGCTCTTCAACACGCGGTAGGCCCTGGGTCACGTCAGACATAACAACGCCGCCATAGTGTCTGACACGCATAGTAAGCTGTGTGCCTGGTTCTCCAATACTTTGTGCAGCCATCACGCCGACAGGAACACCCAAGCCAACGCGCTGCTTGGTTGAAAGATCCCATCCGTAACATGATGCGCAGAGTCCATACGGAAGAGCGCAGAGAAGCGGGGATCGTATAATAGCTTCCTGAACTTCGTTTTCTTCCAGTAGCTTGACAGTTTCTTCATTAATTTCCTCTCCTGCTTTGAGAACGACTTTTTTTGACTTCGGTGCGAATGCATCAGCTGCAAGGACCCGCCCTATAAGTCTGTCAGCAAAAGCTGATGTACGATCTTTTTCAATCCTGGTAATTGTGATTCCTTCTTTGGTACCGCAATCTTCCTGTCTGATAATTACTTCGTGGGCAACATCAACAAGTCTTCGGGTAAGATATCCTGCGTTTGCTGTTTTCAAGGCGGAATCAGTCAAGCCTTTTCGTGAGCCACGTGCTGATGTAACATATTCAAAAATTGAAAGCCCTTCACGGAAGTTTGATTTTACAGGAAGCTCAACGATTTTGCCCAGCGGATCAACAATAAGACCACGAAGTGCTGAAAGCTGTTTAATCTGTTCCAGTCCAGCACGGGTTCCTCCTGAATCAATACTCAGTTTAATTGGATTTTGTGGTTTGATTGACTTCCAAGTAAGATCTGCAACTTCGTTGGTTACTTTAAGCCAGACTTCATTTGATAACCGTTTCTTTTCAGAAAGAGTGATGAGTCCCTGTTTGTACTCCTCATCAATAGCTTTAACCTTTTTTTCACCTTCTGCAATCATCTGATCTTTTTCAGGTGCGATATCGTTATCAAAAACAGAAACACTAATACCTGAGATTGTGGCTCCAAAAAATCCAAGATTTTTGATTTTATCAATAAGTGCTGCAACAGTGTCTGATGAATACTGCTTCATTGATCGGGTAATGATCTTTTTAATCCTGCTTGCACTGATAGCTTCATTAACGAAACCAAAATCATGTGGAAGTAATTCGTTGAATCTGATCCTGCCTGCAGTTGTTTCAAGAACCGTTGCAGTACCTTTATGATCAATGATTCGCACTTTGACAGGTTCACGCATTTTAATCTTACCGATATCGTAGGCAAGGAGTGCTGAATTTCTGTCGCTGAAGTGCGGTTGATTTTCTTCGCTTCGGCGCTTACTTTCATCGATCGTTGTAAGATAGTAGGTACCAAGTGCCATTTCTTTATTTGGCAAAGTAATAGGGTCACCGCTTGCAGGTTTTAATAAATTACGGTTTGGCATCATAAGTTCAATTGCCTCTTCTTGTGCTTTTTGTGAGAGCGGGATATGAACAGCCATCTGGTCTCCGTCAAAATCAGCATTATATCCGGCACAGACACACGGATGCAATTGAATTGCTGATCCTTCGATGAGAACAGGGTAGAATGCCTGAATTCCGAGTTTGTGCAGGGTAGGAGCACGATTGAGAAGGACAGGATGGTTTTTGGTAATTTCTTCAAGAATATCAAACACTTCAGGTGGCCTTTTTTCAATATATCGTTTTGCTGATTTAATATTGGTTGCAAGACCTCTGACAATAACTTCGCGGAGAATAAACGGCTTGAACATTTCAAGCGCCATTTCTTTTGGAAGTCCGCATTGATTCAGCTTGAGTTCTGGCCCCACAACGATAACAGAACGACCTGAATAATCAACACGCTTTCCAAGTAGATTCTGTCTAAAGCGTCCCTGTTTACCCCGAAGCATATCAGAAAGCGACCGGAGCGATGACGCCATGCTTTGACTACTTCGTTGTGATGAATCGATCAATGCATCGACTGATTCCTGAAGCATTCTTTTCTCGTTTCTCAAAATAATCTCAGGTGCGCCAAGAGCAAGAAGATGTTTTAACCGATTGTTCCGGTTAATAACACGCCGATATAAATCATTTAAATCAGAGGTTGCAAATCTTCCACCCGAAAGTTGCACCATGGGCCTGAGATCCGGTGGGATAACCGCCAGAACATCGGTAATCATTGCCGTTGGCGTCACATCTGCTTTTCTCATGTTTTCGAGTAACCGCAGGCGTTTGACAATCTTTAAGTATCGTTGGCTGCTGGTTTTTTCAGCTTCCGATCGGAGGTCTGCGATGAGTTGTGCGATATCAAGTCGGGATACTACTTCAAGAAGAGCCTCAGATCCGGTTTTGATCGTAAAGAAAATTGGGATATCGTATTCCAGAAGCTTAAAGTATTCATCTTCAGATAAGACGCTTCCAACACGTAAACTCTTTAGCAGTTTGGTAAACGTGTCTGAGATTTCGTCGATTTTTTTTGATTCATTTTCGAGAGATTCTTCAATACGTGTCAATTTTTGGCGTGCTGCAAGTTCGATTTCCTGCTCAATCAACTGTTGCTGCTCAGGAGTTTTTTTGCCTGCTGCTTCTTTCTTTTTTTCTGCTGCTTCTTTTTTAATCTTTTCAGATTCCTGATCCAGACGCTCTTGTAGTGCGTCTTTTCGTTTGGTGATGGTTTCAACAAATGTTTCAAGTGCTTCTTTCTTTTTCCCCTCATCAATGTTGGTTAACAGATAGGAAGCATAATAAATAATTGATTCCAGACTTTTTTGTGGGATATCAAGAAGAAGCGATAATGCGCTTGATGCTCCCTTGAAGAACCATACATGTGCGACCGGAGATGCGAGCTTAATATGTCCAAGTCTTTCCCGTCGTACGCGTGAAAGAGTAACTTCAACGCCACACTTATCACAGATGATGCCGCGATAGCGAATCCTCTTGTATTTTCCGCAATAACATTCCCAATCTTTTGTAGGACCAAAGATTCTTTCGTCAAATAATCCGTCTTTTTCAGGACGAAGAGTCCGGTAGTTGATTGTTTCAGGCTTGGTTACTTCGCCATAAGACCAATTCATGATGTCATCATTTTTTGCAAGCAACAACTTCAGCGATTTGAAATCTGAAATATTTAAATCTTTTAAGATGTTTTTACTTTTATTGTTCATAGTTTTAATAAATTAACCTGTTAATGCGTTACTCGTTAACGGGTTGTTCTGCCTGATCCTTACTTTCTTCAACTATTGTTTCTTCCGCTGTTATTTCTTCTTCAATCTCTTTTTCTGCATTTTGCGTTTCGGTTTCAGGTTCGTCTATTGCCTCCAGCGATTCTTCAAGCTCTTGCACTTGACCCTTTATTTCTTCTGACGCGATTTCTGCTTTTATTTCTTCGGCTTCATTTTCGACAATCGCGTCAACCGGCATGACATTGAGGCCGAGCGATTGTAGTTCTTTGATAAGCACTTTGAATGATTCAGGAACTTTTGGTGTTGGGATATCTGTTCCTTTTACAATTGCTTCAAAAGCTTTCGCACGACCCACGACATCATCAGATTTGATGGTTAACATTTCTTGAAGAATATATCGTGCCCTGTGTGATTCAAGAGCCCAGACTTCCATTTCTCCGAGTCTTTGTCCACCCATTTGTGCTTTACCGCCGAGTGGCTGTTGCGTAACAAGAGAATATGGTCCGGTTGAGCGCGCGTGAGTCTTATCCTCAACCATGTGGATAAGCTTCATGATGTATTCTATACCAACTACCACTGGATTTTCAAATGGTATTCCTGTTTTTCCGTCAATTAGTTTGACTTTTCCGTTGACAGGAAGGCCTGCTTTTTCAAGAAGTTCGACCATGCGTGATTCATCAATTTTCTCAAATGCCGGAACACCGATCTTCATACCAAGTTTTTGTGCTGCAAATCCGAGGTGAGCTTCCAGAATTTGTCCTAAATTCATACGGGCAAGAATTGATACAGGCGAGATGATAATATCAACTGGCGTACCGTCTTCAAGATGCGGCATATCGGCAAGTGGAAGAATTCGGGAAATAATACCTTTGTTCCCATGTCTTCCCGCAAGTTTGTCTCCTACGGAAACGTGGCGAAGCTGTGCAACTTCAACAATAATTTTTCGCATAGTTCCCGGCTCCAGTTCATCTCCTTGTTTTCGGTCAAGAATCTGTACAGAAATAACCGTGCCCCGTTCGCCATGTGGCATACGAAGTGATGTATCGCGAACCTCTCGTGCTTGCTCGCCAAATATTGCACGAAGAAGTCTTTCTTCTGCGGTTAATTCAGTTTCACCTTTTGGTGCAATTTTACCGACCAGAATATCTCCCGGATTCACTTCTGATCCAAGAACAACGATACCTGTCTCATCCAGATTTGCGAGATCTTCTTCTGAAACATTTGGGATATCGCGAGTTGTTTCCTCAGGACCGAGTTTGGTTTCAACAACTGCTGCTTCGTATTTTTCAATGTGAATACTTGAGAGAACATTTTCTTTAACCATTTTATCTGAAATAACGATCGCGTCTTCATATCCAAGACCATCAAGAGATGCGTAGGCGATTAGCAGATTTCTTCCTAACGCAAGTTCACCATTTTCGCTTGACGGGCCGTCTATCAGAACATCACCTTTTTTAATTTCTTGTCCTTCAGTTACCATTGCCCGTTGCGTATACGCTGTGGCAGCAGAGGTGCGGTCAAACGTATCAATAGGAAAAACTACTTTGTCGTTTACATTTTTCCCTTCAAGAATAATTTTTGCCGCATCAGCGTACGCAATTCTACCATCAAATGGAGCACGGACAACCCGGCCCATAACTCCTGAGATAGCTTCTTCCATGCCGGTTCCCACGACAGGACTTTGCGGGTTTACCAGCGGGACTGCCTGACACTGCATATGTGTTCCCATTAGCGCACGATTTGCCTCATCGTGTGCAATAAACGGAATAAGCGAGGCACTTGTTCCTACCACTTGACGTGGAACGACATCAATATATTGGATCATCTCGCGGTCAACTTCGGTAAAATCACCGCGATATCGTGCAGGGACACGATCATCAAGAATGATACCATCTTCAGAAATAGCGATACCTGCGTGTGTAATATGCGCCTCTGCTTCATCATCAGCAGTCATGTAAATAACTTCATCAGTAATCCGCATTTTATTCCCGTCTTTGACGACTTTTTTATATGGTGCTTCCAGAAAGCCATATTCATTGACCCGTGAATATAATGCCATATAGGTAACAAGTCCGATGTTTGGTCCTTCAGGACTTCGAATCGGATCGATACGGCCATACTGCGAAGAATTAATATCACGGATAGAGAAGGCAGCGCGTTCACGTGAAATACCGCCGGTTCCCATAACGGTTAAACGATTAAGATTGTCAATTTCTGAAAGCGGATTGGTTTGGTCAAGAATTGTGGAAAGCTGTGAGGTACGGAAAAATTCATTGATGGCTGCCATAATCGGGCGTGCGTTAATAAGATTTCCGACTGTAACCGGAATATCTGCCTGTAAAAGACTCATACGTTCTTTGATGCTGCGCTCTACACGAAGGACGCCGACGCGAAAAGCATTGAGTGCAACCAGTTCGCCAACGCTTCGGACACGGCGATTTGAGAGACTATCAATATCATCAGTTGTTCCCTGTCCGTTTTCAAGCATGATCAGATAAGCAAGCGTTGCGGTAATATCTTCGACAGTCAGGACATGCTCTTCAGATGGTATAAAATCAGGGACAGATTTCAATCGTTTATTAATCTTATAACGGCCGACGACTCCCAGATCATACCGGCGGTTATTAAAGAAAAGGTTAGAGAAGTATTCGCGTACTTTATCAAGAACAACTGGTTCACCAGGATGCATTTTCCTGAAAATTTCTATCAGTGCTTCGGTTTCATTGGTGGTTTCATCCTTTTGCAAGGTATTGGTAATTAATGCTTCGCCACTTTCGCCGGCGATATTTTTGAATTTTTCTTTGATCGATTCGTTATCTGAAATACCAAGTGCGCGAAGGAAGGTGGTTGCGAGAAATTTTCGTCTCCGATCAATTTTGACAGTAATTGTGCCGTAGCGTGTCGTTGCAAATTCAAGCCATGATCCATGTACCGGCCTTATTTCTGTAGAATATAAGGTTTTTCCTGTGATCAGATCTTGTGTTCCGGTAAAAAATACACCTGAAGATCGAACGAGTTGATTTACTACTGCACGCTCAATGCCGTTAACGACAAATGTGCCCCGCTCCGTCATTTGTGGAATGTCACCCAGAAAAACTTCCGCATCATGCTTTTCGCCTGTTTTTTTATTGGTTAAGGTGACGCCTACGGTTAGTGGCGCATTGTAGGTAAGTCCTTTAATCAGGGCTGTTTCAGGATCACTTGTTGGTTTGCCAATTTTATGCTCATGAAATTCGAGCGTCCAGTTTTTTCCGGTAAAGTCATCAACAGGTGAAACTTCCTGTAGAATTTCTTTAATTCCTTGTTCTTGAAAAAGTTTGTACGATGCTTTTTGAATAGCCAGTAAGTCTAGCTTAGGCAGATCCTTGTAGGTTTTTCCCCAATTCTGTCGGGTAATTTTTTTATTATCGTTGGCGTCTGGTTGCTTTGGCATCGTGAGTTTTTGGTAGGCAGAGTGCTCCAACATACAAAAAAGATACACCGGGCGCTGCCCTTGTATCTTCATATTAAATGAGAGCTTCCCATTTATATCATATCGTTTATTATCTTGTCAAGCATGATAATCTGTTCAGGTTCAATAAAGCTTTTATTGTTCAAAAGTAGTTTTGATATCTCAGAAGCTATGACAGGTCACTCAAAAATATTGTTAGAAACTTTTAAACGATTAGTTTTGTAGTTTTGAATTCTTCGTTTTTTGATTTGAGGATGATATAATAAGAACTATCATGAAGGCTTCAGATATTATTGAAAAATATATTACCTTTTTTGAAAAGCGTGGGCATAAACGTATCGCTAACTCACCGCTTGTCCCACAGAATGATCCGACGACTTTATTTACTTCTTCAGGCATGCAGCCGCTGGTACCTTATTTATTAGGAGAAGAGCATCCGCAAGGAACACGTCTGGTAAATGTGCAGAATTCTTTCCGGGCAGTTGATATTGATGAAATCGGAGATAATCGTCATACCACTCTTTTCCGTATGCTTGGTAACTGGAGTCTTGGAGATTATTTTAAAAAGGAAGAGTTGCCTTGGCTGTTTGAGTTTCTAACAAAAGAGCTCAAGCTTGACCCTAAGCATTTATCTGTAACTGTTTTTGATGGCTATGAAGATGTCCCTCAGGATAAAGAAGCAGTTGCAATTTGGAAAGAATTATTTAAAAGCGTTGGCTTAGATCCACAAGAACGCATCCATTATTATGGTACTGATAAGAATTGGTGGTCACGCTCAGGTCCACCTGAAAAAATGCCTGCGGGTGAGCCGGGTGGCCCTTCAAGTGAAGTATTTTATGATTTTGGTACTCAACATGATCCTAAGTTTGGTGAGAAATGCCACGTTAATTGTGACTGCGGTCGCTATCTAGAGATTGCAAATAGCGTTTTTATGCAGTACCGTAAAGAAGCAGATGGTTCTCTTAAGCCGCTCCCCAAACCCAATGTCGATTTCGGT
Organism: bacterium; assembly: GCA_021784535.1. GTDB lineage: Bacteria > Patescibacteriota > Microgenomatia > Levybacterales > UBA12049 > JACDET01. Next base: position 11,017 of record JAJYHW010000052.1, read on the forward strand.
GGCGGTTTAGAACGCTTGCTTCTTGCAGTTGAGCATCAGCCTGATGTTTTTCAGACGAGTCTGCTCTTACCAATTATCGCAGCTATTGAGAAGAATGTCGATAAACATTATAAGGGTAATGAGCGTCAAATGAGAATTATTACAGATCATTTAATAGCTGCAGTATTTATCAGCAACGAAAAAATAAAGCCTTCCAAAACTGATCAAGGATATATTCTTAGAAGACTTATAAGGCGAGCGTTTGACAACATCAATATATTAAGAGGAATTGATGATATGAACCTTCCTATGAAGCCTATTGTTGAAACGATAGTTGAACAATATAAAGAGACAGATCCACTATTGGAACAAAATTTTGAAGAGATTTTGAATACAATCTTGGAAGAAACAAATAACTATCGTAGTACCTTATCTCAAGCAAAAAAGTTTATTACGAAGAGATATAAACATGTAGGAGATGAGCTAATGGGTATGAATGAAATTTCTGCTGCTGATGCATTTATACTTTATACAACACATGGACTTTCCCCAACGCAGATTGAAAGTTTGGGATATACGTTTGACAGACAAAAATTTGCTGAAAAAATGGAAGCACATCAGAATTTATCCAAAAAAGGTGCAGAACATAAATTCCGCGGTGGCTTGGCAGACCATCAGGAAAGGACTATCATGGGACATACAGCAACACATCTTTTGCATCAGGCGCTGCGGGATATGTTTGGTAAGCAATTGCATCAGTCAGGTTCCAATATAACGACTGAAAGATTACGCTTTGACTTTAATTTTGATAGGAAACTGACAGATGAGGAAATTTTAAAATTGGAAGAAATCGTTAATCAGAAAATCAAAGAGAATTTACCTGTGCATTTTGAAATGATTCCGACAAGTGAAGCAAAGAAAATGGGTGCGATTGGATTGTTTGAAGATACCTATCAGGATACATCTAAAATTTATTTCATCGGTGGTGATTCCAAGCATCCTGAGAAGGCCTATTCAATAGAATTTTGTGGAGGACCGCATGTCGAATTTACAGAAAAGATAAAATCGTTTAAGATAATAAAGCAGGAGTCTCTTGGCAAAAATATGCGAAGGATCTATGCTATTGTTGGGTAAGTTCGAATATCGAAGCACGAAAATCGAAACAGTATCGAAATTCGAATTTTAAATGTTCAAGATGTTTAAAGATTTGTATTTTGGTAATTAGAATTCGTTTCGGATTTCGATATTGGAATTTCGAATTTAAATTATGAAGCTGCCCATTCCGTTTTTAAAAACAAAAAAAGAAGAATCTGATTATTATCTTGCGCTTATCCTTACCGATGAGAAAGTGGGAGCTGTGGTTCTCAAAGCTGAAGCGCATGTTCTTAAAAAGATTAACGCTCATGAAGCTTTCTTTTCTGAATCATTGGAAGAATTATTAATCGATGACTTGATTGGTTCTGTTGATAAGGCAATCAGCCGTGCGGAGGAAGTTTTACCCCCTGATATTCAAACCCATCAGACTATTTTTGGCGTCAAAGATATCTGGGTCGATCCTGAAACAAAAAAAATTAAAAAAGAATATCTGGAAAAGTTGAAGAAGGTATGTGGAGCTTTGGATCTCACACCTCTTGGTTTCATGGTGACCACTGAAGCAATAACGCATCTAATGCAGGAAGAAGAAGGAGCTCCTGTTTCAGCAGTTTTTGCTGAAATCAATAAACATGAGATTATTTTGAGTCTTTTGCGGGGTGGTAAGATAATTGAGTCAGTCAGTAGTCCTCATCTTGAATCAGCGCCCGTAACAGTTGATAAATTGCTAGGCCATTTTACTGTTCCTGTTTTGCCAGCGCGCATGGTCATTTTTCAAAGTAAACCTGACGAACGTACCAGTCAGGCATTTCTCTCACATCAGTGGAGCAAGAGTCTGCCTTTTATGCATGTCCCGCAAATAACGGTGTTACCGCCAGCGTTTGCTATGCGTTCGGTAATGTCTGGAGCCGCGGCGCAAATGGATTTTACAATTGACGAAGGAGCACATGATGTATTGCCTGCTGTTGCTCCAAAGATTGTCAGAGAAGAAGAGGCTTTTGCACAGGAAGAATTATCTGATTCCACAAATGCTACGAAAACAATAGAGCAGCCGCCGATAGATTTTGGTCAATCAGCAGAAGGAGCCCAAACTGATGCAGCGACTGCAAGCGATTTTGGTTTTATGATGGATCAGGATATTGCGGAACGAGAATCTCCTGAAACACCTGATTTTAAGAATGAAGAAGTTCTCCCTGTACGTCATAGAATGCATAATGAGGAGCCGTTCGTTCATGCTGAAGAATCTGAAGATACATACGAACCGCAAAGGCAACAAGCAAAGACTTCGTTTTTGGCAAGTTTTGCTGCATTACGACTCCCGGAGAATTTTGCGCTTCCTACTGTTGCCGGATTGCTTGAAAAAATTAAAGGGAATAATAAGATAGTGAAAATAATTATTCCGGTAGTTGTACTAATTGTACTTCTTATCGGCACCGTATTTTTCTATTATTATAAAATGCAGGCAAATGTTTTACTTACGATGAAACCTACGATGGTAAGTCAGGACGAAACAGTAACTTTTTCAACAGCTCAATCTGACGATTTCGGTAATAATATTATTGCCGCAAAGAGCATATCTATTTCGATTGCCGGGCAAGCGACTACCCAGGCTACAGGAAAAAAGAAAGAAGGAAATAAAGCAAAAGGTACGGTGACAATTTATAATAATGCGAGTAGTCCGGTAAGTCTTTCGAGCGGAACCGAGCTAACTGCGAGCAATGGAAAGATTTTTCTTCTTGATAATAGCGTGCAAGTTGCTTCTGCCTCAGGTGATGTTTTTTCAGGCACCAAACTAGGTACGGCAGACGCTACAGTAACTGCGCAGAGTATTGGTACGGACGGGAATGAGCCTTCAGGAACACAATTTACTATAGGGAGCGGTAATACAATTGCAGCAAAAAATGATACTGCCTTTTCCGGAGGTACTCAGCAGACAGTGACAGTAGTTTCTGCCAACGATATCGCCAAGCTTCGTTCTGATCTGCCCAAAAGCGTTCAAGGATCAGTTCAGCAAAAGTTAGCAGCTCAGGCAGCAAGCGGTCAAACCGTGTTACCTTTTATCAGTTCTCCTATCCTTGAGAATGAGAAATTCACTCATCATATCGGAGATAATGCATCACAGGTGTCCTTGACGGCTGATGTTGTGTATACTGGTATGGTTTATGATAATAGCGATTTAGACAGCTATGCCCGAACAATTATCAAACAAAAATATCCGCAGGATCCAACTATTGCAAATCAAAGTGTGAAAGAGGTAGTGAGCGGCGCTTCGCTTCGTACAAAATATACTGCGACTGCAACGGTTTCAATTCAGGCAGGTTTGCTGCCCGCTATTAATAAAAATGATGTAATCAGTAACATTGCGCATGAATCACTCAGAAAAGCGGAAAATTCGCTTACAGCTCTTCCTCAGGTAGCAAATGCGACTATCACGTTTTCACCGCCAATTCCATTTCTTCCATCCCTTTTCCCGAGTCTGCCGCGGCATATCAATGTAAACATCGCATCACAATAATGTCAGGCTGTGCTTTGCAAAATTATGCCTCTTTTTCTTAGTGATGATTAGGTTAAGATGAGGCTTACTCTCGATAGAGAAGCTTATCCTGACTCTCTTTTAAAAGGAGAGAGAAAGTTGTTTATTAATATGCGTAAATTAGTTTATAAAAAAAGAAAAGGAATGAGCTTTCGTCTTATGATCCGATTTGCCGGACTATTTGTTGCAATAGCGGGTATGGCCCTGGCACTCTATACCTTTTTCCCGCTTTTTTCGTACGAAATATATATCCAGCCTGTTTTTGCAAGTCAATCTTTCGCATCGCCTATTCCGCAGACAACAATTATCACGCAGAATTCAATTAGAAGTTTGCTTGATAATACCGCTACTCAACTCAGTCATCTTGGTAATCCAAACGATACTAGTTGGCTTCCGCCGACAAATCCAAATCAGTATAAGCAGGTTGGTGTTACTGAACAGCTTTCGAATTTTTATCTCTCACTTCCGAAGTTGGGGATAGAAGATGCTTATGTTTCAATGACTGATAATAATGTTAATTTGCATCCTATTTGGTTTCCGGGTACCGCAGTGCCCCCTCATCGAGGTAATGTTGCCATTTTTGGTCACTCTACTCTACCGCAATGGTTTAATCCTCATAATCCGCATGCAATTTTCGCTACAGCCTTGAATACAAGAATAGGAGATCCTATCCTTATTACTATTGGCAGTAAAATCTATACGTATCGAGTGATAAAAATGTCAATTGTTGCTGCTGATGATACTTCCTATCTTGCGCAGGACACGAACGGAAGTTATTTGAGTATCATTACTTGTACTCCGCCAGGGACAACATGGCGGAGGCTTGTGATAAAAGCAAAACTTGAAACTATCTGATAGAAGCAGGTACAATATAATTATGCAGAACAACGCACAACGATCATCCTTTATTATCTTTATGAAGAAGATATGGCCGTTTGTGTATCGTATCATTAACACAAGTGTTTATTTTTTTATTATGCTGATTAGAAATTTTTTTAGAGATGCGTTCCGGATGATTAAGGGAGTTTGATGACTGAAGAAACACTCGCTTTGCAAGCAATTCGAAAAAAACTTGTCGGTAAAAAGCTCAGTTATGAAGAGATTTTTGCTGTGATGGATGCTATTAGCCGCGAAAAATTATCACCAATTCTTACTACCTATTTTGCAGCTTCAGGGTACTCCAAAGGCTTTACCAGTGAAGAAATGTACTATTTGACAAAAGCAATGATCGAGACAGGCGAGCAGTTGCGATTTGAAGGAATTGTTGCAGATAAACACTCAATAGGAGGAGTGCCGGGAACAAGAACAACGCTGATTATTGTTCCGATTGTTGCAGCAGCGGGATTTCTTATCCCCAAAAGTTCATCCCGTGCGATTACAACACCTGGAGGAACAGGTGATGATATGGAAATTCTCGCTCCGGTAACATTTACCAAAAATGAAATCTACCGGATTGTCAAAAAAACGAAGGCCTGCATTGTTTGGGGAGGGAGTGTTGATATTGCTCCTGCGGATGATGAATTAATAAAAGTTGAGGAACCGTTACTTTTTGAAAGCTTTGATAAGATCCTTGTTTCTATTATGGCAAAAAAAATTGCTTTCGGTTCAAATCATATTGTTATTGATTTGCCTTATGGTACACATGTAAAAGTGCATAACAGATCTGATGCTGAAATTCTTGCCGGAAAATTTGAGTATCTTGCGAAAAGATTCAAGGTAAAAATACAACTATATCTTCATAATACTAATCAGCCGGCAGGGCGGGGAATCGGGCCGCTTCTGGAAACGAAGGAAGCCTTGAAAGTACTGGAGCAAACAGAGGATCGCCCTTTTGATTTGGAAGAGAAAGCATTGCATCTAGCAGGCATGCTGCTCGATTTATGCTTACATGACTCTTCAAAAGCATTGCAGGATCAGATAAAAAAAGAATTCGGGGATGGCAGAAAGTGGGCTCAGTATATCTTATCAAGTGGGCATGCATTGAAGAAAATGCAGGAAATTATCGCTGCGCAGGGCGGGAATTCTGCTATAATAAGTGCTGATCTTCAGCCAGGTGAATACGCATACGAGATAAAAGCAAAAGAAAGCGGCATAGTAAAGGAGATTAATTGTGCCAATGTAACAATCATTGCAAAAATTCTTGGCGCTCCTTTGCAAAAAAGAAGCGGATTATATTTGCATAAAAAAGCTGGTGAGAGAGTGAAAACTGGAGAGATTGTTTGCACTTTATATAGTGAATCACAACAAAATTTAAAAGAAGCAAAAGATTCTCTTGTAAATTTTCAAATGCTATCCTATTTGTAAAAACATATGGATTTTGTCAGTCGACAAAAAAGAAAACGTTCCAATAGCGGTATGAAAAAATTCTTTTTTCTTATTGTTTTGTTAATTCTTGTCCTTGGCGGATTAGGAGTCTGGTGGCTCAATGGTATCGCGCCGGCAAATCCTGCCGATCAGAAAACACAAACTTTTGAAGTGACCCGGGGAGAAGATGTCCGACAGATAGCAAATGATTTAAAGGCACAAGGACTGATAAAAGATCCTGTGATTTTTTATCTTGTTGTAAAACAGCAAGGTATTGGTAATAAAATACAGGCAGGTGAATTCAAGATAGCTCCATCAATGTCAGATGTAGAGATTGCTAAATTATTGCAGGTAGCAAAAAACGACGTCCGGATTACGATTCCTGAAGGAAAAAGAGCAGAAGAAATAGCTCAGATTCTTAAGGCTCATTTCCCCAGATATAACTCATCTTGGGAGCAGCAATTAGTTGCTAATGAAGGCTATCTTTTCCCTGATACGTATTCTTTTAGTAAAGATACAGGAATCAATACGATTATTGCAACAATGGAAGATAATTTTGTCAAAAAATATAATAGTATTCCTAATGTGGGAAAAACCAGTTTGACAAAAAAGCAGATTGTTACGATTGCGTCGATTGTTGAGCGGGAGGCTAAATTTCCCAGAGATCGTTCACTGGTTGCTTCTGTAATTCTTAATCGCCTTAATGCAGGGATGCCGTTGCAGGTTGATGCAACTGTTCAATATGCGATTGGTACGCCAGGCAACTGGTGGCCTACTTTGACCAACAGCGGTGGCAATATCGATCCTTCGTCTCCTTACAATACGTATACCAACCTAGGATTGCCTCCTGGACCGATTTCTAATCCCGGACTTGAGTCTTTGAAGGCAGTAATTAATGCGCCCCATACAGACTATTTCTTTTATATCTCTGATAAATCAGGGCACAATCATTATGAGGTAACTTCGAGCCAGCATGTCGCTGATATAAAGAAATACGGACTCTAAATTTATCCTTTTTTGCTGAGCCCGCGAAACCATCGTTTGCCTCCGGTTTTTACTTTTTCTTTTATTGCTTTTTCTGATTCTACTACTTTTATAGGTTTGACGATTGCAGTTTCATCAGGTGCGTTACTGCGTGAAGCAGGATGCGCTGGTTTTATTTCTTGCGGTTCAGGTTTTGTCGCTTCCGGTTTTTTTTCAGGAGATTTCTGTAAGGGCTCCTGTATATCTATTGGTTCTGAATGTATGAAGTCATCATCTTCACTGAATAGTTCTTCTTCATCATTTTTTTCAGTTTCCCTCATTAATTGTTCAAGGTTTGCAAATTTTTCTGCGCCTTTTTCCAATATGTCTTTTAGAATTGCACGTCCGCGTTTGGTTATAAGCAACAAGGTCAGAATGACACCGACGATCACTCCCAGAAGGAAGCCGCTGCCAGATACTCTTTGTGGCTGGTTGTAGTTACTATTGCGTTCCATAATTATTTTAGTTTTCAATTGAAAATTAAAAATTGTAAACTGAAATTACATTAGTCTCTGTGGTGTTGATTCTCTTCTTTTTGTCCGCCAAGGAGACTCCGAACAAATTTTACAATAGTGATGAGAGAAGATGCTTTAACCCCCAACGCAAGCGAAGAAAGGGCAGATAAGGGAGCTTCAATATTTTCAGTAATCGAATCTGCGTGATCGAGCACTTTGTTTGTCTTTGAAATTGTTTGTCGTAATTCCTTCAGAATGAGAAAAACCTGTATACCTAAAAAGACTAGTAATACAGTCAGTACCAAAATAACGAGTAATAATACAAGCTGGACAGGATCTATCATACTTTATAGACTACCTTACTTGAAGCCTTGCTGTCAAGTAAAGGTTTGGCAAGAATTTTTAAAATAATTCTTTCTTGATACCTATTGTACTTCCACAGTGCGTTCAATTGTTGCAGTTTTTCCGAAGTGATTTACTGCTTTAATTGAAATTGTTGTACTGCCGGGAAAGAGCGTTATGTCTTTTTGGAAAGAGCCGTTATTTGCTACAGTTACCGGTTCTCCATTGACAGTAACCAACGCGTTACTGTCAGTTGTCCCTGATATAATAACAGTTTGCGCTGTCTTGCTGTCTTGTTGAGGAGTTGTGACAGAAAGATATGGCGGGATGAATGCGGCACGATACTGAAAAAAAAGATAGCCGAAGACAATGAGAAGGAAAATAACAAATAATAGTAAAGATTGCTGGATGCGTATTCGTTTAATGGGGAATTCTCTGGTATTTATCATGGCGTCAGGCAATACTTTCATTGCTCTTTTTTCATCGAATTCACGTTTGAAGAGGACTGTTGTTTCTGCTTTTGGAAGTCCAAGATATGAAGCATAATTTCTTACAAATCCCTGTGCGTATGCAGGAGAAGGAAGTTTGTGATATTCTCCTTTTTCAATTGCGGCAAGAAAAGTCGGTTTAATTTTTAATTCCTGCGCAATTTCTTCAAGAGTCTGTTTGCGTAGTAGTCTTTTTTGATGTAATCGTTGTCCCAAGCGTACCATAAAAATGAAATTCGAATATCGAAATCCGAAGCAATTTCAAATTTCTAAATATAAATTTTAAAAAAGTTTTTGGCTTTAAAATTTTGTATTTTGATATTAGTTCGTATTTCGAATTTCGTGCTTCGAATTTATTATCCTTCCTGTTGTTGATTGGCTAAATATTCTTCCGCATTGCGTACAAGAACATCTCTCGGCTTTGCTCCTTCGGCTTGTCCGACAATGCCCATTTCTTCCAGTTGATCCAGAATGCGTGCAGCTTTTGCGTAACCGATTGACATTTTTCTTTGCAAAAATGATGCTGAGGCAGTATTGAATTGACAAACCAGACGGATTGCTTCTTCTATTTCTCCATCCTTGCCATTTGCGCTACCTAGTCCACCCTTTTTTAATGGTAGCGGCTGACTGGTGACTTCATCAGTGTATTCAATAGGATAGTTGCGAGACTTCAAAAAGTCAACAAGTCTTTTTATATCTTTTTCAGAAACAAAGGAGCCTTGAATACGGGTTGGTTTTGCTTGATCTGGTGGAATGTATAACATATCTCCTCTCCCGAGTAGTTTTTCTGCACCTGCACTATCAAGGATAACACGCGAGTCGACCATAGAGGATACATTAAAAGCAATGCGGCAGGGGATATTTGCCTTAATGAGTCCTGTGATGACATTGACTGATGGACGTTGGGTTGCGATAACCAGATGGATACCTGTCGCACGGGCCATTTGGGCAAGGCGTGCAATAGCGTCTTCAACTTCAACCGGCGCGAACATCATTAAATCAGCCAACTCGTCTATAAAAATAACAATATACGGCAAAGCCTGGAAGCCTGCTAATTCATTGTATGAATCGATATTTCTTACGCCTCGTTCGGCAAATAACTTGTATCTTTTATCCATTTCCGCCATAGCCCATTTAAGAGCGGAGAGAATTTTTTGTGGATCGACGATAACCGGTGTTAGCAGATGCGGAATTCCATTGTATACAGTAAATTCGACACGCTTGGGGTCGATGAGGATAAGACGGACTTCTTGTGGAGATGCGCGGAAGAGAAGTGATGAGATAAAGGCATTAATCAGGACAGATTTACCGGAACCGGTTGTGCCGGCAACGAGCACATGCGGCATCTTGGAGATATCAACAGCCAGAGGAGTACCTGAAACGTCTAGGCCAAGCGCTACAGTCAGTTTGGATTTTGTTTTTTGCATAGCGGATGAGGTAAGCATGGTACGAAGGGTAACAACTTCAAGAGAGCGGTTTGGTATTTCAAGTCCGACAAGATTTCTTCCCGGGATTGGCGCTTCGATACGAATCTGTCCTGTTGGAGCTTCTGTTGCCAGTGCGAGGTCGTTAGCAAGGGAGGTTATTTTTGAAACTTTTGTCCCTTGTGCGATTTCAAGAGCATATTGTGTGACAGCAGGGCCCAGGTTTGCTTCTGCGACTCTGCTTTCAACACCAAAGCTTTGCAATGTTTTTTCAATTGTTGATGCAGTTTTATTGACGTCTCCACGGTCTGCTTTCCCTCCCGGATTATCAGAGAGAAGTGAGGGAGAAGGGTATTCCCAGACTCCTGTTGTTGTCCCCGTAAGTAAATTGCTTACTAGTTTGTCGGGTAAGATTTCCAGATGCTCCCTTTTTTGTGCAGACGAATGAGGTAAATTTTCTTTGAGCGGCGCAATCGTCTCCTCTTTTGATGATTGTCCGCCTTTGATTGTGAGCGGCTTATTTTTGTCGAGCTTTGATTTTTCAGATTTTGCGGCAAATGTGAAGAGTTTACGCGGAATAAGTCTGTTGAACGTCTCACCGATATTGCTGAATAATTCAAGGATTTCATCAATTGAAGTATCGAAAAAGACAATCGTACCGACCAATAAGCCGCCGATAAAGACAAGATCTGCGCCCGGTGTGGTAATAATTTCTTTTAAAATTGAAAAAATTGCTTGACCAGTCGCGCCGCTTTTTGTCAGTCCGAGCAATGAGAGGAAAATCAGCATGTAGCCTACTATGACGTTTACTTGCGAAAGGTACATTTTAAGTCGCAAAAAAAGAAAGCCAAAGAGAAAGAATGCAAAAGGCAGGAGGATATCCAAGGCGCCAAATTTATTATGCGCCCAGGAATGTAAAATCATTGTAGAGGTACTGGTATGGATGATTGAGAGAAGGAAAAGCGCGCCAGTGAGAAAAAAGCCCAGACTAAAAATGGTATAGATTGTTTTTTTCTTTAGTTTGAGTTTTAACGATTTTTTTCTTCTCGCTCGATGCTTGGGCATACTCTTTATTTTATTATAGAACGTCACGCGTAATTTCGCAATTTATTCGAAAGGCTTTGGAAGCGTATTTTACTGATTGATCGTAATGCCCAGAATTTTGTCTCCAATCTGGATGTTATCGACCACGTTCATGCCGCTTGTAACAATGCCAAAATTTGTATATTGCCCATTAAGCCATGATGCATCAGTTTTGGTGATAAAAAACTGTGAATCATTATTGATTTGCGGATTACTTCCGCGTGCCATTCCTATTGAACCGACAACAAAAGGTCTTTGTGTTTGCTCTGCCGGCATTTGTCCACCGCCTGTCCCGTTGCCTTTTGGATCTCCCCCTTGAATTACCCAATTTTCTACTCTGTGGAAGATTAAATTATTATAATAATTCGTACTTGCTTTTAGTATGAAATTTCTAACCGTATTTGGCGCCTGATCACCGAAAAGCATAATATGTATATTGCCTTTTGTTGTTTTGATCGTCGCTGGGATTGAAGCAGCAATTGGTCCCTGTAAGGCAGCAGCAGCCTGTTCATATGCTTGAGAGCCGGGTTGGGGTCCCTGTTGCACTTGCTGTTGCTGCGGCAGGATTGTCGGTGTGATGACTTTAAAAACAGAACTTCCCGGAGGCGTGGGGATAATTGTTGAATTACTGCTGACTGCTCCAAATTGCGTTGTAACAATCAGTCCGATGAAAATAACAAGTATGACGGCAAAAATAATGACGTGAAACTTGTTCATGGAGTTATTGTAACAAAAATTTTTTTTCCTTGCGAATTTTGTATAAGTCACGTACTTTTCGGAAAGTGAGATTGTATAAAATTCATAGGCGACACATACTTTAGTGATGCATGTGGCCTTTGATAGTTGTACCAGTATAGATA
>JAJYHW010000032.1 GCA_021784535.1 bacterium
TAGGGATTTTTGATTCCTAAAACCTAAAACCTAAAACCTAAAACCTAAAACCTAACAATGATAGATACATCACCACAAACTCAGACCCTGCAATCGGTTCATTCGCCAGCGGTATCACCGGCGTTGTCAGCCGAAAAAATTCATGTGACCGTACGGAACAGAATCAAAATGCTATTTGATGAAGATGTCGCATCAATCTCTTCCAAAAACGATACGGGAGTTTTCGATATACTGCCGGAACACGCAAACTTTATTTCCCTTATCACCAGCCCTCTTATCCTGAGAAAACTCGATGGAACAAAACAGGAAATTTCTTTTTCAAACGGTCTTATAAAAGTAAAAGACAATGCTGTGCACTGCTATATTGATTTACTTGTTCAGAAAGTCGGGCAATAATTAATTTACTTACCTGCTTCTTTCTGTATCGAGGTAGATGTGTACTTCATCGATTTTCTGCCAGTCAAAGATTTCATTATCGCGGAATATAATCCGCTGTTCCCGTTCTGCTGCCGCGACATCTTCTGAAGCATGGATAAGATTATACTGCTGACTCATCGCGAAATCTCCGCGGATGGTGCCGGGAGCTGCATCACGGGCTTTGGTGATACCAATCATAGTCCGCACAGTAGCAACAACATCAATCCCTTCCCATAGCATTGCCACTACCGGATATGATTTCATATATGATTTTAATCCCGGAAAAAACGGTTTGTCTTTATGATGCGCATACCATTCATCAAGAATTGCATCAGTCAAAGAAATCATCTTAATTGACGAGAGCTTGAGCCCTTTCTGCTCAAAACGCGCGATGATTTCCCCAATCAATCCCCGCTGTACGCCATCCGGTTTTACCAATACTACTGTTTGTTCCATGTTAGGTTTTAGGTTTTAGGTTTTAGGTTTTAGGTTTTAGGTTTTAGAGCTAACCCCTAGAACCTAGTCCCTAAACCCTAGATTATAATTTTAATAAACTTTCGAGCTTTTGTCCATCCTCGAATTTACCGATAACGGCAAGATTGAGTGTTTGCTCTGTAAAAAACTCTTTCCCCACCGACTCGACAGCTTCTTTGGTTACTTTATCAATTTCACTCAATACGTCATCGGGGTTCTCGATCTTTTCCTCAAGTAGTTCCTGATGGGCGTAGAATCCCGACACAGACCTACTGTCTTCAAGATCCAGCACAAGATGTCCTTTCAAAAACTCCTTGGCTTTTGCAAGTTCTTCATCCGTTATGCCCAACTCGCCGCGGGACACCTTGCTATATTCGGTGACCATAACCTCAACAGCTTCAACGATACGCTTAGGATCAATCCCTGCAGTTGAGACAAATGTCCCTGCGTCCGCAAATTCATCAGCAGTTGACCGGACATAATATGCCAGCCCCCGTTTTTCACGAATTTCATGAAAAAGTCGTGAAGACATACCTCCTCCTAGAATCGCGGATAAAACAGACAACGGGTAGCGCTTTGGTGAATCAATCGAAACTGTCCTGACACCAAGAGCAATATGGATTTGCTCTGTCTGCTTTTGTTTGATAAGAACAGCCGGCTTGTCCTGCATTTCCTGAAGCGGCTCAAAAGCCTTGGTCTGAAACTGCCTCATTGAACTGAAATATTTTTCAACAAGCGCAAATGTAGCATCTGAATCAATGCCTCCGGCAATCACAACTGCCAAATTAGAAGCGCTATATAATTCTGAAAGATACGAGAGAAAATCTTCCCGGGTAATACTTCGAATAACTTCTTTATTTCCTGCAATATCCCACCCCATCGGTGTGTCGCCATAAAGAAGCTGTTCATAAATATCGCCAATTTTTCGAGCAGGCATATCTTCGTACAGATTAATTTCCTCAATAATCACGCCTTTCTCTTTTTCAATTTCTGCAGGATCAAATTTTGAATGCAGCAGCATATCTGAAAGCACATCAAGCGAAGTCTCTACTTTGTCTTTTGCAGATTTAATATAATATCCTGTCGTTTCTTTGCCGGTAAAGGCATTGAACTCTCCTCCCATGCCATCAATAAGACTTGAAATATCCATTGCTGTCGGGCGTTTGTCTGTCCCCTTAAATGCCATATGTTCAAGAAAATGTGAAATACCGCTGTTTTTATGGGTTTCGTATCTACTCCCGGCTCCTGCCATCACAAGAACCGTCGCGCTTTCAAAAGACGGCATGGGGACAGTGATCACGCGGAGACCATTTGATAATACTTTACGAGTATATTGCATAGAAGAATCCTATTCTAACACGTTGAGAACTAAATTCCAAGGGAAAAACTCAAAACTACAAATTTCTAATAAACTGACCAATCTCTAAAATCTAAAATCTAAGATCTAATTCTTATTGTCCTCCAATATTGGTCAGCTCCCTGAGGAATAAATTGTAATCATACATATTCACTTGTCCATCATCATTGAGATCACTTAATACTTTATTTGTTGCACTACAATTTGTTGCAGGCAGTAAATCACTGTAGCAGCCAATAAGAATATTATAATCAATAATATTAATAACATTATCTCCATTAATATCTCCTGCTATCAATGTAACAAGAGGCAATGTATTGGTCTTTCCGGCAGTGATTGTCTGAATCCCCGGAACAAGAGCGCGGAGATACTGATCAGTCTTTACTTTTACCGTATATAATCCTGTCGCGAACGAACTTCCGAGATTAACCGTACCGTTAAACTTTCCTGTTGTTTTATTATAAAGAATTGTCCCTTCTTGTGAAGCAACCAGTTGATTTTGCACATCGTAGACTTGCACTGTTATCACACGTGTTGGATGAAGTGGATCCATGTTCCCTGTCGAGTTTGGATTGGCACTATCTCCTGCTGTTCCGATACCATGCAGTCCCACAGTAAAACTAAGCAAAGTGCTTCCCGGTACAAATGTCGGCGCAGGAGTGACAGTTGGGCCTGTCGGACACCATCCTCCGGGCGGCGGCAATGGCAAGGTGCAAAAACCAGGCTTACATACGGGTCTTGGTGTGCATGTCGGCGTAGGAGTGACACGACACCATCCGCCAACCGGAACCGTAATCATACAACGGGGAGTTGTAAATAAGCATGGTGGAGGAGGTGTGCAGGTTGGCTTTGGCGTAACATGGCACCAACCACCAAATGGAATAGTACAAATCATCACCCCATGTTGAAAACATTGTGGTGGAGGTGCACACGTTGGTGCTAGTGTAATTGTCGGACCGGTAGGACACCATCCCCCTGGAGGTGGTAAAGGAAGCGTACAAAATCCAGGTTTACATACAGGTCTTGGCGTGCAGGTTGGTCTTGGTTTAAGTGTTACCTTTGGTGAACATGACGGAACAACAAATTTAGTAATTGGAGAGTGTGTTGACCCATTCCATGTTCGAACATAATAAACGTGACCTGGATTAAGCGTCAAATTTACTGGACCAGTACCACTTATATTTCTAGAAAACCCAATCGTTGCTGCAGAAGAATTACCATTAACTGTCTTATGATATAAGGTGCTAAAAGAAGAATTAGAACTGATATCAACACCTTTAATTCCAGGATATGTCCAATAAATTTTCACCCCTGAACCTATATAGCCATTAGCAATACAAGATGGAGTTGTAACAGTAATTGCTGAAGTACTTGATGCATGGCTGCCACTTTGTTGTTCTTGTAATGCACTATTGACTGTGAAAAAAACTGCGCCCATCAAAATAACCACTGCGAGAAGAGACAATTGTGAGGCTGTTGATAGTTTATGCAACTTCGGGATGTTATTCATTGTAGTATAGCAACTCTTCCGTGAAAAGAACAGCTATTATTAGTAGAGCAGATAGCTTAAGACTTTGTCAAGAAGCTACATCCGCTCTGGCGATTGAATACCAAGAAGATCAAGACCTTTTTTAAGTATCTTACCCGTTTGGAACGTAAGTCGTAAACGAAATGCTTTTGACGCTTCTTCAGCTTTCAGAATCGGAAACCTTTGATAAAACAAATTAAATGCCTGTGCCAAATCAAATAAATAGGTACAGACGAGATGCGGCGCATAGCGAGCTGCTGCTTCCTCGACTACTTCAGGAAACTTTGCAAGTAATCGCAAAACCTCCCGCTCCTCAGGTTGCAAATCAAAACTCTCTGATAAATTTTGCGTTTTGCGTTTTGCGTTTTGCGTTTTGCGAAGGATACTTTGTGTGCGAGCAAAAGTGTATTGCAGATATGGCCCCGAATTACCGTTGAGAGAAATTGACTCTTCCAAATCAAAAGCTATTTCCTGATTCAAGCCAACCTTCAAAAATGAGTATTTTACCGCCCCCACAGCAATTTGTTCAGCAATTTTGTCAATAGTTTTATATTCTTCCTTTATTTTATTTTTAGCTTCATCAAGAAGCCATTCGCCCAAAACAACATTTCCGGTCCTACTGCTCATTTTCCCATGCTTAAGCTTCACCCAACCATAAATGAGATGAAATTCTTTTCCGCGTGTCTCGGGAAACATCTGCGCCAAAGCTTCAAAAACAACTTGGAAATATCCTGCCTGTTCCGGACCAACTATATGCATAATAAGCTCTGGCTTATATTCGCCAAAAAATTGCAATTGTCCAAGTCCCATATCTTTCCCTTCATATGTTGGATTTCCTTCACTTGAAATAAATACACGATCATGTAGTCCGTATTTTGACCCCGGGAAAATAATAGCCCCTTCACTCTCTTGAAAAACTCCATCTTTAAATCCTTTTAGTACAGTTTCTTTCCCGCTCTTATACGTTTCACTTTCAAAATAAAAACGGTCAAAATGAGAATAGACCCGTTTATAGATTGTTTCAAAATATGCAAGACTCCACTGTTTGGTAGTTTCATATAGCTCCCAAATG
>JAJYHW010000086.1 GCA_021784535.1 bacterium
CAAAGGATACGTTATTATGTGACGCGTCCCGCAATCCTTCAAAATTATCAAATAAAGAGGGATTAAACGTATCTTTCAGGCGGTCAAAGCGAAGGAAGAAAATTGTCGGATACACTCCGCTGTCCACAAGCAAACTGAGTGCCTGACGAATATTGTCGATGACAAGAAAAAGATCCTGAAACTGGATGCTTTTATCAAATAAATCACTTATTTTCTGCTTTACCATATCTGAAAGCCCTGATTGATCTGTGGCATCTAGGATCCTTTTTAACGTAAGTGTCCAAAATGGATAGATCTCCTGTTCGACAAGATCGTTCAAGTCAACAGGGATAAAAAGATGTTTATCTTTTTTACTGATATATGTTGGAATAATATCTTTGTGCCAGAGAAAAAATCGAAGAAAATTACTGATACCGACACGCTTCATGCCAACAATATCCACACATTGACGTTGTCGAAGATATTCTCCCAGTTTCTCAGCCACTTCCTGCTGAAAAGTTATCGGATAGGTCGCTTCCAGCGCTGGTGCGTGCATGCTCGTATTGTATAGCCTTTTTATGCTTTTGGCAACAATTTTTGTGCTATACTGGCATATAACCTCTTTATGAAATATGTCGATGAAATAACAATCACAAATAAAACAATCCTTCTCCGTGTTGATTTTAATGTTTCACTCAATCCGAACCACTCTATCGCCGATGATGTCCGTATCAGACAATCGCTTCCGACTATCGAGCTTCTTCTGAAGCAGAACAATAAGCTTATTCTCATCGCTCATTTGGGAGAGCCGGAGAAACGCAATTCTTTAGACTCCTTAAAACCGGTTGTTGAAAGGCTACGGAAATATCTTCCCCACAATAAAATTATCTTAATTGATGATTTTACTAACGCTCGTGACCATTTTGCAAAACAAACATCCCATGAAGTTTTCCTTCTGGAAAATATCCGATTTTATCCGGGAGAACAGGCAAATGATCCAGTTTTTGCCAAACAATTAGCTGGTCTTGGAGAAATTTATGTAAACGACGCGTTTAGCGTCTCTCATCGCAAAGCAGCATCCATTGTCGGCCTACCCCAGCTGCTTCCCTCTTACGGAGGGCTTCTTTTGAAAAAAGAAATAACGGTATTGGACAGCCTCATGAAACATCCCAAAAAACCATTTATTGCCATCATTGGCGGCAAAAAAATTTCGACCAAAATTAAATTTATTCAGAAATTAACAGCTGCTGCAGATTACGTCCTGATCGGAGGAGGTCTGGCAAACACATTCTTTGCAGCAGAGGGTTATTCTGTCGGAAAAAGTTTTATTTCCAAAGATGACATCTCGCTGGCAAAAACACTTCTTGAACATACAAAACGCGAACACTCCCATCTTATCCTGCCATCAGACGTGCTCGTGGGAAAATCGCCTGATGCGACAACCAGTGATGTTAGAAAAGTACAGGAAATCAGAAAAGAAGAAGAGTCCCTTGATATCGGGCCGGAGACTCAGGCTTTATTTGGTAAAATAATTGACGAAGCTGGTACAATTGTCTGGAATGGTCCTGTCGGGTACATGGAAAATCAGGAATTTAAGCGAGGCACTGATTTTCTCTACTATTCAATTGCGAACAACAATCATGCCACATCTGTTATCGGCGGCGGCGATACGCTTTCTGCAATTTCTAAAAAAGAATATCTTGACAGGATTACTCATATTTCAACCGGTGGAGGTGCAATGCTGGAGTTTATTGAAAACGGTACGCTCCCGGGCATCGAAGCACTCAAAAGACAATATCTCAATTGAAATCTTACTTCTTCGCGAAGCTCGCGGTAATCGTTTTGTCTCCTGAGAGCTTCCCGTCATAAATCAGCTTACCCCCGACATTGGTAAACTTCCTGTCTTTCGTGACAACGGTATCGCTCTGCGGAAACACAAGAGACAGCTGATAGGAATCATTCCCCGCCCCAGGCTGCTTAAACAAGTGAAGCGAATAGGTACTCGCAACTGTGTTGGCGTTAAGATTACCGGGGACTGAATAAGTAATACTCACCTCACGCGTCGTTCCCGCAGGCACAATAAAGAAAAATCCCACCAGCTTTTTTCCCTGCTCTTCTGTCTGATCAACTTCCAATGCTGATGGCGGCACATATCCGGAGGCGGTAAAAACGGCAGGATCAGTTATAGCGGGAGTTATCTTGACTTGCCTGTTGTCAATCGCCACTGATTCCAGCGAGGCATTTGCGGGAATCAAAAACCGCACATAATCTTTATAGTCTCCACCAAAAGGACTTGTCGTTGTACTTGTGTTGACATATGTCGCCTGTGCGGTCGTCTGAAGACCACCGGAGGCATCCATTGTTGTTTCCTGACTCAATGATCGTTTTATATAATAATTCGCTTTATTCGAACCCACATTGGCATCCACAACGCCAAAATAATCAAAAACGGTATTCTGATTTGCGACTCTCCCGTCCCAAAGAGAAGAAGACAGATCGTTAACAGTAAAAACGTTTTGAATTTGCTGATTTGCAAAAGCAAATAAGACGTCTTTTTGTTGTATAGAGCGCACCAGTAACTGTGCAAGTTTTACGTAAGGCATTTTTTTTTCCAAAGCAAATTTGTTTACCAGTGCATTCATCAAGCTTCTCAGAAAATCTTTTTTCTGTGTCGACCCGGGGAAAAAATGCTTCTCAGCATGTGTTTCCGTAAGTAAATAAAAGTTGGCCGAATTTACTGTTACTTTATAATCCGGAAGAAACACAGGGCCTGTTTGCTCTAAAAGATTTTTTAAAAAAGTAGTGTCTATAGCAATTACTCCATCAACTTTTTGACCTGTTTCCAGTTGCAGAAAATATGCCGCCTGTTTCGCGTCTACAGTAAAGTCTGGATCAAAATTACTGTCCCGCAAGAACCAATGAGAAACGCCAAGATATCGTTGAAGTCCATAAGGCGGCTGTATATGCTTTGTTAGATGGCCGTCCGCGTCATAAACGTCATTGATATGAAAATTCTCTATCCTGCCCTTGTTAACAGAAACAATACCATAAGAGCCGATAAAGCCTCCCCCCGGACGCAATTCCATATTGTTCTGAAACAGTATCAAATACGTTTTCTTACCGTCAATACCGGCAATGGCAGGCCAGGTGTCAATCGTTTCCTCAACAAGACTGATTATTCCATTAAAAGCATTGAGCTTCTGCATTGCCGACGGAGGCAAAGCCTTCTCCGCTTCAAGTTTTTGCACTGTTATTAATGCGCTTTTCAATGCTACTTGTGCATGAAAGAAATCTGTCCCCGGAGAAAGGCTTTTCCCTTGATAAATTGCTACCATTGACTGAATTGCCTGTATAAATGATGATTCGGTTGAGGCAATTGTGCTACCGGTATGCATCATGCCAACAAACTGACGCTTCAAATCCGGCACAAGAAGCTGCGGCAAAAGCAATCCCTGGCTGAATATCTGAGCAGACGAAAAAGCGTTTCTTGCTATTTTTGCACTTGTTTGTGCCGTTACAAAACTTCCTGCTTCTGCCTGTTTTACAGAAAGCGTTAACAAGCCCGCACCCAAAAGCGCACAAAGAAGCACTACGACAGGAGGAGCAATAAAAACAGCGGCAAAAATTGCACCTATCAGTTTTAGCTTTGATTGTTGCTCTTCAGGATGAGGAACTTTGAGTTGAATTTTCTTTTGTGGAAGTTTTGATCGATGCCCGATTCTTGAAAAATCTATTTTGCGCAGGCGCTCCTCAAGATTATAGTCTCTATAAAAATAAAGTCCATGAGGAGGAATATAAAAATTTCGTGAAACACTTTGTTTTTTGCTAAAATCGACTTTCATTAAGGGATCAATTTTTTGCATAGTCCGAGCAAGTGTAATTTCGTCGTAATTATGATGAGGAAAAAGGTAGATAATTTCCTTCGGCCGCTCTACGGCAAAAGCAAGGGCAATAATCGCTGTTAACATGTCTTCAAAAAATATAGGGTAGAGGATGCCCAGTCCTTCTTTGGGAACCTCAATTCTTCCATAGACCCGCACTTGATGAATAAAATAATTAATTTCATTTGCTTCTGTAATATTATTATCAAATGTTTCCCCAACGAGAACTGTCTGCATAAGCTTACATTCAGACCGCTTAATTCTGTCAAATAGCGCTCGCGTGCTATATAGTAGCGTAGTGATAAAAAGAAATCTGGCTTTCACTGCTTCCGCCTTTTCTTCAAATGCAGAAAGCATATCCAGAAGCTCTTTTTCTCCGTTATAGACAACAAAAATATGGGAATACGTATTATCAGGAATTATTGGAATTTTTTTATGATAGGGGATATGAATAACATTGTCATGTTTCTCGAGTATGTGAGCGGTGACAACGACTATGAGAAATTGTTCCCGCAAGGCGCTTGCCAAAGCTGCTCCGATAACGCCTTTCTTGTCAACTATTAATACCGGAAGCTTTGAGACATCTTCGCTAGTAATAAGGATGGGGCGTTTTTGTTCCATATTACAATCATACAACATCCTATCTTTTTTGCACTTTGTACTTTATCTACGCTCAGATTTGAATTTGAGGCTCGTATAAATTTCATAGAAAACTGATTGCGTGTTTGGATTGTCCTGTCAATGAGAATTGAAAAATATAAGAACTAGTTTATTATCGTTTTAGGTTCGAAGATTTTTCTAGTGACGCGGATGGAAGATGTACGGCTTTGCCCAACTTAAACCGAGAACTGCTGCAAACAAAAGCTGTCCTTGCTGCAGTGTCAGCCAATAATGATCAAACATGCCGGTTAGCAGGATAATAAAAAGTAAAACAAACATCGTTTTCTTAATTTGCAATTCAAAATTCGCAATCCTTTTCATTGTCGCAATGAGCAGCCAGATAAATAATCCCAAACCGATTACTCCTGTTTCTGCTGTTACCAACACAAAAATATTATGCACCGGCTGTAGATATAAGCCAAGAGGCATCGGCTTTTGCAGTGGAGCAAGAGCCGGAATAAAATTATAAAGTCCGACACCAAACAAAGGATGGTTCAGGATTATTTTCCAAGAAGCATGCACTAGTTCAATTCGCTCTGTCACCGATTGACCCGCAAGAGATGTCTGGGAAAAACGAAGAAAAAGATCATGGACAAGCGGCACTGTGTTAGCAGCAACAAAAATAATACTGATACAAATAACAACCGCTAATCGAGCAGGAGCTTGTTTTATTGATAAAAAATACTTTTTTACAAAAACAAAAAGAATCAATATTGCCCAAAGAAAAATTACAACCCTGCTAAAGGTTAAAAGAAGCGCGATGCTATTCACAAGCAAAGAGACCACGCCAATGCTTTGCGCTAACCGATTATTGCTGTGGATCATCATATTCCAGACAAGCACAATTGCGATAAGTAAAAATCCGGCCAGTACATTGGGATGCGGAAATGTCGCGTAAGGTCTCAAAATTAATGTGCCGCCTATGGACGCATTGGCTATACCCGGAGTCGCACCGGTGAAATTTCTTTCACCGAAATAATAAAAAATACCATTAAGCGACCCTTGATGAAAATATTGAAAGACAGCAAGAAGAGATTCAAAAAAGGAGCTGATCGCAAACAGCAATGCAATCTGCTCTAATTGAAATCGGCTGGAAACATTTTTTGCGACATAAATAACGACAAATGCCAGCTCAAGAATCTTTATGCCCCCATATAAACTCAATAGGGGACGCGAAGAAAAAAGAATAGTACAGATAAAAAATAAAAAGATAAAACTTGAAATATAAAAAAATTTGGCAGGTTTTCGTTGTAATTTAGATCTTTGATCCTTAATCTTTGATCTTTGAAATGATTTGATCCAGCGGAAAACAATGCAGCCAAACAATAAAGCGAGCAAAATATCGGTTACATACAAAGTCGGGGAAAGATAGTCGATGCGGATTCCTGAAACAAGAGTAAAATCCGGCCAGAAATGTTTGCCAAACTGCGTTGGAAGAAAAAGAAGAAATAAAGAAAAAATAAAACGTTCAAGCTTTGCCATGAATACCCCAATATTACCAATAATCTGATAAATAAATCAATTTGTCGTTTAGCATTTGACTCTTTGAGGAATGGGTTATTTGGGCCTGATGATGAGGACTCTTTCTTTTCCTTCGCCTTCAGACTCTGAGACGACTTCTTCATCATCCTGAAGATAAAGATGAATGATGCGTCGTTCCCATGACTTTAAAGAAGAAAGTATCTGCTCTTTCTTTTCGGTCAGAGCTTTTTCTTTTACCTGCATTGCAAGATTGTGCAAATATTCCGTTCTATTCTTTTTATAACCATCTACCTCTATTGAAACACGGATAAAACGTCCGATTTTCTTTGCGACAGCGAGAGATAAAATCAACTGAAGAGACTCCAATACTTCGCCATGATAACCGATAACGATGCCGGTATCCTTCGTTTCCATCATGACCTCAAGAGTCTCATCATTTTCTTCAAGTGCAAATGTTCCCTCAATCTCTAAAAGAGAGAAAAATTTTTCAATAAGAAACTCTACGTCTTTTCTTTCTTGTTTTGTTAGTGCTATTTTTTCCATATTAGTTATTTTCTGCTTTTTTCAAAAAAGGGAACCAGTCAACCAGTCCTCCCCATCCCGAAACGAGATACTGCTGTATGATACCAAAAATCGTCAAAGTATTCCAGTACAAAGATAAACCAAAGGGTAATGTCGCAGAAAAAAATCCGACCATTATGGGTAACAAATACATGGACTGTGTCTGAAATGCTGTCGCAAAATCCGGCTCATCCTTCTTTCCCTTCTCTTTTTTTGGCTGTTCCGACGCAGGGGCCATCATCATTCTTGATTGAATAAGCTGCAAAACGCCCGTGAGCACCGCAACCAGAAGAATACCATATCCTGCCTGCTGTACCAGCAAAGGCCATGGAGACTTACCCAGAGATAATCCAAAAAAAGTAGTATTCCACATATGATGCAATTTTAGCCAATCAAAATATAGTCTCTCATTCACTGCACCCGTCGTGGGTAAACAGAGTGAGTGCGCACCCTTCGCAGTCAAACACACTGAGCCGAGGAGTACCTGATAAAGAGATATTAAAATAGGTATCTGAATAATCATAACCAGACATCCCGCCGCGGGATTAACTCCATGTTCTTTAAAAAGTGCCATCTGCTCCATCTGCAATCGCTTCGCGTCGTTTTTGTGTTTTTCTTTTAGCTTATTGATGTGCGGGGTCAATTGTTGCATTTTTTTCTGCTGCCTGAGACTTTGATGCATGAGGGGATAGAGAATAAGCCTGATGACGATCGTTAAAAGAATAATGGAAAATCCCAAAGCTGAAGGAACATGCATGGCTGACAATAATTGATAAATTGCAACCATGATGTTAAGTATCGGATTAATTAAAATGATGTCAAAAAGATTCATATCTTAAAAAGGGGCTGGCAATTAATAACGCGCCTTATTGATAAGAATAAGCCCTTTCCCGCGCCATACTTATCAATAGCTTCCTTTGCGTAGATTGTACATGTAGGCGTATAGCGGCAAGCCGACCTCACTCCCAATGCCTGGTGCAATAAGGGAGAAATAATTTTTTGATAAAGAGTAATGCTAATGAGTAAAACTTTTTTCATAGTTGTTAGTGTCTGACTGATAATAAGCCGTTCTTTTCAAGAGTTCTGCTGATTTCTTTCAGCATTTCTTCTCTCGTATTGTCTATTATACCTTTTTCCAGAAAAAAAAGCATGTCATAGCCGGGGACAATTTCTCCCAGTAATTCTTCAATGCATGAACGAAAGACTCGTCGAATTCTATTTCTTATTACCGAGCGCTTGTCAACTGTTTTTCTCACGATAAAAGCAAACCTGCTTACAGGAGCGGTGCTTCTGGCATATTTAATAGAAAAAAAAGTGGTCTTATTATAGCGCGAATGAGAAAATCTGATAGTTGCGGGTAGTCGATATTCACGTGACAACATGAAATTTACAAAGAAACGGCTAGTCTTTTCCGTCCCTGATCGCGGCGACGTTTAATCATTTTCTTTCCGTCGTTTGTTTTCATACGAACCAGAAAACCGTGCTTGCGAATGCCTTTTATCTTTTTTGCCTTTGTTAGCCGCTCCATAGCGATAAGTATAACATATTTTACCCAAAAACTCCATGAGACAACTCTTGGCCCTTGACAAAAAGTTATCCACATTATTTAATGGCATACAGACAACTATCTCTATGAATGATCAGCTTGACAAATTATGGAAAAAAATAATGCAGGATATGCAGCAAAAGGTTTCTCATGCAAATTTCCACACACTTTTTAAAAACACCTATCTTATTTCTCTTGAAGAAAACATCGCAACGGTAGCTGTTCCATCAACTATAATCATTGATCTTTTGCAAAAACGTTTTGCAAAAGATATACAAGAACTTCTTACCACGTATCACGGAAGCGATGTTTCGTTGCTTTTTGTTCCCAAAGTTGTTCATCAGCAGAAAGAGGGAGGGGAGACTCCGTTGTTCGCGACAGAGGTGGTTCGTCAAAAACCTCTAACCGTCGGACATCTTCCCAGGGTTCGTCCGGATTTTACTTTCCAAAACTTCGCAGTTTCGGCAAGCAACCAGCTGGCATTTGCCTCAGCGCAAACAGTTGCCGCAACTATTGGTACGGCATATAATCCGCTTTTTCTTTATGGACCGGTTGGCGTAGGAAAGACACATCTTATGCACGCAATCGCCAACGATGTCTATCAGCAAAATCCTATGAATAATGTTGTTTATATCACCAGTGAGGAATTTACCAACGAAGTCGTTGATGCGATCAGAAGCCACGAAACAGCACGAATGAAAAAACGATTCAGGACTGCAAGACTACTTATTATTGATGATATTCAATTTATTGAAGGGAAGGATGCTACGCAAGAAGAGCTCTTTCACACGTTTAATATCCTCATTGATAGCGGTTCTCAGATATGCCTTACGTCAGACCGCCCTCCTCATGAAATTAAAAAACTTGAGGCAAGGCTGTCTTCGCGTTTTGCTGGAGGACTAACTGTTGATATCGCGGCCCCCGACTTTGAACTGAAAGCTGCAATTGTGGGTATTAAGGCAAAAAAGTATGGATATGATATTCCGCCGGACGTAACAAGTATTCTTGCTGAAAGGGCGGAGGACACAAGAAGTCTTGAGGGACTACTGCTTCGCGTTATTACACAAGCAACCAACCTAAACAAACCAATCACTGTTGAGCTTGCAGAGGATGCGCTCGGGAACATGCTGGAAGAGAAAAGACAGCATTTGCATGCAGACGACATTATTAATTATGTATGCTCTTATTATCAAATTAAGCCAACACAATTAAGAGGGCCACGAAGAACAGCGTCTCTGGTGAAAGCCAGACAGGTAGCTATGTATTTAATTCATGAAGAATTACGACTTACTCTCGTCGAGATTGGTAACCTGCTTGGCGGAAGAGATCATACAACTATCATTCATGGTGTGGAAAAAATCAAAAGCCTTGTGGATAACAAGGAGAAGATTACTGAGGATATCATGGGAATAACAAAATCAATCCGTGGATAAAAAGAGGATTACAATAGAATACTGCCTTCTGCACAATTCATCCACAAAAGCATACACAAGATATCCACTTTCTTTTCTGAACAAACTTCTTCTTAAAAATTAGTATTATTACCCTATCATTTTTTTTCTTCGATATAAAAAACTCTTCTTATAAGCTCAACGAGTCTTGCTTTTTTCCACATTTCCATATACACTACTACAACAACAAAAAGATATATGAAATTAACTTTGTTAACCCGGAATCTCCAACAAAAACTTTCTTTTCTCAATAGAGCTATTTCAACAAAAAACCAATTACCGGTGTTGTTAAATATTCTCATTGAGACCCGTGAGCATGCAATTAAACTTAGTTCAACAGATCTGGAAATAGGTATTGAAGTACTTTGTCCTGCGCAGATTGAAGAGCAGGGGAGCACAACAGTACCTGCAAGAATTTTTACTGAATTAGTAACCTCTCTTACAGACGAAACGCTAATATTACAAACAAAAGAAAACAAGCTTGAGGCTTCAACGAAACGGACAAAAAGCGTTTTTCAAACAGTAAGCAGCGAGGAATTCCCCCGTCTTTATGAGACGAAAGGAGAAAAGCTTACGTCGCTTTCCGGAAAAGAAGTTAAAAAAGAGTTTGCTTCAGTAGTTTTTGCTGCAAGCACTGACACCGCGAGACCCGCTCTTTCAGGCGTCCTGGTAAGAAAAGAATCGCAGGGCTTTCTTCTTGTTGCGACTGACGGATACAGACTATCATTGCGTCATTATAAAGCAAACAGAAATTTGACAGGAGAGAGCGCTTCTTTTATTATCCCCGCGCGCGTTTTTCGCGAATTGATGGCAATGAAGGAAGACGATTCAGACATCGATGTATATGTTTCCCGTGAACATAATCAGGTGATTTTTGAACAGGGTGACACAAGGCTTATCGGGCGGTTGATTGAGGCAGAATTTCCAAACTTTGAAAAGATTATTCCTTCTGATTTTTCAATGAGCGTTTCTTTTGAGAGAGAGGAGTTATTAAACGCGGTAAAGACCTGCTCTGTTTTTGCAAGAGATTCAGCAAAAATTATTAAGCTTTCTTTGACAAAAGAGTATATCGTTGTTTCATCAGGAGCCTCTGCTGTCGGCGAGAACACCGTTGATGTGGAGGCATCGCTTTCAGGAGAAGAAAACGAAATTGCTTTTAACGCAAGGTATTTGCTTGATGTGTTGGGAAATATTGAAGAGAAAGAAATGGTATTTGATATGATCGGCCCTCTTAATCCCGGGATTTTTAAGATAAAAGGAGATGAATCCTTCCTTCATCTCATCATGCCAATCAGGGTTCAGGGCTAGGGGAAATTGGTGGGAAAAAAACATTAATTAACGATTGCGGTGCTCCGATAGACTCCAGTATTTGCTTTGGGAAAAAAGTACCAGGACCTTCAATTACTTTCCACTTGCCATTTTCTTTTTTAATTATTACAGCGCCGATATTTGCGCTTGGATTGACCAGTGTCATAGTGCCCCAATTCTTGCCGTATTGATTGATAGAAGCAATAGTATAGGGAACAGAAATCAATGAGGCGATTTGTGGCTGCGTTTGGTCTTTAATAATTATTGATTGCGCTTGGTCTGGTGTTATTACTGCCTCTGCTGATTGCGAAGGAGAAGCAGTGATAGAAACCTGAGCTTGAGAAATAGATTGTGACTGATTAGAAATAGTCGTTGGTTGTGTAATGGTGTTACCGTTGAAACCGCGCATTGTATATATAATCATAGAGGTTGCGATAAAGAGCAATATAATAATAGATCCAATAAAAAAGAAACTATACTTATTGTTTTTTACATACACCCAGTATCCTTTTGGTGATGACTCTTCTTGTTGTTCCATAGATTCTTCCATGCAATTTCTATCTTAACACATTATGGATTTTTCATCCTAATATAACCCATTATTGTTGCCCCTGACGCCTTAAGACTTTCTTCATCTCCAGGATATCCCGTACTATAAAATTGCATAAAACAATCATTTGCATGACAAGTACTACTAGGGCTGGTATCTTTGCCGACATATAGTACAACATGATATGGTTGTGGATAGTAAGGGATGTGGTCATTAATATAAACAGCATCGCCAGGCTGTAATAAAGATTCATTAGTGGTAACAACTTTCTCATAATGAGGATTTGAAGTGTCAGCCCAGTCAGCGTTTGTTTGCCCAAGCATACTGATTTTTCCACCACTACCCCAATACCACGCCCACCCAACAAAACCAGAACAATCAAAATGCATTGGATCATTAGTATTCGGATTTTCGGTAGCCCAGTCTCTATTTGGTTGTCCACTAACATATGTAATGTTTTTATTATTAATTCTTGATCTTGCAAGTGCAATAACTTTTTGCACCACTCCTGATTCTCCTCCACACGCTGCTGGCTGCTGTTGATTTGCCGGAGGATTACCTACATCAATTTCCCCACATCCCGATAATTGCGCGTAAGCAATGTTGGTAAGTGTAAAAAAGAGCGAGCCCCCTACAAGAATCATTATAAAAAAGAAAGAAACGAGAAGCCTTGTGGACGAAAGGAATTTGGACAGCGGTTTATTCATCGTACTTTTATCATAAATCGTTTCTCTCTCTCTGACAAGAATGAAAAGAAATCGTATAGATAACATTTAGCATCCATCCGGCAGGGGACTAAAGATAATGTTTTGCTGTCTTAATTGATTTGCAATATTATAATTCATATAAAATTCTACGGGCAATATACATATGCCCCTTTGACTGACTCCTTGCTCTTTGAGCCATGTCTCTGCTTCATTTTTTGCCATCTGTATATTTGGAGTTAATATCTCTATGAGGAACATGTCCGCAGAATGAATATATTCTATTTTAAAATCTGCAGTTTGATAGACGACACCAGATTTTTCTCCAGAAGGAAGCAAAGAAAGAATAGTTGTTTTTGCAGCAATATCCTGACTTGATAAAGTGCGCCTATTATTAAAATAATCTAATAGTTTTTGCGATGCAGTGACATCGTAGGCAAGCGGTGGTCCTACGCTGCGTGACGGCGTGGTAGGAGTAGCGGTTGCAGTAGGCAGCGACCGTTGTGTTAATTGTTGAACAGGAACATTTTGTTTCGTTGTGAATGAGAGGAATAAGATAGTAAACATAATAATGACGAGAACTAATCCTAAAATAACAATAACAATGTCTTCTTTTCGACGCTTCATATTTTATTTGGTTTATTTATTAAACATTTTTGTATTAGCAACTTCCACGACCATGTGCAATCCAATCTAAATAACTCCAATAACCCCCTTGATTACTGTTTAGACTTGGTGTCGATTTTGCTTTATTCGTAGCACTTAAAATTTGCATGGGCCAATTAACATCTCCGCGATCATTAATTGTACCAGAGACGGGTCCTCCCGGTGGACGACTGTCTCCCATCTGAAAAAGTCCCCATGCGCCTTGACTATTTGGAGTGCCCGTTGAAGGAGGTGCCCAGGTATTCGGGTTCCATCCACTTTCGCAAGGTACAATTATGGTAAAAAATATACTAGCATCTTTAGGGTCTTGTTGTTGTAATAATTTATAAACCTGACTTTTGCTAAAATTACACTGAGGGTCACCGAAATTTTTATGAAGAAGATAATTGCTTGCCATATTCGAAGTATATTTGCCCCCGCAATTGTCTGTGTTTGGTGCGACATAGGCAGTGTTTGTAGTTCCTCCTGAAGACTGTAATCCTGTTGGATTTATAGAATAAGCGTTCCAGACTTTTACATTTGTTTTTGTCGTCGTAACGCGAACGGTTACAGTAACGCTGAAATTAACAGGATTTAGCTGGAGTTTGCTTTTTTTTGCGTCCCAGGTGACAGTGTTGGCAGTCTGATCATATGTGCCGCCTTGTCCCGCTGATACATAGGTGGTCCCGGGAAGAATAGTGCTCGTAATGACAATATCGGTAGCACTGCCGCTATAAGAGACTGTTATCGTGCAAACTGACGTGCCGCGATAACCATTGGGTACCGTAGAAGGATTACAGACGTCACTTGTAATCGGGACATTTTGTCCTTGCCCCTGCGGTTGCAATTGCTGGTTGGTTTGTCCTGTAAGTAGAAAGATGATAAAAAGAATAATCAATATAACAACAGCAATGGGGATGCTTATTTCAGGATTAGTTACGATGAGCATAAAAACTTTCTTTTTTGCTTCATCAGCAAGCTTATCTTTTCCTTTTTTTAAAAGAGCAGATGGCTTGAGCTGTTCTTTTGCCTGCTGGAGTTGTCTTTTTGGATTAAATTGATCTTTTGGATTTTTTATCATCTGCCCCGCCGGACCCATGCCGCCTGTTGATTTTTTTAATAGGTTAATCCCGCCTCCCTGAGGCTTGCCTGGAGAATTTCCTGGAGTACCGGTTTTTTTCGGAGCGACAAATAAAGCAAATAAAAGAACAGGCAGCGAGCTCATATACTACTATAGTAGCAAAAGAGAAAGCATAGTGACAATGACGGGTTAACTGGTGGCAGTTGGCGGAGTGCCTGATGCAGTCGACTGTGCTGGCGACTGAGCGGTTTCTGTTTGGGCATTTTTTTCTAACTCCTGTTGTTTTTTTAGAAGCTCCATCGGATTTGAGGTGATCAGCTCATGTTCAAAAGGAGCGGCAAAGACTTTCATGGCGACATGGTTTTGTCCGGCAAAGAACAACCCCTCTCCGACGTCAGCAGAGAGCAGTAGAGCCTTCTCTCCCTCAGAGAGATAGAATGTGTCAGTAATCATATCCACCTCAGCTGTCCCTTGCTTGAGAAGGATCTGGATAGAAGAATTGGTGAGAACCGCTTTACCGTATTCATTTTTGAGAAAATCTTCGACATCTTGTGTCGCAGTTGTCATGCCAAGAAAATATTTACGGGCTCGTTTGGCGATTGAATACACAAATGACGCTGAATCCTGATATTTCATCATATACCATCCTTCATCAAGAATAAGAATCCGTTTTTTCAGCGTTTTTTTAACCCTCGTCCACACAAAATCAAGAATAATATGCATGGCGACAGGGCGAAGCGCCTCTTCAAGATTTTTAATAGAAAATATTGTCAGCGGATTATTGATTTCAAAATTTGATTGCTGGTTGAAGATGCCGGAGGCGCTTCCTTTGATAAATTTTTCAAGAGTATATGCGAGCTCTCTTGCCGGCTGACTTTCCATCCCAAGCAATATTTTATATAAATCTTCCATAAGAGGAGGTTGTTTTTTTTGTGTGGCCGGATCTGTCGTAATACCTTTTGAGCGATAGGTTTCTATCAGTGCGCGGTCAAGGATAGCATCATGTTCTGCATCCAGCTCTCCTGTGATAATTGTAAGCAGTCCATGAAGGGAAAGAATTTTGAGTCCAAGCTCGTTTTCTCCCTCCTCGTACACATCAGAAAGGTCAAACGGATTGATTTTGATCGCTGAATTTGAAGAAAATTCAACTACTTCCCCGCCAAGCGCCGGGGTCATGACTTCGTATTCTCCTTCGGGATCAATAACGATTACTTCAGCGCCGAGCATGAACTGACGCATGATTTCAAGCTTAATTGTATATGATTTTCCCGCGCCGGATTTTCCCAGAACGACCTCGTTCGCGTTTTCAAGAGAGAAGCGGTCAAAAATGATAAGAGAACCATTTTGCTGGTTTACTCCGTACATAACACCTTTATTTTGTGTCAGCACGGCGGACGTAAAAGGAAAAGTTGATGCCAGAGAAGTTGTATCCATATTGCGGGTAATATAAAGGCGGTCCTGTCCCATGGGGAGAGAAGATTTATACCCTTCTTCCATTTGAAGCGTTGCTGGTTTTCCTGTAAGGAGCAGTGAGCCGAGTTCTGTCTGCAGATTTTTGACTGTATCCTGCAGCCTTATTATGTCTGAGTCAGAAACAGTAATATAAAATCCGAACTGAAAGAATCTCTCAATACCCTTGGCGAGCTCTTCCTGAAGTCCGAGCGCGTCTTCCAGCGCTGCTTCAACAGTCGGATCTGCGACTTTTCCCTGTTCAGCGTCAGAAGCAAGCGTTGCCTCCATTTCTCCAATTTTCCGTTTCAAATCAGACAGCACATCTGTTGAAGAAGTTGGATAGCAAAACATACTAATATCAAGCGTATGGTCATAATCGATAATAGATTCAAGCCATCCTGGGGAAACATAGCGGGGATAGCCCGCTATAAAAAGCGTTGTGTAGAAAGATTCGCCAACCCGAATATATCGAAAATCAACTTCAACCGATGATGGCGCAATAAGATCAACAACTGAAGTTAACCCTTTCTCAAAGGTTTTTAGCGCTCCTGAGTGCTTATTTTCCGACGCTGCTTTTGCCTTAGCGCTTGCAGTCATCGTTTTTGCATTTGCAGCTTTCGCTGCAGGTTTTTTAAAAATTGACAAACTCATTGCTGTATCCCTCCTCTTATAATTGGCGCGTCTGCCCCCTGTTCCATTTGATCAATATCTACCTCTGTATCTTTATTGTATATTTCGTAGAACAGCTTGATAAGGTCTTCTTGTTCAAGAATACGGGCTGATGATGCAAATTTTTGCAATTGGCCGAGTAGTGAATTTGCTTTACCTGTCAATATTTTTCTTGCGGTTTCAATAAAAAGGTCTTTTTGTGATTGCTTTTTCTGTTGTATTTGCGTTGCTCCTGTTGCGCCCATCTCTAAAGAGGAAAAGGGGATAATAATATAGAATGATTTATTTAAAACGACATTTACCGTTACCATTTCTTTGACAAAAGCTGCGTAATATTCAATATATGCTGCCAGTTGTTCGTTTTTTGTATTAGAAATAGCATCTTCAAGTTCATGGATATAAGAAGAAATATCCATGCGCCGGTTACGGATAAGAATTTGAATAGGAAACGAAAGCGAATTAAGCATCCCGGCATACGCGTAAATACGGGAATCTTGTTCTACTTTGGAAAGCAGCGCGAAGTTGCTCGCGGTAATCTCAATAATCATACACGCGTTCCCTCCTTCAAGAACAACAATGTTGTCGGCAAAGTCGACGATTTCAGTAAATTTTTGCGTTGTTGCGTGTATTTTTTGGGCAGCCATAGATTAATTTGCGAATAACTGTCTGCGTAACTCTTCTCGGGCGTCATGCGAGATAACTTCTATTGGAAGAAGCACCTTATTTTCTGCGATTATTTGAATTACATCAAAACGGTGCTGTTGTTTGGGGTCCTCTAATTCAATTGTGTATGTTCCCGGACTAAGTGGAGTAGCAGACGCAAATTGCCCCAGTTGATTGGTTTTGAACGCACGGACAGGATTGCCATCCTTATCTTTCACTTCAACGAGGATATTTGACAAAATGTTTCCTCGCGGATCTTTTACGATGCCTACAACGACATTTGGCGAATCAGAAACGTGCGGTAATCCTGCTTTTTTACTCACTCCTTGTGGGATCGTGCGTACATGCGTAGGGTCTTGTAGCGGTTGAAGCGGTTTGCTTTGCGGAGTATGCGGATGTGCTTCAGGAGTCTTTGCTACAGGAGTACTTATTTGCTGCTGTGCGACTTGAGAATATTCCTTAGGACGGGTCGTGCTCACCGGCGTATGCTGGATAGCAGTCAGTTGTATCTGAGGAGATGGTGGTGACGATTTTATAACCGGCATTGCTATTGTGACAGGTTGGGCTTGATCGGGTATCGTTAATGCTGTGAGAAAAGCTGCTTCTTTTTTATCGATAGCGTTTTCCATACGGCCGCGTGATGAAAGTAAAAGCGTGCGAAGTTTTTCTTCTTTCTGACCAAGCTGGCTTGCTGGGACAGTCGGGTGAGCCTGTGTTTGCATTTTTTGTTGTGTCTGTTGTTGCGTGGGAGCTTTGGCGATAGAAATATGTTCAAAGCTCAATTGCCTGCCCTCTCTATGATAGATATACTGGTTGGGTGAAAACAGTGCTTTTACAAAATTTGTGGCCATGACATCAATTGGCCTGCCGTCAACGGGTATAAAAGCGACAATGACACCGCTGGTGCCAAACAGTGGAACAAAGAGAAGTTTCGTCAAGATACCAAAAGCGGAGCCAAGAGGAAGATAATAAAGAATAACCGCCAAAATAACGCCGCTGGCAACATAACCGAATTGTTTTACGGTCATGGATCCGATCAGTTTAAATTGAAAGCCTGTTACGTCTTGTGGAATAGGATGCTGTTCCATAGATACTACTGTGAACTATTGCTAAAAGTGTATAACGTGAAAAATTTGATTGCAACCCCAACAAAGTATGTCAAAAGTAGTAAGAAATTGAGTTTTTTGTGAAAAGAAGATATTTTATTTACAGCTCGTAAAACTTAATGTCTCAATACAGGTCGCGCCGGTAAGATAGGCAATCAGATAAATAATGGCAAAAGAACTCAGAACGAGAATAAGGCCAATGATCGCATATGTCATGATTTGTCTTGCTGCCTGGGCTTGCTTGGGGTCGCCTCCTGACGTCACAAACCGGATACCTGAATAGATAATCAGGATGATAGCAACTGATCCGACAAACAGCAATGCGGCCTTAATAATATTGGAAAAAACAATCGGGATGCACTGGAGGGTTGCGACATTATTCACAACGCATCCGCCCCATGTCTGTGCGTGGACGGGCATAGGGACTGCAAAAAAGAAAAGAAAGCTGAAAAAAGCAGAAATAAGAAAAAATTTGCTTAACATAGTTTTAGCGTAGCAAACATTTCAGAATAAAAGCAAGACGGCAAAAAATGAAGTTTTAAGCACCGGGAATTGTTGGAAGCTTCAAGTTGATAAGACTCAATCCGAAAAAGCTCATTGCAAGCGAAAGAATGAAGAAGGCAAGAAACGCAATGACCAGTCCGATAATAGCTGCGATAATTGTCCCGCGGGCACTTTCAACTTTTGCCTTATCTCCGCCTGAGGTGATCCACCGGATGCCTCCCCAGATAAGAAAAAAGAGGGCAATTAGCGCTGCTGCTACGAGTAAAAATGCAACTGCTGCGCCTACCAAAGGTCCGATACTGTTTGCGTTCAAGTTGCAAAGTTGTGCAAATTGTCCGATGCCATTTCCGCATGGATTAACACTGGTTTGTGCAAAAGCAGAAGACGCGAAGGCAAAATAGGCTGTTGTCGTGAAAAATAGTGCCAGTAACTTTTTCATGTCTAGTACATCATAGACTAATCTTTTTTCATTTGTCAATAGTACAACTTTACAGTTGCTATAGTAATTTAACGTTAAAGAAAAATCCGACAATGCCAACGATAAAAAAGGATAACAAAGCAACGATGAGTCCGATAATTGCATATGTTATTCTGCTGCGGGCCGAGGAAACTTTTTGCTTATCTCCACCTGAGGTAATCCATCCGATGCCGCCAAGAATAAGAAAAATAAGCGAGAGGATGACGGTAAGGATGAGCATAATTGTTATCGCGTTTGCTATGACTTTTGTGACAGTAGTAAGACCGCCCTGAGGCAGATCAGCTGGGGCTTGAATGGTTTGGCCGCCGGGAAGTGTCAACGCAAGATAGTGCATAGTCTTAGCGTACAAAGTTGATTCGGGAAAAGCAAGCGGAAGATTGAAGATTGCCTGGTAAACAAGTACAATGAGTATATGCTTGAAGAATATTTTGCAGCCCAATTTCCGAAAGATGCGCGGAAGGAAGAAATTTCCGGCATCGTTTCTTATATCCAGCATGGCAATTCCTGCCAACTGGTCGGGATACCGGGGATAAACCGCTCGACGGTTCTGGAGCTTCTTGTTTATAATAAGAAGCTCAGGCAAAAACATCTTGGTGCGTTTCAGGATGCAAGCCATTTTGTGCTTGTTGATTTTTCCGAGATCCGTAATAGGTCACTTTCTGACGTGATGAAGTATCTGTTTCTCAATCTCACTGAGTCTTTGCGCGAGCGCGGCATGAAAGAGGAGAATCAGGCAGTTGGAAACATCTTCAGAGAGCATTTAAAATTCCATGATGAATTTTTGCTCTTTCAGGGATTTAAAGAAGCTGTTGATTATCTGACGCTTGAAAAAAAACTGGCAATTATTTTTCTGTTTGACCGTTTTGAAGAATATGTGCCGGCGGTGACGGCAGATTTTTTTGCCAATCTCAGAATCTTGCGTAATCGCGGAAAGTACCGGTTTTCTGTTGTTTTTTCTGTGAACCGTCCGCTTGATGACATACTTGATCCTGTCTTGCTTGCAGATTATTATGAATTTGTTGCAGGCAAAATTGTCCGAACGAAGCTTTATGATAAGCCTTCCAGCGCGTTCTGGAGAATGCATATAGAGAAAATAACTCATATGAGGTTGCCGGAGCAGCTCGTCAAGGAGATAATACAGCTTACCGGTGGTCATGGGAAGCTGACCAAGCTTGCGTTTGAAGCGGCACTCACGCAAAAAGAAGCGAGAGGTATTAGTAAAACATTTTTACTTACACAAAAAACCGTAAGAAAGTCTTTGGATGAAATTTGGCAATCGCTTTCTCCGGCAGAACAGGCGGATCTTCTTGAGGGAAAATTTGAAGACGAGACAATTGCTTCCTATCTGGAGCAGGCAGGGCTTATAAAAAATAAACAGATTCAGATACCACTCTTTACGGCATATATTGCCTCAGAATATCAAGACACCGCTAGGTC
Organism: bacterium; assembly: GCA_021784535.1. Taxonomy (GTDB): domain Bacteria; phylum Patescibacteriota; class Microgenomatia; order Levybacterales; family UBA12049; genus JACDET01. Next base: position 20,158 of record JAJYHW010000086.1, read on the forward strand.
TTTACAGAAAATTATCTATGACGAGCACACCAATGCCATTCGCAAGGGAACGGTAGCGCTTTCTGATCAGTTAACGTCTTCTGAGTATCGATTGCTCAAGTATGTTTTACAAAACGAAGGAAGAGTGATAGAGCGTGAGGAGTTGATTGCTGTCGTATGGGGAGATAATAAATCAACAGCGGGGATTACCGATCAAGCAGTTGATCAACTTATTTTTCGTGTGAGACGCAAAATTGAAGAAGATGCCAATCGTCCTGTCCATCTGCAAACCGTAAAGGGCAGAGGATTTACTTTCACCTCTTAATTTATCAGTAATTTATAATCATTTTGTCAGCGCGATATAAAGTGTTGTTCTTCATACAGGTGTACACTGGCGAATAATGATCGATTGACTGGCTTTTCGCAAAGCCGATATAATGAAATTATGGAAGCACAAGTACTTGAAAGACCACTTATCGAACAGCCGGAAGAGCTGAAAAAGCTCAGAGATAAAAATAAAAAAATAATTTATTCTCAGGCGGTGCAGGAGAGGGAAGGTAAGTTATTGCCGCAAACAGCGCAGGAGCTGCAGGAGATGTGGGACAATTTATTAAAAGAAGTCATCGAGGAAAAAGAAGAGAAGGAAGAAAGGGAGTCAGAAAAGGTGCCAAATATTGTCTTAAAAGAACTTACGGATAATGATAAGCGATGGACAGAGGAGCTGGGATGGCCGAAAGAGGATCGTAACCGGGTGAAAAGAGCTCTGATTGAGGTGTTGGGACTTGAGCAAAACGCAGCTGACCACGCGTTTGAATGCATTGTCGCTTCAGGAAAAAAACCGGATGAAATTGTGGCATTTCTTACACGGGAGAATTATTCGCGAAAGAGAGAAGAAATTTCAGCAAATTATGGACAATATAATATTAGTGAAACTGAAAAAGATCTTACTACAAAAGCACTTTTTCTTGAAGAGCTGCTGGGGGGATTGAAAGATAAAACGCTATATATTAAGCGTTTTGTCCTTGCAAAAGAGTTTGATACCCGTGCACTTCCCTTTTTGCAGCAGTACGGTGGACTTGGATATAAAGGATACGGCTACTCATTGAGTGAAGAGTTTTATGGTAAGCTGCCTGACAATAATATGTTTGACGTTGCGTGGAATATTGGCTATGAAAAAAAAGAGCAGAAAGACATATATGGCATTGACGCTGATTTCCCGATTTTACGAATGCAGGTTGCAAAAGATAAAGATGGGAACGTGCAGGGGAGATATGTCGTTGATGAAGCAAATTTTGTTGAATGGCTGCGTGAACAAATATGGCGCTGGTATGATGAAATCGATACGGATGAGGTGACTGATTATTTCAGCAAAATTAAAATTGATAAAGGACAGTATTATAGTATTGATTTGGCTAACATGTTGTTTAACAAAAAGTATTTTCGAGACGAAGATGGACATTTCTGGGGCGGACTGTGGAATCAGGTATTTCTTGAGCCCTGGATCATGTTTTTTATGCGTACCTACTTTTTACAATATAAAAATGCTAGAGGGAGTGAGGAGGATCTTATGAAAACGATTCAAGATACGCATAAATTGAGCAAGGCTACCAGAAAGATTGGAGGAACTTCGATGATAGGTCTTTGGGCAACACTGCCGTTAAATTTCAAAGGACAAGACAGCGATACGGATTTGGGAGAAGCATTTCAGAAAATGTTTACGGTTTATTATAATATGGCTGATTTTTATCAGCTGCAAAAGCTTCTTGGCGATAAGTCGGATTTTTTCACGCGGGACCACTGGATGAAGGCGATTATGGAAATTACGAAAAAAGATCTTGCCGCGACAGGTATGCCCAGAGATTCCGGTTATT
>JAJYHW010000057.1 GCA_021784535.1 bacterium
TCACTGTCTTTCTTTAAACCATACGTTACTATCTTCTTGTCCTTTCTTAATTCATACTTTTTGATTCTTACATAGGACTGATCATCTTTATTGAGAATAGCTATTTTTGCTTTCTTTAATAATTTTGCTTTCGCGTGGACATAATTCTCATACGTTTTATGATAATCGAGATGCTCACGGGTGATATTGGTCACAACGCCTACATCAATGTGAATACCATAAATACGATGCTGATCAAGCGCGTGGGAAGTCACCTCCAATACAATATATTTAATTCCTGCTTTTCTTGCTTTTCGGATATATGATTGCACCGCAAACCGTCCAGGAGTCGTGACATGAAAAGCCAAATCAAATTTCTTCCCGTCTATAATTGCACCAACACTTGAAATCACCGCTGCTTTTTTACCTGATTCATGGAGAATATGATAGATGAGATTTGCTGTCGTCGTCTTCCCGTCAGTGCCGGTAACACCGATAATTTTCATCCCGCGCGAGGGAAAACGATAGAGAAGACTGGCAATAATTGCCTGCTGGAGATGATAAATATTTTTAGTTTTTTGCCACATCCGTCACTTATTATACGCCAAACTACCTGTAGAGTCTATTTATGAAACCAGCAAGCTGTATTTTCACTAGAGTGAGATACAAAAATTGTTCGGTTGCTATTTTGCAACGGAGAAAAATTTCTTGTATCGAGCGGAGTAAACTTACAGCACATTCACTTCAAATAGCTGTGAAGCACCATTTTTACCGTTTCGTAATGAGCATAAATAAGATAAACGCTGATAAAAAGAAGTGCCGGAAAAACTCCAAATCTTTCAATGAGCCCTCCTGTTTTGATACGAAAAGCCTTAAGAGGCGGGATGCCGAATTTGACAGGAATTGGAAGAAGCCATGGCACTCCTTCTGTTGTAAATGTATCCATCACCAAATGTGATACAAAACCAATCATAAATGCCCACCAGATAACCTGCATGTTAAGACGGGGAAAGCTCGGTGTAAAGACTTGCAGAATATAATGAAAAAGAAATCCAAAAATAAATACTCCCAAAATTGAATGAGAAAGAAAACGATGACCGCCGAGAAATTTGTCAAACGTTTTCCCAATATATTTTCCAATCGGCAGATTTCTCCAAAAAGGCGCTGTCGGCTGGTCGATGTCAGGTGCAATGCCGCCTGCTAAATTGGCAACAATTGCAACAATACCTGTTGCAAGGGTGATATGCGGCAATGATTGTGTTACAACAACGACACTTAAAGCCGTGAATGCTGCCATATCATGTGTCCGCCCGGTCATACAACCCAGTATAGCAAATCTATTTGCTACGTCTCAACAAATGTTATACTTACCTCATGCAGGAGATAAAAAATACTATTGGCATTATCGCTGTAATACTAACTTTTGTGGGATATATACCTTATATTGTCGATACCGTAAAAGGTAAAACAGAACCTCATGTCTATAGCTGGTTTTTATGGGGATTTATCACGTTGATTGCATTTTTCTTACAAGTTAGTGGCAATGCAGGAGCTGGATCACTTGTAACTTTGGCTGCGGGATTAATTTGCTTTATTATTTTCGGTTTTGGTATGAGAAGAGGTAAAAAAAACATTACCAAATCTGATACTATATTTTTTGCTTTGAGTATTATTGCAATCACACTTTGGCTTTTTGCAAAACAGCCAGTACTTTCAATTATTCTATTGGCTGCAATTGATATACTTGGTTTTATTCCTACAATTAGAAAATCATGGCACAAACCATATACAGAAACTCTCTTCACTTATCTTTTAAATACTTTTCGATTTGCTCTAGCGATTTTCGCATTACAAAAATATACTATAGTCACATCTCTCTATCCGATCACCTGGATTTTAGCAAATGGGTTATTTAGTATCCTATTACTAACTCGTCGAAAATATACAACAAATATCAAAAGTATATGAAACTAACTAACATAACTCAACAAATAATTTTGGCTCAAAATGTCATTATTCCTACATCTCTTTTAGATCAATCTCTTGGTCTATTGAAATATAAAACGCCTGTGGCAATGCTTTTTAAAACTCGCTTCGGCATTCATACATTTGGCATGCGCTATGCGATAGATGTTCTCATTTTGGATAAACAAAACCGCGTCGTTACTATGAAAAAAAATCTACAACCAAACCGCATCTTTCTCTGGAATCCCAACTATGAGATAGTTCTTGAACTTCCTGATGGGACAATTAATCAAACAAAAACTTGTCTCTCCGATCAAATCCTCACTGAAAATCTATAATTCTATTTAAGAAAGATTGGATCATCAGCAAAAGCATTAAAATCAGCTTGTTCAGTTGGATCATATATTCCTGCTTTACTATAATCAGTAAGACATCCCATTCCAGCATTATTACCATTGGAATCATACACCATATACATTTTTATATTTGGATACAAATTGGCATCAAGCGCAGCTTTCGCCTCTGCATAATATTGATAAACATGTGCTTGATTTGCTGTTGTGCAATCACCAAACTCAGCAAGACCCCATGGTTTGGAAAGAAAATTGGTTGTATTATTTGAATCATTAGTCAAAACACCATACATTCTCCCAATGGTGTTTGCCCATGTTGAAGATGTACTTGTACTATAAGAATCGTATGTCACCCAATTTACTAAATTATTTCCAGGCCACAATTGTGGTACCAAACAATCCCATTGAGCATAACCCATATAATTCATCACCCAAACAACATTTGTCACACCGTCAGCTGCAAATCGATTCTCAACATTTTGCCACATCGCTTTATACTGAGCAGGAGATCCCGCACTTCCCTTCAATCCTGAACAATTGGAAGTTCCCGGTGAAACATCATTTTCAGGTTCATGCCAAATAGTTAAAAAAATCTTATGTGGGGCGATTGATTTAATGCTTGCTGCAGCTTTATCAATTTCAGCATTAATCGTTGCATTTCCTCCATCTGCAGCCGCCCAATTACTTGCAGGCTTCCAGTTAACATAAATATATGTATTGCTACGTTTTGCAAAATATATTTCATTACCGTTAAGCGGGATACTTCCAGCTGGATGATAGTCATGAAAGATATCAAGTGGATGACCAATAATTGATTCATAATAAGTAAATTGAGAAATAACATTAGCTGCAGCATGTGGATCTCCATATACAGCAGCTCCAAACCAAGGCCGGCAGGGATTTTCTAATATCGCATTTGGCTGACAATTTGATGAAACTGCTTGACTTATACTTGCAGGTGAAACAATTGCTGTAGGAGATACCGTAGAAGCTGCAGATGCAGGTGATTTTACAGGAACTGGTGATGGGCACTGCTGAGAATAAGTTGCTTGCCCCGTTCCAAAATGGGATATCTGTTTTGATATGCGATAAGGAAAAGGAATACCAAAATGTTTGAAAAGTTTTTGCAATAATTCCAACAGATGTGCAACATTTTCTTGAAGCAATCCACGACGAAGTGGCGCACGATCTTTGTCATGATCTTTGTCAGTTAAAGAATATCTGTTATTCGAATTTGCTGTAACACATGACTTTTGTAAAGATGAAGCGCTAGAAACAGTTTGAGATACTGGTGAAGAAGCTCTTGTTTCTATCCCCTGTGATAAATTTTTAGAATGAGTAACCGCCTTTCTAGGAGTACGCTTTCCGCAAGGAGGATTTGTACTCGTGCCAATACAAAAAAAAACTGGAGAAGCATTTGCGTGGACAAATATTGGTCTATCAAATAAGAATACCCCAGAAAAAATAAAAAATAAAAGAAGAAATTTCATGTTATAAACCTTTATTTAGGATATGTGAAATAGCAAGGCTTGTCAACAAAATAGCAACAACATCTGCTATAATAACAATTATGAAGCCCATCATTACTTACGACGATTTTGCTAAATTAGACCTTCGAGTCGGCACTGTTATCAATTGTGAAGAAAAAGAAGGCTCAGAAAAATTACTGCGGTTAACCGTTGATTTCGGTGAAGAAGGAACACGAAATATTCTTTCTGGAATTAAACAATGGTATAAACCAGAAGATCTCAAAGGCAAACAATTTGTGTTTGTCTTCAATCTTGCACCTCGCAAAATGATGGGAGAAGAATCTCAAGGAATGATCCTAGCAGCAGAGGGCGCTGCTTCGAAGAAGCTAGTCCCCTTGGGAGAAACAAAGCCTTTGCCTCTCAAACCACGTGCAAAAGCAGCCTCAGGTGCAAAAATTCTCTAAACGAAATCAAAGCTATATACAAAAATTTCTCGGTTGCTACCTCCCAACGAAGCAAAATTTTTTGTATCGAGCAGGGAAATACTTTTATTCACTCGGCGGGATACCATAATACGTAAAAATATCCTTTGCTACAGCGTAAAAAATAGGAGCGGCTGTCGTAGCGCCCCAGATAGAAGCTGACGGCTCATTTAAAATAACAAGCATCGCAAATTTTGGATCATTTGCAGGCCCAAAACCGATAAATGAGGCAATCGTTTTTGTTGGATTATAATGACCTGCAACCGGTATTGATGCTGTGCCAGTTTTCCCTGCTATCTCATATCCTTTCAATCGATAAAATTGCGCTTCGCCTTTATTGGCAGTTGCGACCATCATTTGCGTCATAACTTGAGCTGTAACTGGAGAAATTGGTTGATCAATTTCCTTTGGAAGGATAGGAATAGTCTGTCCATCTGGTGTCTGTACAGCAGCAACTACCTGAGGCTGCATTCTTTTACCGTTATTTGCAATCGCTGCAATCGCATCCAATAATTATTATTGGATGCGAT
>JAJYHW010000002.1 GCA_021784535.1 bacterium
TTGTATTCACTTCAGTTAATAAAATACCAGTAAAACAAAAAGACTTTCCTGGATTACTTTTTTATTGGTGGGATGAATTATTTCACGATGCGTATGCATCTTATAACAAAGGGCAAAATATTTATAATTTCACCTCATCAGGATATGCTATCAGAAAAGATTTCTCAAAAACAGTCAAGCATAAGCTTCATCTAATTTCGTCTGGACTTTTTATTTATTTTACCGCTTTGCGTCAACAAAAGAAAGTTGTATTTGTACCTGAAGCCGTTCTTTTAACGCGACTGCCTGCAACCGTTCATGAATATCGCCTCCTTCTTAGTAGAACGATGAAGCAAAAACAGTATTTTGTTAAGTATTTTGGAAAATGGATATTGCCTTATTATTATATTCCTAAAAATTATATCAGAAAGCATACAGTTATGTATTGTATTCATCACCCATTGCAGTCAGTGATTACAATAATTTTTCATTTGATATTATTCCAATTTCCGTATAACGAAGAGCAAAATATTAAAAAAGGTATCTGGGAAACACTTACCTCTTCCAAAAAAGCAATTATTCTTAACCAATAATTTTTATTGGTATTATTTTTTACGTTTTCATTTTTTACTACGCAATTGCTACATAGAAATAGACTATATTTTTTCAAAACCAACAGACCAATACCAATTTGAAACAATAGAAAGACTGTACGGTGTAAGTTGTATATAGTGTGAATAGTAAAAAAAGTAAGACAAATATAAAAATTTAGTTTTGTATTAAAATCAAGGCAATTTGTCTAAAGTATGCTATAATACAGTATATATTATTGCTGAATTTATTATTTTGAAAAATAGTACTATAGTAATTATATATTTATGAAAAAAATGAATACCAAAAAATTGCCGACAATAACTGTAGCGATCCCCGCGTATAACGAAGGGGCAAATATCGGTAATGTTCTGGACAGCTTGCTGGCGCAGAAATATAAAAAAACACGACTTGAGCAGATTGTCGTTTATACAGACGGAAGCACGGATAATACACGTGAGGTGGTGCGTGACAAAATGAAAGTGAGCAAGAGCATTTTCCTTATTCGCGGCAGAACACAAAAAGGAAAGTTCCCCCGTTTGAATCAAATCTATAAGGATAATACCAGTGATGTGCTGATTGTTTTGGATGCTGATTTGGCAATTGTTGGTGATTGGTTTGTGGAGAAGTTTGCGCTTTGTATCATCAATGATAAAAAAGCATTGCTTGTCTCAGCGCATGAAGAAGCAATTGTTCCCAAAGATTTTGTAGGCAGAATTATTGCCTCCAGTTATCTTACCTGGGATTATATAAGATGGAGTATCCCCAACTGTGATCATGTGCAAAATCTTTATGCACGCGCTACGGCATATCGTGGCAGTTTTGCAAAAACGCTTTATATCCCCGACAAAGCGACAGAAGAGCGGTTATATCTATATCTTATGGCAAAGCAAAAAGAGGGGTACCGTTATACCAGAGATGCAGTAATCCGTTATTTGCCGGTAAGTACGATGTATGATTATGTGAAACTGGCTGACAGAGCTTTTGGGAGACCGCAGCCGGCAGTGAACAAGCTGGTGGGTTATGACGCAACGTATCTCTACGTTATTCCGCGAAAATATAAAATAAAAGGTATGCTGCTATCATTTATACATGATCCGGTCTTTACTGTCCTGGGAATGCTTTTGGGTATTTGGCTTTCCAGATCTACATTGCATCGTAAAACTGTTGATTCCGCCATGTGGGAGATTTCACTTTCTTCGAAGAAAAGTATAAAAGGCTAAATTATGAAAAATGTGAAGAAACCGTGTGTCATTATCTCTTCCTATGATGATGTAAAAAATCCTTATTACGCCGGCGGTGGAGCGATCGCAATTCATGAGGTAGCCAGGCGGTTAACTGACAAGTATGTTATTACGGTTATCACCGGTAAATATCCAAAAGCTATCAATAAAACGATAGATGGCGTACGGTATGAGCGTGTAGGATTGACGCATGGCGGCCCTTTTATCGGTCAGGTATTTTTTTCTCTTGCTCTTCCCTTTCAGGTTATGACAAGATCATTTGATGTATGGCTTGAAAGCTTTACTCCTCCCTTTTCAACAAATTGCTTGCAACTCTTCACAAGAAAACCGGTAATCGGACTAGTGCATATGCTGTCAGGCGAAGATATGCGAAGAAAATATAAGTTACCATTTGATAAGATAGAGTATATCGGTTTACAGACCTATAGACAGGCCATCGTTCTTTCTGAGACAGTAAAGAAAAAATTAACAATAATGAACCCAAAACTTACCGTTACTGTTATTCCCAATGGAGTAGATACTGTTGCGTTAAGGACAAAGAATCTTCATAACAAAAAGAATAAAAAATATCTATTATGTATCGGAAGAATTGAAATAAATCAAAAAGGGTTGGATTTATTACTCAATGCCTATAAAACTTTTTCAAATAAGGAAAACTATCCTCTTCTTATCGCCGGCTCCGGAACGATTGAAGAGAGAAAAAAATTGCAAAAGCTTATCGTGCAATTATCTCTTTCAAAGCACGTAAAATTATTGGGAAAAGCGAGCGGCAAAAAAAAAGAAAAATTGTATCAAGAGGCTACTTGCGTAATTGTTCCATCGCGTTTTGAGACGTTTTCTCTTACCGCTTTGGAAGCCATGGCTCACGCGAAACCTTTGATAACATTTAATTTATCCGGTCTTGTCTGGATACCGTCTCAATGCAGAATAACTGTAAAAACTATCTCAGCAAACCAACTGGCAAAAGCGATAGACAGACTTGTATCAGATCAAGAATTGCAAAAAAGCATCGGCATGATAGCATTTCAGTTTTCAAAATCTTTCAGTTGGGATTCGATTGCAGGAAAATATGATGAAGTGATACAATCACGAATCTCGGGTCAGGTATGAAAGAAATTATCGCAGATATTATCCGGAAGAAAAAGCATGTCTATTTTATCTCTCCTTCTTTTGGAGATATGGCTTGCTATGCAGGTGATTTATTTGGAGAACTGACAGGAAAAGTGGATATTACCGTTATAAATGTTTTTACCAGTCCCGGGGATGGCAGAATGACGTTTTCAGCAAAGCAATATGTTAGATCTTTAAAAAGTTCCAGCGCGAAACGGCTTTATGAAGTACTGGATGCCTCTGATACTGCAGCATTGCAGCCGTTTCACTGCGATCGTGTCAATTTAGGTATGATTGATGCCCTTTTTCGTAGAGAAAAAAAACCAAATGGCTTAAGAAAAATTCTTAGCAAATTTTTTGTTGAGGCAATAAGTCTCTATCCGTTTTTCGCAATTCATGTAGTATCAGGCAAACTTTCAAAAGAAGATGCTGCTACCGAAAAGAACATTACTAATAAATTGCAGAAAATAATAAAAGATACAAAAAAAAGTGTCGTTTTTTGCCCCCTTGGTTATGGCAAACATGTTGATTATTTACTGATGAGAAACGCGTGCAGCAAGGAGTTTGGTGAAGATGTTATTTATTATTCTGATATTTCTGACACATTGCAGTTTGCTGAGAGGGAAGCTTTTGTACGGGAACATCTGCTAAAACCGGTTGTTTTTGTATCAGAACAGACGGAAACGAAAAAGACCCTTCTGTGTTCATATAAGCATTTAGCGGGTGAAAAAGAAATGTACTTACATCCTGAAATTTATTATCTTCATCAAGAGAAGCATGATGATGATTCTAATTATGCAGTAAAAATATACACAAAGGATTTGCCGCAAACATTTCTGGATGAATGGAAGATGCTCTGGGAAACTTCTTTGCACCGCCATTATTTTAATGCGCCTGCCTGGACACTGGCAAGCAGTAAGGCATTTACAAAAGATAATTTTAACGTAATAGCTATCTATAAAAAAAATTTATTGGTTGCGGTTTTGCCGCTTGTACGTGAGAAGAAATACGGAATCAGTATATATAAAACTCCGGGCGAACAATATTTTGACAGGTCTCCCCTTTTAGTAAAAAATGATGACAGTATTTTGCTACAAGTGCTCGTACGAGCAGCAAAACAGCTTGGTAATTTTTATTTATCAGAAATTGATGAAAGCCTTTTGCGCAGTCTTGTTCCATATGTTAACCAGCTAGGAGTTTTTGAAACATCAAAAAGCCCCTTTTTGGTATTGGGGCCTGATCCGCATCGTTTTCTGTCATGGAAAAATAAAAAAGGGATACTAAAGACGATACGAGAAGAAAAAAATAATTTTGTATTAAAGATATTTACTGATGATACTTATCAGCATGTGCAAACTATTCGTGCAATAGAAAAGAAGAGTGCAAAAAAGAAAAATTTTAAAGAAACACTTTCAGATACACGTTTGGATACGTTTTATAAAGCACTAGATACGTTTGCACCCGGAACTCTCTGGTTTGCCATACTCTCTTATAAGGATAATCCTGTTTGTTACAATTATGGATTTGTTGTAGATAATGTATTTGGCAGTACGGGGACCTCATTTGACGTGCGATACCGGCAATTTGCTCCGGGTCTTGTATTGACATATTTACTGCTGCCGCAACTTAAAGAAAAGGGAATAACTGTATTTGATTTTTCCCGCGGAGTTAGCCGATACAAACGTGACTTTGCTCTGTATTCATATACACAATATGCAATTGTTTATAGTCCTTATGTTTTTGTACGTTTTTGGATCGCAGGTTGTGAAACCCTGAGGGTATGGCTGGAACGGCATCCGTACTGGTATGAATGTGTCAGAATTTTTAAAAATAAAGTACTCAAAAATATATGGA